>CAZGBQ010000023.1:5039-31680 GCA_964524045.1 uncultured Acidobacteriaceae bacterium
AGAGCGATTTAACCGCGTCAAGTATGCGGCCGGATTTCCCGCGCAGGCGATTCGCCACTGCCTGAAGGAAGCGGGGTTGACGCTGGCGGAGGTCGACCATGTGGCCATACCGAGAAATCCCTATGCGCGGCTAGGGACCAAGATTTTCTATGCGCTCCGCATGCCCTCGTTCGCGCGGGAGCGCGCCAAAGTGCTGGTGAAATTCCGGGGTATTCCCGAAGCGCTGGCGCAGGCGTTTGACGCCGATCCAAAAAACATTCACGCGAAGTTCCACCGGGTCGAGCACCATCAAGCACATCTCGCAAGCAGCTTCTATTGTTCGCCGTTTGAACGCGCGGCACTGCTTTCCGCGGACGGCCTCGGTGACTTTGCAAGCACGATGTGGGGAACGGGGAGCGGGAGCCGCATGAGCATCGACGGTGCCGTGACGTTTCCGCATTCGCTGGGGTTGTTTTACAGCGCGGTGACGCAATATCTAGGATTCCTGAAATTTGGCGATGAGTACAAAGTCATGGGGCTGGCGGCTTACGGACAGCCGGAGCAACTGGAAGTGTTCCGCGACATCGTGCGATTTGAAGGCACTTCTGACGGAAACGGGTTCAAGCTGGGGCTTGAATATTTCTTGCACCATCGTAAGGGTCCGGAAATGTCCTGGGCGGAGTCGGACAAGACGCCGGCGCTCGGCAGGTTGTTTTCTGGAGGGATGGAAAAGCAGCTGGGTCCGGCGCGTGCCCCGGAACAGACGATGGAGCAGCGTCACCGGAATCTGGCAGCCGCGCTGCAAGCGCGGTTAGAAGAGGTTTATCTCGGCCTGTTGAGAAAGCTAGCCGAGCGAACACGATTAAAGACGGTTTGCCTGGCAGGGGGCGTGGCGTTCAATTGCATAGCCAACGGAAAGATTTTTGACGCCACGCCGTTCGAACAAGTTTACGTCCAGCCAGCGGCAGGAGATGGCGGTCTCTCCGTCGGCGCCGCTCTTTACGTCTGGCACCAGATTCTGGACAAACCTCGCTCGTTCGTGATGGATCACGCGTATTGGGGCCCGGAGTATTCAGGGGAAGAGATACGCCGCGCAGTGAATTCGAGTGGGCTTGCGCAAAAAGGCTGCGCGATTGCCGAACTGAAGGAAGGCGAGTTGGTAAAGCGCGCAGCGGCGACTGTCGCAGACAGGAAAATCCTCGGGTGGTTCCAGGGACGCGCGGAATGGGGCCCGCGAGCGCTAGGCAATCGCAGCATTGTGGCCGACCCGCGGCGGCCAGAAATGAAAGAGATTCTCAATCAGCGAATCAAACACCGCGAAGTTTTTAGGCCTTTTGCGCCGTCGATTCTTGCAGAAGATACGGCGGATTATTTTGAGAAATCGCATCCGTCGCCGTTTATGACACTGGCTTACGCAGTCCGGCGCGAAAGACGCGCGCAAATTCCCGCGCCCACTCATGTGGACGGCACCGGCCGGCTGCAGACCGTCACGCGCGAAGCGAATCCGCGCTACCATGCTTTGATTTCCGCGTTCCGCGACCTGACCGGCGTTCCCGTTGTCCTGAACACGTCGTTCAACGACAACGAGCCCATCGTTTGCCGCCCCGAAGAGGCGATTGACTGTTTTCAACGCACGCAGATGGACGCACTGGTCCTCGGCGACTTCCTCATCACAAGACCGGCCGGATCATGATGCCGATGGCATCCTCATGAAGATCCTGCTGCTTAATCTCTATTATCCGCCGGACACATCCGCGACCGCCAAGATGGCTCAGACCGTCACAGACACCATTTCCATCCATCACGCCGTCACCGTGCTATGCGGCCGGCCTTCTTACGACCCAACCGAAAGGCATGCGTGGCGCTTGTATCGAACGGAGATCGCGGGCTTGGTTCGAATCATCCGCGCGGGATCCACGGCATTTCCACGGTTCCAGATGAAAAAACGTCTGCTGAACTACCTGAGCTATCTCGTGCTCGCCGTTCCACGCGCTGTGTTCGTCAATTGCGATGCTGTCTTTGCCATGACCGATCCGCCGTTCCAGGGCATTGTTGGCGCGCTTGTGGCCATGCTGAGGCGCAAGCCATACGTTTACAACATCCGGGACTTGTATCCCGACATGGCCGTCGGCGGCAATATTTTGGAGAGCGGCTTGCTTGTGCGCGTATGGGAGAAACTTCATCGCTGGGCAATGCGGCGCGCCGAGCGCGTCATCGTCCTTGGCGAGGACATGCGCGCGCGGATCATCGCCAAGGGCGTGGACCCCTCGTGTGTTGTGGTCATACGCGATGGGGCGGAGGTTCTTCCGCCGGACCAGCCATTGCCAGTTCCCGACCCTGACGTGGTCCGCGCCATCCGCGGCAATTTTTCCTTTGTCTTGCTGCACGCGGGCAATCTGGGGTTTTATGGCGCTTGGAACACGCTGTTGACGGCGGCGCGCAAGCTTTCGAGCGAAGGCGTGGGCTTGGTTTTTGTAGGTAGCGGGGCGCAGCGGGCAGAGGTGGAAGCCGCAGCCGCGGGCTCCGGTAACATTCGTTTTCTGGACTTTTTTCCGCCTGCGAAAATTCCATCCGTTCTCGCCGCCGCCGACGCGCACATCATTACCATTAAGCGCGGATTGGAAGGCGTGGTTGTGCCGAGCAAAATGTACGGAATTCTGGCGGCGGGAAAACCGGTAATCGCGGTCGCGCCAAAGGAAACAGACGCGGTTACACTGGGCTTGCGACAAGGTTTTGCAGTTGCCGCGGATCCGGATCAGCCCGCTGAATTAATCCGCGCCGTCCGCGATCTGATCACAGACAGAAATAAGTTGACAAATATGAGTCAGGCCGCGAGGGCCGCTGCGCCGGCTTACAATCGAGCGCAGGAGCTGCAGGAATTCGTGAACATCTTCGAGCAAGTCCGTCTGCGCTAAATCGCGGAGCATTCTGCCCATGCGGACCATCCGCTGGTTGAATAATACGAATTCGGTGAAGAAATTTTTCAATGATTGCCGCAGAACCAAAATCGCGGTATGGTGTTTGCGCTGCGTGGGGCAGCCATTTCTTTGCTCGACTTGGGAGCCGGGACCACCCCGGCATGCTCTCGGAGAGTCGCCGGACGCTCCAGCCTGGACGGAAGTTGCTCACGAGATGAAATGAGGTTGCATGGCCACAGGCCTGCTCGCTTTTTTCATCGCACTGTTTGCTTCCATGATGTTGGTCGTTCCCGTTCGCGCCTTCGCCCTTCGTGTTGGCATGGTGGATTTACCTGGGCCGCGAAAGGTGCATCGCACTCCCATTCCAATGCTGGGGGGATTGGCCATGTATGCGGCCGTGGTCATCGCGGTCCTGCTGGCGTTTAACGGGCCGGCGCGGGCGCAGATTGCCGGCATTCTGATTGGCGCCACATTGGTGGCTGCCGTGGGTATCCTCGACGACCGCGGGATCCTCCATCATCAGGTAAAGCTATTCGTGGGCATGCCGTTGGCCGCTGCGATTCTGCTTCTCAGCGGAATCCGCGCGCAAGTCTTCAGTGTTCTTCTAGGAGGACGCGCGGGCGCGGTATTGGACGCCGCACTAACGGTCTTCTGGGTGGTTGGCATTACTGCCGCATTCAGCATCTTGGATCACATGGATGGATTGTGCGCCGGGGTAGCTGCCACAGCCTCTGCTTTCTTTGCCCTGCTGGCATACCTGAATGGACAAACACTGGTGACCACGCTGGCCGCCGCCGTTCTCGGGGCGGCGACCGGATTCCTGCGCTGGAATTTCAAGCCCGCAAAGATTTTTATGGGTGATGGGGGCGCCATGTTTCTGGGCTTTTTAATGGCCACGCTGGGGCTGAAGCTGCGCTTGGAAAACGCCACGCATGTGTCATCTTGGCTGGCTCCGGCGTTGATTTTGAGTGTGGCCATTTTCGATACGACGCTGGTTACCATTTCGCGCGCGCGCCGGGGACTATTGCCTTTCGCGACGCCGGGCAAAGACCACGTGGCTCATCGGCTCTCCAACCTGGGCCTAGGGCATCGTGGAGCGGTGGTCGCTTTGTATCTTCTTGGTGCAGCGGCCGGCGCTACAGCCGTGATCGTCAGCTACTTATCGACGCGCGAAGCCCTGTTGACCGGAGCCTTGGCGCTGGCCATCATCCTCGCCGGCGTGGCCTACCTCGAGCGCGCTCCGTACGAACGCCAGCCGCGCGACGCTTCCCAGGCATCCTAATCGTTGCGCGCCCATCCAGGAAGTCCGCAGCCTTCTTTGTCCGAAGCTCGCCATTCTTTGCCGCTGAAAGACATTTTTGTATACTGGCAAGGCTCCACCAACCCAATTCTCAAAGCGACCCTCACAGGTTGGCTGGCAAGCAGATCCATTCTTTCGCGTAAGCTCTCTCAGGGGCAAGGAGAAAGAGCGCACTTTTGCATTGCATAATGCCTGTGGAAAACAGCAAAGCATCATCCTGGAATGACCGTGCCGACTCGGAAGTCATCGTCGTCGGCGCATCCACCGCAGGACTTTTCACTGCCGCAAAGGTGGCTCGAGGCGGACGGCCTGTCCGCGTGCTCGAATCCCTGCCGCAACTGGGGCCAGCGGCGCGCACTTTGATCGTTACCGACCAATTTCGCGGCCAGGTGGGCAGCTTGGCGCAAGACAGCGTTGTCAATGAAATTCGCCGGTTCGAGCTCTTCACCGACGGCCGTTCTGCTCAGATTGCCCTAAAAAAACCGGACCTGATCCTTGAGCGTTCGCGTCTAATCTCAGCCCTCGCTCGAGAGGCCCAGGAGGCTGGCGCAACACTCTCCTATGGCACACGCTTCCTTGGAATAGGGCCTAATGAGCGGGGACTGCGCCTGGAGGTCGAAGCCGGCGGCAGGCGCAAAGAGTTTCACGCCGACAGCGTCGTTGGCGCGGACGGCGCCGCCAGTCGGGTGGCACGTGCCGCTGGCTGGCCACCCGTAGAGACAGTCCCGCTAGTTCAGGCCCTTGTCCGCCTTCCCAAAGATTGCCCTCCCGATACTACGCGGGTTTGGTTCGTCCCAGACGATACGCCTTACTTCTATTGGCTCATCCCCGAATCCGCAGAGCGTGGCGCGCTCGGCGTGATCGGCGAGCACGGCCAAGAGACAAAGCACCGCTTCGAGCGATTCATGGAAAAAAAACGGCTTGAACCGCTCGCATGGCAGGGGGCGCGTATCCCCGTTTATCAACGCTGGGTGCCGGTACGCCGGCAAATCGGAAACGGGGAAGTGTACTTGGTGGGTGATGCCGCAGCGCAGGTGAAAGTATCCACCGTCGGTGGGATTGTTACCGGTTTTCGCGGCGCGCTCGGCGTGGCGGAAGCGCTCCTTAAAAACGGCAGGAGCCAAGAGCTCGCGGCCTTGCGGCGCGAGTTGGGCACGCACTGGATGATTCGCCGCGCGCTTCATCATTTTCAGCAAAGGGATTATTCGCAACTGGTCGATTTGCTGGATGCTTCAACGCGCGAGTCGCTTGGAGAAATTCATCGCGACGAGTCCACTCGCCTCCTTTGGAACCTAGTTCGCCGCCGGCCACGCCTCGCGCTGTTAGGTCTGCGCGGGCTTTTGCTGGGAAAGCGAACAAAGCGGTAGGGACGTCCCGCCATTGGCAGCGGAGCCCTTCCTTTCCGCTGCTGTTCATTGAGCAAGGGCCCTTAACGAAGCGCTTTTTTCTTTTTGTCGCTTCAGTCACAATAATCAAGCTGAAAAATCACCGAGCTTCAGGGTCTCAGCCCGTGGCCCCCGAATAGGAAAGGTTCTCTTGCGCATCTCCGTCATCGGATGTGGATACGTCGGATTGGTCACCGGCGCTTGTCTCGCGGAGGCAGGTCACGAGGTAGTTTGTACGGACATCGATACCGACCGCATCGCCAAGCTCAACGCCGGCGGTGTGCCCATTTATGAAGAGCACTTGGAGGAGATCCTCACGTCCACTCGCAAAGCCGGACGCATTTCGTATACTGCTGACCCGGGAGAGGCAATCCGCGCTGCACAGGCCATCTTTATCTGCGTGGGGACTCCGCCGAAAGAGTCTGGCGAAGCCGACCTGTCGGCCATTGACCATGTGGCCCGTCAAATCGCCTCCGAAGCACGAACGCCAAAGCTCGTCGTCGAGAAGAGCACCGTTCCAGCGCGTACGGGGCTCGAGCTCAGCCGGGCGCTCTCGGCTTATTCCCGGAACAGCAATCTGAAATTCCGGGTGGCGTCAAATCCCGAATTCCTTCGCGAGGGAACCGCGGTGGGAGATTTCTTGCATCCTGACCGCATTGTCGTAGGCGTGGAAGATCCTTCCTCAGCTGCGGAGCTCCGCGAGATTTACCGGCCCATTCTCGAGAAAAGCTTTCATTGTCCCGTGCATAACGGCGCCTGCCCGCCGGGCCAGAAAGCCGAATTCCTCGTCACCACCATTAGCAGCGCGGAGCTCATCAAACACGCCTCGAACTCTTTCCTGGCTTTGAAAATCAGCTACGCCAACGTGATTGCTGATCTGTGCGAAAAAATAGGCGCGAACGTGGAAGAAGTCACGCACGCCATGGGCCTGGACCCGCGCATTGCCGGGCAGTTCCTTAAAGCAGGACTGGGCTACGGGGGATTTTGCTTCCCGAAAGACGTGCAAGCCTTCATTCATCTGGCCGCCAAAGTCGGCGTCGAATTCGACATCTTGAAAGCCGCCGAAAAAGTCAACAAGCAGCGCATCGAGCGGTTTCTCGACAAGATTCGACAGGCGTTGTGGGTGGTGAAAGGCAAACGCATCGCGGTCCTCGGGTTAGCTTTCAAAGCCAACACGGACGACGTCCGTTTTGCCCCAGCGCTGGAAGTTGTCAAGCACCTGATCGAGGAAGGGGCCATTGTGCACGCGACGGACCCGGAGGCGATGCCCCGCACAAGCGCTCTTTTTCCCCAGGTGCACTACCACGAAGATCCTTACGATGCTTTACGGGAGGCGGATGCCGCGCTGATCTGCACGGAGTGGGATTCCTTCCGCAAGCTGAATTGGGAGCACGCCGGAGGGGTGATGGCGCGCAAGCTCGTAATTGACGGAAGGAATCTCTACACGCCGCAGCGTATGCGCGAGCTCGGTTTCGAATACTATTCTTTCGGTAGAGAGTAATCTCTGATTTACGCTTTCCAACTAATCGCTGCTCGCGGATCTCTATTTTGGCTGAAAGACTTGCTTGAAGTGCGCGAGCGTGAGCTTCAGTCCTTCTTCCAAGCCTACCTTCGGCTCCCACTTCAGAATGCGCTTGGCCTTGCTGATATCCGGACAGCGGCGCTTCGGATCATCTTGCGGAAGCGGCTCGAACACAATCGCCGGCGAATCTTTGAAATGTTTTCGGATGCGTTCGGCAAATTCCAGGATGGTGATCTCCTGCGGATTGCCAATATTCACCGGCAGGTGCTCTTCGGATAGCATGAGGCGATAGATGCCGTCAATGAGATCGTTAACGTAACAAAAGCTGCGCGTCTGCTTTCCGTCTCCATAAATAGTCAGCGGCATTCCGCTGAGCGCCTGAAAAACGAAATTCGGAAGCGCTCGCCCGTCGTTCAAGCGCATGCGCGGCCCGTAGGTGTTGAAAATGCGGACGATGCGCGTGTCCACTTTATGGAAGCGGTGATACGCCATGGTCATGGCTTCCGCGAAGCGCTTGGCTTCGTCGTAAACGCCGCGCGGCCCGATGGGATTCACATGTCCCCAGTATTCCTCGTGCTGCGGAGAAATCTCCGGATCGCCATAGCATTCGCTGGTCGAGGCAATCAGGAATTTCGCATTCTTCGACAGGGCCAGACCCAGCGCATTGTGCGTGCCTAGAGCCCCCACTTTTAGTGTGGGGATAGGCAGTTTCAGATAATCCACCGGGCTCGCGGGCGAAGCGAAATGCAGCACGTAATCCACTGGGCCGGGAACGTCAATGTAGTTGGAAACGTCCGCGCGGATGATCCGGAAATTCGGATGCTTCAGCAGATGGCCAACATTCGAATCCACGCCCGTAATCAGGTTGTCAAGCGCCAGTACGTCCCAGCCTTCGGCAATCAAGCGGTCGCACAAGTGCGATCCCAGAAATCCCGCTCCGCCCGTGACTACTGCGCGCATGCGTTCTCCTCCGAAATTCGGACCGCCAGTTTAACCGGAGCCTTGACGGATTGCGAGATGTGGCCGCTCCGGGAATTCAATCGTCTTTAGAAAAAAAAGAACCTCTTCCGGCGTGGCCGTTCCGCCGCTTCCTCGACTTCCGGAACGTGCGGTAAATCTCGTCCCTCGAACGCCGCCAGCGGGTTCTCCACGAACAAGGCGCGCGCCTTCTCTTTACCGAAGCGCTCTTCCACAACGCTGTACGCGGCTTGTAGTCGCAACGGCCGTCTGTGGTCATTGTGCGCGTCGCTGGCCACGACATGAATTACTCCCGCACCGATCCACTGCAGCGCAATCTCCTGCGCGACGGGCCCAAATCCTCCTGTCAGCGACATCCCGGTAACTTGCCCAAAACAGCCGCGTCTGACCCAATCTTTCAATCGTTCAGGGTGGGCTCGCAATATGGCATTGCGTTCGGGATGTGTAATCACCAGCCGTATCCCCGTGAGTTGGACTTGATGCAACGTCTGATCCACAGCAGGCGGAATGGAAATCTCGTTGAATTCCACCAGCAAATAACCGTGTTGGTTGATGCAGAACGGCCGGGGATCCTCGGACAAGGCCGCCAGGTTCTCCGGACTAAGATGAAAATCGCAGCCCGTAGCTAACTTCAGGCGATCACCAACTCGCGCTTGCAGCTCATCGCGCAGCCGCCGGACGTACCTGAAATCAAACCAATATCTGGTGTTAGAATGCGGGGTCGCTACTACATGCGTGATGCCGTCCGCGATCGCTGTCGCCGCCATCTGGAGTGATTCGTCCATCGTGTCAGGCCCGTCGTCAAGTCCCGGCAGGATGTGACAATGCAAGTCGACCATGCGAATGATCCGTCCTTCAGCTCCACCAAGCGCTAAGCGCTTGCCAGGCGCCCACGGCGAACAAGATTCCCGCAAAAACGTGGCGCATCTGTCGCGGGTTCAGTCTCTTCGCCAGGACCCCTCCGGCGATGCCGCCCAAAAAAACTCCCGGAATGAGCAATAAGCCCGTTCTCCAGGATACAAATCCATGTCGCGCGTACGCCACGAGTGCCAGTGAACCTGTCGGAGGAATCAGCGCAACCAGGCTAGTCCCCTGCGCGCGGTGCTGACTATAGGCGAACAACAACCCCAGCAGCGGCACCAGCAGCACTCCACCGCCAATCCCAAACATCCCGGAAGCCAAGCCGCAAATGCACGCGACCGCGAAAATGCCTGTGTCGCGCGCAATTCCTTCAACCATCCGTCCGTTCTCCGTCCTGGGCACGCAGGTTGTCCTCGTCTCGCGATTTTCTCCAAAGCAAGATCGCCGCCAGTACCAAAAAACATCCGAATAGTCCTTTGAGATTCCGGGACGGCATGGGTAAGGCTACAAAACTTCCTGCGAAAGCGCCCAGCAACATTCCCATCGCACACAGAATTCCCGCCCGCAAATCTACTTGGCCCTGCTTCCAGTACTCCCGCAAGGCCCCCAGCCCGATGGGCGGCAACAAAATGAAAAGCGAAGTGCCCTGAGCCAGATGCTGATCCATCCGCAGCAAATACGTCAACGCGGGGACCAGGACGACTCCGCCTCCGATGCCCAAAAGTCCCACCAGCACACCAACACCGAGTCCCAGCAAGAGAATCGTCAAAGTCATGGTGATCTGAGCGCGCGAATGATGGTCAAAGGATGCCGCGTCTATCTTCGCTTGTCCCTGACTCCGTAGCAACTTCCGCCAACCGGCTGTGATACGCGACCTGGGCTTATTTTTTTGTTTACGGAGAAACTGCTATATTTACATGTCTTCGTCACGTTGGCCTGATTTCGATTGGATCGAGCAAGTAGCCGCCGCGGGCCAAGGCGGATCTCAGAAGAAACAAATTCGCTGACCTCCCCGTGCTCCAGGTCAGGTATTCTCCAGCAAGCGGACGGGATCATGCCCATCGAACGTAAACCAGAGTTCTTCAAAGGCGCGCAGCTCAAAGTGGCGATTATCGGTTGCGGTTATGTCGGATTGCCTCTCGCACTGCGTTTCGCTGAAGCAGGGCACAAAGTCACTGGGTTCGACACCGATCCTGGCAAGGTGAGCATGCTGAATGCCGGCCGCTCTTACATCCAGCACATCCCTCAGAACAAGATCCAGCAGTTCGTCATCAGCCGTCACTTCTTCGCCACCACGGATTTCGCCCGGCTCAAAGACGCCGACGCCATCCTTATCTGCGTCCCCACGCCCCTCGACGAGCGCCGCGAACCCGATTTAAGTTATGTCGAGCAGACCGCGCTCTCGATTTATCCGCACATGCAGCGAGGGCAGCTTGTAGTTCTCGAGTCGACGACCTACCCGGGCACCACCGAAGAGCTGGTCCTGCCGATTCTGGAAAAGAGCGGCCTGCGCTGCCCAGTCGTGGCGGGCCAAGAAAACGAAAATATCGCTTGCGATTTCTGGCTGGCTTTTTCTCCGGAACGAGAAGACCCCGGCAACAAACAATACGGGCTGGCTCAGATCCCCAAGGTCGTCGGCGGCCTGAATCCGCCCAGCGGGCGCGCCGCGCAATCGCTCTACGCCCAGGTGGTTGCCCGCGTGATTCCTGTGAGTTCCACGCGCGCAGCGGAAATGGCCAAGCTCCTTGAAAATATCTTTCGGTGCGTGAACATCGCGCTTGTCAACGAGCTCAAGCAGCTCTGCTTGCGCATGAACGTCGATATCTGGGAGGTCATCGACGCCGCGGCGACAAAGCCCTTCGGCTACCTGCCGTTCTATCCGGGACCCGGCCTCGGCGGCCATTGCATTCCGGTCGACCCTTTCTACCTTTCCTGGAAAGCCCGCGAATACGATTTCGCCACGCGCTTCATTGAGCTGGCCGGCGAAGTTAACACGGCCATGCCTTATCACGTGACTGATGCGATCGCCAGCGCGCTCAACGATCACAAGAAAAGCACAAAAGGCTCGAAGATCCTGGTTCTGGGTGTCGCTTACAAAAAAGATGTGGACGACCTGCGCGAATCTCCTTCTCTAAAGATTATGCAGCTCCTGCAGCAGCGCGGCGCGACGCTCGATTACAACGATCCCTACTTCCCTCAGCTTCACAAAATGCGCCACTACAATTACGAGCACATGAAGTCCGTGCCGCTGAATCCACAAACGTTGGCAAGCTACGACGCTGTGGTGATCGCCACCGACCATTCCAGCTACGACTACGTGGCGATTGTGGATGCCGCGAGGCTGGTCATCGACACGCGCAACGCCACGCGCCGCGTGGTGCGCCACCGCGAAAAAATTGTCCACTGCTAGGCAACACTCGCCCGCGAAGATTTCGTCCTTTCCTATTGCAACTTCGAGAGCTCGACGCGCGCCGTCGCAAACGGCAAAACCGCCTCCAGCAGCGCGGGGGTCCGCGCGGAATTATTTGTGAGGTACAAAATAAAAGAGGCGTCCTTCATCTCCACCTTGTTCTCGAACACGCGAATGTCGATTTTCGTAGCCGTGAAATTCCCCGCCGGAACATTGACCGCCACCGCGCCCGCCGCCAGCTTTGCTCGCACATCGTAAAGTTTGTGCCCGTCATACACCGGACTGCTTACCTGTGGCGTCGCTTTCCAGTCCACTGTCCGCAGGAACTGCATCATCCCCAAAGGATCACGCGTCCCCGGCACAACCCGCGCCTCCGTCGCATCCGCCGGAGCAGGTTCTTTGCCTGTGGCCGTTATGCGTTGCACCGATTCGACCTTTTGCCCCCTCTCGTTCAAGTGCATTTCGTACTGCAGCGACGCCAGCGAGCTCGAATCGCTATACGAATCAAATTGATCATCCAGCTCAAAAATCATGCGCAAGGGGTTCAGCGTGTGGGCAGAGGCCTGGAGATGCCACACGTTCTTGCCCAGGAAGTTTCCTTTTCCCGCGATCTTCAGCGACAGCGTCGCCACATTGCTCAGTTTCGAGACATTTGCCGTGTAGTCGAGGACCTCCCCGGCCTTCAACTGGAGGCTGTTTTCCACTGGAGGCGCGGACGCGGGCTTTTTCGACTCATCGGCGACGGACGGCTTCTTAGGCTTTGGGTTTGGGGGACGATTTTCCGGTGCGGTTTCGTGAAATCCCGGCGGCTCCGCAATAACCACATCGGGGAGCGGCTGCCCCCTGCGCGCGTGCAGCCAGAAGAAGGCTCCGGCCGCGCAGCTCAATGCCACCAGCGCGCCAATTCCGATGGTGACCTTCTGGCTCATGCTTCTTATTCACAGCTCCCTGGAAACAACCGCTCGCCTGCGGCGTTCCGTCGTACAATAACGGAAAGTACGCGGAAATCATCCGGCTCCCTTCGCCGAACGCCGCGACTATGAGCGTATCAAAACGCGGGCCAGCCGTCTGTCCCGGGCACGCATTTCACACTGCGGCCATCCGCCGTTGCGACGGTCGCAAAAGCTGAGGAGGATTTCCCGAATGCGTTACGTCGTGACGGGAGGGGCGGGCTTCATCGGCTCGAACACCGTGGATGAGCTTGTCCGCCGTGGCCATAGCGTCGTCGTTCTCGACGACCTTTCCTCCGGCAAAGAAGAAAACCTCGCCGAATGCCGCAACAAGATCACGCTCATCAAGGGCAGCGTCACCGATATCGAAGTCGTCCGCAAAACCATGCATGAAGCAGAATACGTTCTGCACCTCGCGGCTCGCACTTCCGTTCCTCGCTCCGTCAAAGATCCCATCGACACGAACAAAATCAATATCGAAGGCACACTCAATGTGCTCGTAGCGGCAAAGGAAATGAAGGTGAAGCGCGTGGTCATCGCCGCATCCTCTGCGGCGTACGGCGAGACGCCTACTCTCCCCAAAATCGAAACCATGCAGCCCGAGCCGGTTTCTCCGTACGGTGTAACCAAGTACGTGAGCGAGCTTTATGCACAGACCTTCGGACGCTGCTACGGCCTCGAAAATGTTTCTCTCCGCTATTTCAATATTTTTGGCCCGCGCCAGGATCCAGGTTCTCCGTATTCCGGTGTGCTCGCCAAGTTTTGCACGGCGTTTCTGGAGGACACACAACCCGTGGTTTTTGGCGATGGCGAACAAACGCGCGACTTCACTTTCGTGGACAACGCTGTCCACGCCAATCTGCTTGCCTGCGAAGCCCCCAACGTGGCCGGCAAAGTTTTCAACGTGGGCTGTGGTGACCGCATCTCTCTCAATCAAGTCCTCGCCGCGCTACAGAAAATCTCTGGGAAAGAGCTCGTCGCCAAATACGATCCGCCCCGCGACGGAGACATTCGCGACTCCCAAGCGGATATTTCACTGGCGAAGGCATCCCTCGGCTATGAGCCCCTGGTCGGTTTTGAGGAAGGCCTGAAGATCACTTTCGATTGGTATCGCGAGTCGCAACAAAAAGCCGCCGCAAGAGAGGCTGCTGCGAAAGACGCCGCTACGAAGGATGCGGCTGCCAAAGAACCCGCCGCCAAAGCGGAAAAGTAATTGGCATAGCGTTGGCTTTCTAGCCTAGCCCCTCTTCCGCCCTGACACTCACCTTCAGCAAAGCAAGGGCGTCAAGCCCGCCTGTGGCAGACAATCCGCCGCACTCAAAATCAGGACAGGAGTTTGCGAAGCGTGTCGTTGACGGACTGGGGATTGGCCTGGCCGCGGGTGGCGCGCATGACCTGGCCGACGAAAAACTTGAAGACGCCTTCGTTGCCGGATTTGTATTTGGCAACGTTGTCGGGATTCTTGGCGATGACGTCGCGGGCGGCTGCTTCGATGGCGGATTCACTGACCTGAGCGCCAAGGCCTTCGGCAGCGACGATTTCGGCGGCGGTGCGGCCAGAGTCGAACATGGCCGCGAAAACCCTTTTGCCGACCGCGGCTGTGATTTTGCCGGACTCCACGAGCGAAACGAGCTCGGCGAGCGATTGCGCGGTGACCGGGCTCGCTTGAATTTCTTTGCCGGAATCGTTGAGGCGGCGTAGAAGCTCGGTTTGCATCCAGTTAGCGGCGGCTTTGCCGGGGGCGCCTGCTTTGACGACGGACTCGAAATAATCGGCGAGCGCTTTGGTGCTGGTGAGAACTTCGGTGTCGTATGGTGTGATGCCGAAGGAGCTGACGAAGCGGGCGCGCTTGGCGTCGGGAAGTTCGGGGAGCGAGCGACGAACCTCTTCGCGCCACGCCGCATGGATGTGGATGGGGAGCAAGTCCGGCTCTGGGAAATAACGATAGTCGTGCGCGCGTTCCTTCGAGCGCATAGAGACGGTGTGGCCTTCGGCTTGATTCCACAGGCGCGTTTCCTGTGTGAGTCGGCCGCCGGATTCGAGCACGCCGATGTGGCGCTCGATTTCATATTCGAGCGCCTTTTGCAGAAAGCGGAAGGAGTTGAGATTTTTGACTTCGACTTTGGTGCCGAATTCCTTGGAGCCGCGCGGACGCACGCTGACGTTGGCGTCGCAGCGGAGCGAGCCTTCCTCCATGTTGACGTCGCTCACGCCGGTGTAGAGCATGATCTGGCGAAGCGCGGTGAGATAGGCGTAGGCCTCTTCGGAAGAACGAATGTCCGGCTCGGAGACGATTTCGACGAGCGGCGTGCCGCCACGGTTGTAGTCGATGTAAGACTTGGTAGCGGACTGCGAGAAGCCTTCGTGAAGGTTTTTAGCAGCGTCATCCTCGAGATGAAGCCGGGTGATGCCGATGCGTTTTGTGGACCCGCCAACTTCTATGTCGAGCCGGCCGCCCGTGGCGAGGGGCAACTCGTATTGGGAGATTTGATAGCCCTTCGGAAGGTCCGGGTAGAAATAGTTTTTTCGAGCGAAGCGCGAGCGCTCTTGCACGGTGCAGTTGAGCGCAAGCGCGGCGCGCATAGCCATTTCGACGGCGCGTTTGTTGAGCACGGGTAGCGCACCGGGCAAGCCGAGGCAGACCGGACAGACGTTGGTATTAGGTGGATCGCCGAAACGCGTGGAGCAGCCGCAGAAAATCTTGGTCTTTGTGAGGAGCTGGACGTGGACTTCCAAGCCGATGACCGGCTCGTATTTTGCGAGGACTTCCGGTGCGATGGTGGCCTCTGGAGCAGATTTCGCCATGAAGAGACAAAGATTATAGCATCACGGCACGGAGGCTCAGGCGGCCTGGACGCTTCGGAGCGTCATCTGGTTGTGGCTGGGATTGGCTCGCGAAGAACGGGGGCGAAGCGTTCAGCGAGCGCGAAAGCACCAAAGAACAGAGCAGTATAGACGGCGTCGCCCGCGAGAGTGTTCCAGAAGAATGGAAGTCCTGCGAGGTAGCAAGCGGCCAAACCGGCAGCGGTTTTAGGATAGGAATTCAGCAGCCACCACACGGCGAAATTGGTGATGAGAAAAAATTGAACGGAGCCGACAAGTGTGGCGGCGCTGATGCGTGGGAGGGTGCGCCGGCTTTGCAGAAATCGGCCAATGAGAACGCTGAGAAGAAAGCTGGCGTAGACGATGGGCATGAGTTTGTGGAAGCCGATGAAGGTGTCGCCGGCGAAAAGCGTTAGGAGCGGAAATAGAAACGCGATGCGTCGGTCGCGGATGAGCGCTCCGGAAAAAAGAGCCATCGCTCCAACCGGGGTGAAATTCCAGGGGTGGGGAGCGATGCGGAGCGCGGCAGCGACGACAATCATGCCGAGAGCGAGCGACAATCGATAAAGAAGATACGGACGGGAGTTTTCGCTATTCATTGATGGAATTCTCCTTTGGCGTTCTTGCAGAAAGAGCAGATTCCTCACGCGCGGGCCGCAAAGGCTGCGGCCCTTGGCTCGGAATGACAGCGGCGGAGTGCTCGACGGAGAGCAGATCGCAAAAGACAAAACCATCGCGGTGGACGACTACTCCGGTTCGAACGGGAATGGGCCAGCGGAAGATGGGACTGTCAAAGACAAAAGTGTGGAATTCGCCATTTTCGCCGCAAGGATCAGCGTTGGGCGGAAGATCGCGGAAGAAGGGTTCGTCAAGTTCGCGACCGGCGAACCTGGTATCGAGGACTTTAGGATCGATACATACCGCGATGGCGCGGAAACGATTCGCTTGAAAATAGCGAACCAGTTCGCAGGTGTCGCGCTTCCAGATGGGAAAGAGCGCGGTCATGCCCATGCGCGCGAGATTTTTCTCGCGATAGGCGCGCAGATCTTCGAGAAAAATATCGCCAAAGGCGACTTTTCGAACGCCCTGGTCGTAATGCTGGCGCAAGGCCTGTTCCATCCGCGCCTCGTAGATTGGATTTACGCATTGTGGAGGGATGCGAACTTCGTGCAAAGGGAAGCCAATAGATTCAGCTTGTAGTTCAAGAAGCTCGCGGCGGACGCCATGCATGCTGATGCGGTCGTAGCCTTCTGTCACTGTCGTGAGGAGAGCGGTGACGCGGAATTCTTTCTGCAGGAGCAGCGTGTGCAGCGCCATGGCGCTGTCTTTGCCACCGCTCCAGCAGAATAGGATGGGTTCAGCAACTAACAACGCTAGTTCCTTCCGGAGAAGCGATAGTTGAGGCCGACGCGAAAGTCGCGGCCAAGCGCAGGAAAGCCGATGGCGTCTTGGTATTGTTTGTCGAAAAGATTGGTCACGCGACCGTAAAAGGAAAATCCACGCGCAAGGAGACAAGTGGAAGCGAGATCGAAACGCGCGTATCCCGGATTGCGGTTGAGGTCAAGCCCGTCGAAGTCGCTGTCCGCGCGCGCGCCGGTGAAGTAGGCGTTGATGTTGAAGTTGAAACGGTGATAGCCGGCGTTCAGCCAGACGTTGCCGGAATTGACGGGGCGGCGCAGCAGATGGTCGCCGGGCTCCTGAAATCCTGTTCCGGCGGTAGAAGATTTCACCACCCGCGTGTTATCGAAGGAATAATTTCCGTTGAGTGAGAGCCAGCGGGTGAGGCGGGCAGTGGAACTGAAGTTGACGCCGTGTGCGCGAGAAAGACCTGTATTGAGAAACGTGATACTGCCGAACGGGCAACCGGGCTGAGTGCCGGGCGTCGGGCTGATCAAGTCGCGGAACTCGTTGGCGAAGTAAATGGCGGAGACGCGATAGCGGTCGGAATCAAAGTACTGGTCAACGCCGATATTGAAGGTACGGCTGCGCTGCGGGCGCAAGTTGGGATTCCCAGGGCTGCACGGGTCGCTGTCGAACGATTCCAATGGCGTGGGCTCTTCGATCCCCTGGCCGTAGGCAATGCGCGCACGTGTGTCTCCCAAGAGCCCTTTGCCGTACCGCAGTGCAAGAACGGCGCCCGCACGAGGCACAACGCGCGTCCCGAAACTCGTGTTCGCTTCGGCGCGCCCTCCGGCGCTTAGGGTGATGCGCGAAATGGGAGACCACCGGGCATCGAGAAATCCGCCTTGATTGTTGCGGCGGGCATGGACGCTTCCAAGGCCAAAGGATGTCGCGTTTTCCACTTCGTACTGATAGCCGGCGGTAGCTGCGCCACTGTGGAAGGAGTAGGTCGTTTGCGCGAGGCCGCCAGCGCGATTGGCTTGATTGTCAAAATTCCCGAACGGAGGGAAGCCGCTGATACTCAGGTAGCGCGCCTCCATTCCGGAGAATTGATGGCTCCAGTGCAAACCCGTTTGGAAGTTCCACGTGAGGTTCGCGGAGAGCTGCTGGAGATCGTAGAAGGCCGAAGGATCGGCAGGAAAAAGCAGCGTCTGGCCGGGAGTTCCAGCGAAGCTGGAGTTGCTACGAACGCTCAAACGCAGTTGATTGGCGCTCGAGAAGCTGTAGCCGATGTTTCCCGCATAACTGCGGTTTAGGTCGGCGTCGTTGATTCCCTGACCGTCGGTATGCAAGTAGGAGCCCGCCGCGGAGTAGTCGAAGCCTCGAAACAGTCCGCTAACTTGCACCCCCCCGCGCGCGGAGGAATAGCTGCCACCTTCGGAGAAAAGACTGAATTGAGGAATGCGGGTTGCCCCGCGGTGGCTAACGATTTGAATCACGCCGGACATGGCGTCGGTGCCGTAGAGGGCGCTTTCCGCACCGTGGACGATTTCCACCTTGTCGACGTTGTCGAGAGTGATGTTGGAGAAGTCGAAGTCGCCGCCGGGAATATTTGCGGGGGTGCCGTCGATGAGCACTTTCGTGAAGGAGGAGTTGCCCCCATCAATGAAGATTGTTGTGAGGCCGCCGATCGGCCCGGTGCGGGCGAGACTGATACCGGTCTGCGTGGAGAGAAGATCCGGAAGGGAAACGGCCTGGCGGTCGTCAATTTCCTTGTGGCCAATGACGTCCACGGGCGCGGGCGTGCGGTCGAGCTCGAGAGGCTGGGCATTGGCGGTGACCACGACATTTTCGGAGAGGCGCTCGATTTCGAGATGGACGTCGAGCGTGCGGTTTTCACCGGTAGCGAGATCCAGCATGAAGTCGCGCGGGACGAAAGAAGCTCGTTGAAAGTGAATATGGTAGCGGCCGGGCGACAGGCGTAAGAGATATGCGCCGTCCGGACTGGAAGTGGCCGTGGCAGCGGGCAAATTGGAGCCACTCTCGAATCGCGCGGTGATTTGGGTGCCTCCGACGCCGTATCCAGATAGATCCGTGAGTTTGCCGGAGAGTTGTGCATCCGGCGATTTGCTTTGAGCTTGCAAGGAAGAGCCAAGGGCGAGAACTGCGAGAGAAAGAAAAGCAGAACGAGGCAGAGTAGTTTTCATGGTGTCCTCCGCTCCCTCACGCGCGGGAGCTTGAAGGCTGTCCTGGGCGCGAGCGAGAGCGCACAGGCTGCAGACTTCGCCGGTCTCCTGGCTTGGCGGCAGGAACAGCGCGCAGCCTTCCCGCGGTAACGCCCGGAAGTACTCAACTGCAACCCTGCGCAGTTGACCACGAACGATTTGCCGCAGTGGCCTGCGAGCTTTTCAAGCGCAACCCTTACTGGGTTGACCCTCAAGCGCCCACAATTTTTCGGGTGCGACCCTTGCCAGGTCGCGCGTGTGAGCGGCTTCCGCCTTACAGTCGCGCGGCGGCGACGGATTTGCTTGCCGTTCCAACGGAGTTGGGCAAGCGAACCGTCTTCCCGAGCACGAAGTCCGCGGTGATTGTGGTCTGCGGAACTGCGCCGCAGGGTTGGGATGAACGAGAAAAACTGCCGAAACAACTACGTGCGAGGCAATACGGCGACTCGAGGCCGCCCGTTGGCCCGCATCTCCACACTCAGAGGAGTCTGGAAAACCTGTTCGAGCAATTCGCGCTGATAAATGCTGGCTGGCGGACCGACGCGCAAGCAGCGGCCGCTCTGCATGAGTACAATTCGATCCGCATACTCGGCCGCGAGATTTAGTTCGTGTGTAACAACAACCACGGTGTAACGGTTTTCTGCCGCGAGGCGGCGCAGCGTGTCGAGCAGACCGACCTGCGCAGCGATGTCGAGATGCAAAGTGGGTTCATCAAGCAGCAAGAGCAGCGGCTGCTGTGCCAGAGCGCGCGCAAGAATTACGCGCTGCTTTTCACCGCCGGAGATCTGATCCATCCAGCGGTCGCTGAGGTCGGCGGCGCCGACTTGAGCGAGAGCGTTTCCTGCAATTAGCACGTCGTCCGGAGACTCAAAGCGGAGCGAGCGGCCATGCGCGTGGCGGCCTTGAAGAACAAATTCCCAGACACGCGCGGGAAAGAGCAAGCGGCTCTCTTGTTGAACCATGGCGATGCGTTGGGCGCGCGTGCGGGGGCTGAGCGAGTGGGTGACGAAACCGTCGAGCAGAATGCGACCAGAGAGGGGATGGAGAATCCCGGCGATCAATTGAAGCAGAGTGGATTTGCCGCTGGCGTTGGGCCCAAGAATTGCGACGATCTCACCTGGACGGCCTTGGAAGCTGGTAGCTTCCAAAGTGAAGAGGGGCGCTTGCGCAGGATTTGCGGAATACGCGTAGCTGACCTGCTCAACGGCGAGGCGAGTTTCGCCGCTCATGCGGGCGTCGATGGGAACGCGGGCGAGAGCGGACCCGCGGCTCATGCAAGCCTCCGCCGCAGAAGATAGATGAAAAGGGGCGCGCCCACGACGGCGGTGACAGCGCCAACGGAAACTTCCGTCGGGGCAACCACGGTGCGCGCGAGGGTATCCGCAATAACCACGGCGATGGCCCCGCCGAGCGCGGCTGTCGGCAAGAGCGTGCGATGATCCGACCCGAAAATGAAACGCATTACGTGAGGCACAATCAAGCCGACGTACGGGATGGCGCCGCTCACCGAAACCGCCAATCCGGTCAGCAGAGAAGCACCGATGTAGACGACGAGGCGAACACGGCGGACATCCACGCCCAGATGCATGGCTTCCTTTTCGCCAGCCAGCAGCAGATTCAAGTCGGAAGCAGTCGTGTAGATTGCCCCGGCGGCCAGAAGAAAAGCGAGCCCCGCAAACGAGTACGCATTTCTCACCAAGGGCGTAGAGAGGTCGCCCATGAGCCAAAAAGAAAATCCACGTAGATTGCTGCTGTGCGTGTTCATCAGGAACATGATGATGGCGGACAGGAATGAGGAAACAATCACCCCGCCAAGCAACAACGCAGTGCTGTCGATTTGACCTTCGCGGCGGCCCAAGAAATAGACGCCTGTGACAGTTGCACCCGCTCCCAGGAATGCACCGAGGGGAGTCAGCAGCGCGGCGACAAGTGGAGAAATCGGGAGGTGGGGCACCGCGATGAGCGCGAGGATAGAACCCACGGAAGCGCCCATCGAGACGCCAAGTACATAAGGATCAGCAAGCGGATTGCGAAGCAGCGCCTGGAAGCTGGTGCCTGCAACGGAGAGCGAGGCTCCCACAATGATAGCGAGCATGATGCGGGGGAAGCGAATGTTCTGGACAATCAATCCATAATCGCTGGAAATTTGGCTGCTTTGGCCGATGATCACGCGGAGCAGATCACGCCCGAATGCATAAAGCGAAACGGGCACAGCGCCAAACTTTAGGGCGATGATGACAACAACAAACAAGATGACTAAAAGGACGAAGCATTGAAGCAGGAGCTTCCGGAGGGTCAGCGGCCGCATGCGCAGCCTCCGTTGCCGGTGCGACCCTCCTGCAAGGGTCGTACAAGAGGACTCCCTCGATCGATTCTTTCATTTGCCTTGGCTGGCTTCTCGCCGAAGACTTCGGGGTGCAATTGACGGGCAAGTTCTTCGATGGCCGAGACGATGCGCGGCGCGGGCCGGTTCACGGCATCGCTGATCACCGCGTAACGGCGATTGCTGACGGCGTTGAGAATCTTCCATCCGGGAAGCGTGGCGAGCGTTTCCACTTCGCGCGAGACGCTCTCGGCATGCGAATCGGCAAAGACCAGATAATCGGGCTGTAGCTTCGCGACTTCTTCCATGTTCACCTGCGGCCAGTCTTGCGCGGAATCGACGATGGAAATGGCTCCGGCGTAACGCAAAGCGTCCGCCAAGAAAGTATTCCGGCCGGTGGAAATGAGCGGCTGCGTCCAAACCACAAAGAGGACATGCTTCGGCGGCATAGCGCCAACACGGAAGAGGAGGTCGCCGAGGCGGCGCTGCATGTCGCTGGCGACGGACGTACCTGCTTCGGGAACGCCAAGCATGCGCGCTAAGGTTTTCGTGGAAGCGATGACATCGTCGACCGAGTGAGGGTCGATGGCGTAAGAAGGAATGCCGAGCACAT
Source organism: uncultured Acidobacteriaceae bacterium (assembly GCA_964524045.1). Lineage (GTDB taxonomy): Bacteria > Acidobacteriota > Terriglobia > Acidiferrales > UBA7541 > Acidiferrum. The sequence goes on from CAZGBQ010000023.1 coordinate 26,668, forward strand.
CCAGGGATTGCGTGGTTTCCAGCCGGTTGTACGATTTGGCGACAAGAACGAGGTCTGGACGGAGTGAGGCAATCATCTCCAGACTGGGGTTGATGCCGCCACCGACTTTGGTTTTCTTCTGCGCCTCGGGAGGATAATCGCAGTAATTGGTGTCGCCGACGAGGCGATCCTGTAAGCCGAGAGCGTAGATGGTTTCCGTGAGGCTGGGCGCCAAGGAGACTATCCGGCGGACAGCTTGAGGCATCCGTACGGTGCGGCCTGCTTCATCCACGACTTCACGGAAAGCGGCGGCATCCGGGGAAGGCGTCGTGGCGCTTTGTCCGTGAGACGCAGGACATGCACACAAGAAAAGAGCCAAGCCAGTGCAAACCGCCGAGCCGAAGCGACGCCGCAGCAATTTTTTCATCCGCACCTTTCGAGCCTGGGAGAATTCCTATCGAAACAAAAAAGCCCCACGAGACGCCCGGGGGCTTGCGGCTTCGCCCTTTCTCGCGAAGGACGCGGGCCTCTGCGGCACGGGAGGGTGGCCTGGCTTACGGCTTGGCGAGCCGATCACAGTGGCGGGACCGCGGCCGATTCACACGGCCTTCCCCGCTCCCTTGCCTGCAAATTGAAAACTCAGTGTAAGCCGCGCACTGAGGAGTGTCAATTGGCAGTGGATTCCATTATCCGATATTGGGTAATGATAGCTTGCATGGCGATGTTGAGCTCCGATAGGGGATGCTGATTTGTACGCAGAAGATCAAGCGATGCCTTTGCTGCATATACTCCTCTCTTTGTCACGACGTAGAAAGCGAATCCATCCACTTCAGGAAGAGGAAAATTCTCGGTGAGCTGCATATGGTCTAGAAATCTCGCGGCAATGGAAACTGCGTGCAATGCAGCGTTACGGATGCTCTCGCGTGCATATCCCCCGCCGATTGAGCCCCCCCGTGCTGTAATAAATGCTAGCAGTTCCGTCTGAGACGGCGACCACTGTGGCAGTTCCGTGCGGCCGCCCCCAGTCCATCACGACAGCCCAGGGATCGCTTGGCGCTTCCGAGGTCGATGCGCTTAGATGCGGCTGCTGAGAATTCAAGATTTGGTTGCGAAGGGCAACGTATGCATTAACTCGCTCGGTTGGAAGTGGCCGGGGATCTCGAGACTGCCTCCACCACCGGATCATCCCAGCCGAAAGATAGGGAAGAATAATGCCAGCTGCGATAGCCCAGTAGATCGCTTGGCTTTCAGTCACGGAGAAGTGATACCACGGGCTAGCGGTTTTTCCAATTGGGCTTGCGCTTTTCGACCAGCGCACGCAAACCTTCCTGGGAATCTTCCAGGCGATAGAGTTCGTTGAGGAAAATGTTCATGGAGTGTTTGAGGCCGTCGCGCAACGACAAGCCCATTCCGCCAAGAATGGCTTTCTTGGCCATGGTGAGCACGGCGCCGGAATGGCCGTTGATGCGATTCACGAGATCGTTCACGGTTTGTTCGAGCTGTGCTTCGGGAACGAGGCGATTCACGATGCCAAGGTCGAGGGCGCGTTCGGCGGTAATGGGCTCTCCCGTCAAGACGAGTTCGAGCGCGATCTTTGGCCCGACAAGGAACGGCAAAATGGTGGAGGCAAGCGGCGGAAAAACGCCGATGCTGATTTCCGGCTGCGCGAAGCGCGCTTTCGGTGTGGCAATCACAAGATCTCCGAAAGCGGCAAGCTCCGCGCCGCCGCCGATGGCCGGGCCGTTCACCACGCAAACGACGGGCTTGCCGAGTTCGAGCATGCCGGCGAACGTGGCGTGGAAAGCGTCGAGCATTTGAAAGACACGCTGTGAAGTGTACTCGCCGACGTCGATGCCGCCGCAAAATACCTTGCATGCAGAATCAAGGACGATCAATTTGACGTCGTCGCGCTCGCCGGCGTAAATGATGCCGTCGGCCATTTCGCGAAGCATGGCTTCGTTGAGAAGATTGTGCTCGGGGCGAGCGAGGGTCATGCGCGCCACGCCGCCTTCGCAACGCAACTTTACAAACTGGAATTGGTCCGGTCCGCGCTTCGTAGCTTGCGCTGAAAATTCTTCCTCGTTGACAGGCTCGATCATTCCTGTACTCCCGTAGATCTTTCGTTTCGACGAAATTAGGTGATGTGATGGAAGAGCCAAACTTGATGCTAGCACGGCATAAATACGGGACCCAGATTGAATGATCCGGCGGTGCGCAAAGAGTCGGCGGCATGTCGGGAGCCAGCGGCAAGGCGCCCCCAATCAAGTCGAATCGAGTAAGCTAGCGTGGACGCGCGAAAGAGTCTGATGAATCAAGTGGTGGCGGTTCGAATGGCTGGGTCTTGCGACGCAGCGGGATTGCCGGTGCGGGAAGCGTGGAAGAACGTTGCGCCCGTGCGATTCGATGCAGACTGGCAAGGAAAAAATGCGGATCCAACCAGGGAGACTGAAGTGCGTTTGCTGTGGACGGTCGAAACTTTGTTTCTGCGTTTTCAAGCGCGTTACCGCACCATTACGGTTTTTCCCGATGCGGAGCCGGATGGGCGCCGGGACCAACTTTGGGACCGCGATGTCGCTGAGGCATTTCTTCAGCCGGACTGCTCGCATCTTCGGCGATACAAAGAATTCGAAGTCAGTCCCAACGGCTTCTGGATCGATTTGGACATTGCGCCGCATGAGAAGCGCGATTTGAAGAGCGCTTTAAAGCGGCGTGTCGTTCTGGATGAGCGTTCCAAGATATGGACCGCGGAGCTTGCCATACCGATGCGCTCTCTTGTTGCGCGCTTCGATCCAACCGCTACGTGGGGAGCGAATTTTTATCGCGTGGAAGGAATCGAGGAGCCGCGATTCTATTCGGCGTGGTGCCCGACGGGAACGCCCTCCCCCAATTTCCACGTCCCGGAAGCGTTCGGCGAGTTGGTTTTCGCGGCGCCGTGAAGCCGCTGAACTCCGAGTGTTCCGTTAAGCCCTCGGAATTTCCAAACTGGCGCGACAGTGACTTTTTGCCTATGCTCTTGCGGTGAAAAGATTCCTAATCCCCTCGCGAAGAACTCCTCCAAAACGCAAGTCAAAGGGACTGATCCTTCTGGCTGCTTTCACTCTCCTGGAGTGGAGCTATGTTGCTCTATGCGCAAACGCACAGCAAAACGCCCCTGAAGCGGCTCCAAAAGTCACAAAGGTCGAGCCTCCGAATTGGTGGGTGGGGTTCACACCAGAAGTGATGCTGCTTCTTTCCGGGCAGGGTTTGCAGGCAACCCACGCTTCTTGCAATCTGCCGACGATAGCGGTTTCTCGCACGCAAGCCGCAGCCGGTGGGAGCTATCTTTTTGCGTGGCTGAAAATCGGAGCGAACACAAAGCCGGGAACAGCGGTTTGCAGGATTACCACGCCAAAGGGCGCGACCTCGTTCGAATTGCCATTAGCTGCGCGAACGCCGACGCTGGGGAAATTTCAGGGACTTTCGCTGGATGACGTGATCTATCTGATCATGCCGGACCGCTTTGCAAACGGCGATCCCACGAATGATGAGCTAGTAGAAGCACCTGGCTCCTACGACCGCGCGAAACCGCGCGCCTATCACGGCGGCGATCTGCGCGGAATCCGGAATCATTTGGCGTACTTGAAAGAGCTGGGCGTAGGCGCGTTGTGGCTTACGCCAGTGGTGAAGAATGGCGCGGCTGAGGATTATCATGGTTACGGCGCGGTGGACCTTTACGCGGTCGATCCACATTTGGGAACGCTTAAGGATTACCAAAATCTGGTGGCGGCGGCACACAAAGAGAAGATGAAAGTTCTTTTCGACACTGTGCCGAATCACGTTGGTCCGAAGCACCCCTGGGTTTCGAATCCGCCGCTGCCTGATTGGTTTCACGGGACGCTGCAACACCATCTGGATTCGTTTTCGCCGCTGAAGGGCGCGTTTTATGGGAAAGCCAGTGGGCAGCCGGTGATGAATGACCCGTTCGAAGCGCTGGTCGATCCGCACGCTCCTGCAGCGATGAAACGAAATCTCACGGAAGGATGGTTCTTCGGCATTCTTCCAGACATGAATACTGAAAATCCTCTGGTCGAGGAATATCTTCTGGAAAACAGCATCTGGTGGGCAGAGAGCTCGGGTCTCGACGGCTTTCGTGTCGATACATTCCCGTATGTGGAGCGGAAGTTCTGGGCTTATTGGCACGCGGGACTGCGGCGCCTCTATCCAAATCTGACAACGATTGGCGAGGTCTTCCATCCCGACCCGACTGTGACTTCTTTTTTTCAGGGTGGAGCGCGTCGTTATGACGGAATCGATAGCGGGCTCTCGACACTTTTTGACTTTCCGCTGTATTTCACGTTGCGCGATGTGTTGTTGCGCAACGCGCCAGCAGGCGGCATCGCGGATGTGCTGAGGCACGATGCGCTGTATCCGCGCCCCGATTTGCTGGTTCCATTTTTTGCAAATCATGACGTACCCCGGTTTGCGAGCGCCGAAGGCAGTTCCGCGGCAAAACTGAAGCTGGCCTTTGGGCTGACGCTGACATTGCGCGGTGTTCCGGAGATTTACTACGGCGACGAGATTGGCATGCTGGGGGGCGGTGATCCGGACAACCGCCGTGATTTCCCCGGGGGATGGATCGGGGACGCGAACGATGCGTTTACGCAATCCGGGCGCACTCGTGAACAGCAGGAACTTTTCTCTTACGTCCAGGAATTGCTGCGAATTCGCACCGAGCATGCGGCGCTTCGCGGCGGGCGGCTGTGGCATCTCGCTTCGGACGAGACGGCTTACGTTTTCGCGCGCGAGTCGGAGGAAGAACGCGTCGTCGTGGCTTTCAACAACGCGGGTGCAACGAGGGAGTTGCACATTCCGCTGAGCGGAACGCCACTTCAAAAGGCCGAGCGGCTTTCACTTCTGCTCGGCGGAGCAAGAGCGGAGTTCTCAGGAAGTAAGCTGCACATTTCCATGCCCGCGCAGTCAATTTCCATTTTTCTAGCCAGTTGAGCGGGTCGCGCTAATTAGTCAAAACGTGAGGCGGACGCTCCAGTTTTTCAC
>CAZGBQ010000024.1:0-31219 GCA_964524045.1 uncultured Acidobacteriaceae bacterium
CCTTGCAAGGAATGTGCAAATCCTCCGCAATCTTCATGATGGAGTCGCGCGTGATTCCGGGAAGAATGCTCGTGGCTAGCGGAGGCGTGTAGAGCGTGCCATCGTGCGCAAGGAAGACGTTCATGCCGGAGCCTTCGCTGACGTGGCCATCGGAATCCAGTGCGATGCCTTCCGTGAACCCGTTGAATGACGCTTCCATGCGAATGAGCTGCGAATTCATGTAGTTCGCGGCCGCTTTAGACATAGCTGGAAGCGTGTTGGGCGCGATGCGCGTCCAGGAACTGACGCCGACGTCCACACCCTTCGCCAAAGCATCGGGGCCAAGATAAGCACCCCAACTCCAGCAAGCCATGTAGAGGTCGATGGGAGAATTGAGAGGATTCACTCCGGCGTCGCCGTAGCCGCGGAGAACGATGGGCTTTACATAGCAGGAGTTCAATTTGTTCAGGCGCACGAGTTCGCAGGCGACATTCGAAAACTCGTCGACGGTACAGGGCAACTCCATGCGGTAGATCTTGGCAGAGTTGATGAGCCGCTGCATATGTTCGCGGAGGCGGAAAATCGCCGGACCTTGCGTGGTTTCGTAGCAGCGGATGCCCTCGAAGACGGCGGAGCCGTAGCTGACGACGTGAGAAAGGACATGGAGCTTGGCGTCGTCCCAGTTGATCCATTTCCCGTTGTGCCAGATCTTTTCGGTCGCTTGAATCGGCATACCTGCTCCCTCTGGGAAGGTGCTGGCCCATTCAGCGCACCTTCAAATTGCAGAATACGGTAGCCGGAGAGCACCGTCAATCAGGGGTGCACCCTGGTACCGCGGGCGCGGAAACCAAATTGGCGGGAAAAAGAATGAAACTAACTATGAAGTTAGAAGGAAATCATGGGGCGAAAAAATGCGGAAGCTGGCAGTCAAAGGCCTAGTTCTGCGATTTGCTGGAAGGATCGTTGGAGGTGGCGGGTCGAGCTGGTATTTTGTCGGCCGCTGGCTGCGAGGGATTCTGAATAATGTCAAAAGCCGACTTCGCTTCTTTAAGGATGCGGTCGGTGCGATTTTCCCAGACACCCAAAAAGAGGAAAGGTATTGCGGTCGCCGCAACAAGAAGTTTGCCGCGCCGGGGTGTTTTGATCTCCGGTTCCCACCGAAAGAGCTGGACGGAGAGGAAGAAAGTAAGGAGCGCCCAGCAGGTAAGAGAAATGATTTCGACGTAGCGGGTTGCGGGCGATACGGAATGCACAATCGTTTGTTGCATGGCATTTACAAGATAGGTAGCTGGGAGAAAAAGTCCAACGCGCTGAACCGTGGGGTTCATATAAGCGAGAGGAATGGTGGCACCAGAAAGAAAAATAAGAGGTAGCCACAGAAGCTGGTTGAGGACCTGAGTTTCTTGCATGGTGTTGGTGACACTGGCGATGACCAAACCAAGGGACGCAAAGGAAATCGTGCCAATAGTTATGAAGATAAAGATGCCTAGGAGGTTGTTGAAAGTGCTGACATGGAAAACGAGCCGAGCGAGGATTAGCTCGGCGACGACAGTAGGCAGAGTGAGAGCGAAATTGGCCACAACGCTTGAGGCGAGCATGTCGGCGGCGGTGACCGGAGCCACGTGAAACCGCCGAAGGATACCTTGCTCACGGAACATAACGAGGGTGGCGCTAAGCCCCCAGAAACTTCCCATGACGTTAAATGCCAGAACGGAGCCAAGGTAATAGGAACAGAGGGCAGGAATGCCTCTGGCAAATACGCCGAGCCAAAGAAAGAAGAAAGCGAACGGCATCACGATGCTGAAGAAGAAAAACATCTTGTTACGCAACGCGAGGCGAACGCGCATGCGCGTCAGGGTGAGAAAGTTGGTCAATCCCGTAGCCTCCTTCCCGTCAATTCAATGAAAACGTCTTCGAGCGAGGGCGCGGCGATTTCGAGGCTGACCAGTTCGTTGCCCTGGGATTCCAGATGCTTGACCAGAGAGACGATGGTTTGCGGCGGGCGCTGCGAATGCAGAACATAGGCGCCATCAACTTCGCGCGCATCCGCCACGCCTTCGAGTGTTTTCAGCGTGCCGTTCGATTCTGGTTTCGAAAGGCGCACTTCAATGCGCGTCGTGCCGCCGGAGTGAGCTTTCAATTCACGCGGAGTGCCGAATGCAATCACTTTGCCGTGATCGACGATCGCCACGCGGTCACAGAGGCGCTCGGCTTCTTCGATATAGTGCGTGGTCAGCAAAACAGTCTTCTTCTCGCGTCTCAATTCCTCGATCACGTCATAAATCTCGCGGCGAACCTGAGGGTCGAGCCCAGCGGTCGGCTCGTCGAGAAAGCAAACTCGTGGGTTGTTGACAAGAGCCATCGCCAGCGCGAGGCGCTGTTTTTGGCCGCCGGAGAGCTGGCCATAAAATGAAGAGCGTTTGTCCTCGAGGCCAAAGCGCTTGAGCAGCTCCGCCGGATCGCGTTGACGCTTGTAAAAGCTGGCGAACAGCCGGATGGCTTCGATAACGCGAATTTTGTCTGGCAGGGAAGTGGCTTGCAGCGCAGCGCCGATTTCCTGCTTCAGCGCCTCGGAATCGCGTTGCGGATCAAGTCCGCAAACGGAAACACGGCCAGAATCGAGAGTGCGCAATCCCTCCAGGATTTCAACCGTTGTCGTTTTGCCGGCGCCGTTGGGCCCAAGCAGGCCGAACACTTCGCCCTCTTCCACGGAAAAACTGACACCGCGCACGGCTTCGACTTCGCCGTACCGCTTGACGAGGTTTTCCACTTGAAGGATGGCGTTGGCCATTTCGCTTTTCCCACCACCAGGGACCGGGCTCAATCGCGGAGCTAATAGCATACCGCAGAGAGCTGCTTTGCTCGCAACTGTGCGCAGGGGGCCGCCTGCGGTTCACTTTCGAATACGTTTGGTGGACGTCTTATCTTTCAGTTTGTTTGATTTGCCCAGCTTGGCCGATCTGCTGGACTTGGGTTTGACTGAGCCCGGCGGCTCCCAAAGATGGCGTTTCAAATCCACGCGAAATTCAACGATTGCAACTCCCTCGCTTTCGAGAAGCTTTCTTTGCAGCAAAGCGTGCGTTCCGCGAATGAGGATTTCCCCGCGATCGCCGATTACGCGGTGCCAGGGAATGCCTTTTCCGGAAGGAGTGCCGGCCATGGCGCGCCCCGCAGTGCGCGCGCCTCCAGGCAAGCGCAGAGCTTTAGCCAGCCGTCCATAGGTTAGAACCTTGCCGCGAGGAATTCGTTGCACCAGACGGTACACAGGATCCCAGGACATTTTGTTTGATCTCCTAAGACTCAAAAAGTTTCACTTGCGCAGATGGGCCATCGTAGGTGCGCGGCGCCGGAAGAACAAGAGAAAAAGGCGAGAGCCGGGTTTGATAAGGTAGGCGGCTCCGCCCATGTTAGGCGAGACGTCTAGAATTCACAAGCATCCAATGAATTGGAGAAAAAGAAGTGCGTGAAGAAAAGAAAGTCCAAGGATGCGAACGGCTGATGAAACGCAACGAAATAAGTAATGAGGGATTGGCCGTAAGTGCGATTAGCGTGAAGGCGTTACTCATACGATGCAACTTTTCGCAAAATTCCGTGTCTAATCTTGTAGAGCGTAGTGGAAGAGAACTACACTACGCCGGCCGAATGGAGCAGGAGCAAGGTTATGGCTTTTGTCCGCCGCAAAGGGAATTCGTTCTATCTGGTGCACAACGTGCGCCGCGGCGGAAAAGTGCGGCAACTACACTTGGCGCGCCTGGGTCAGCGCGCGCGGATTACCGAGGAGGTCGTCAAGGAAGTTTCCAAGAAGCATCCGTTTGTGGAGCTCAACTGGAGAGTTCTGCGCGAGCAGTGCAATCGCTCCGTGGACTTGGCAAACCCCAACTCGCCCGCAGTCCAGGGACTTATTTCCTCACTTCGAACGCTCAATCTCGATCTGGCGGACGTTTTTCCGCCGGTCCTCCGAATTTCCGAATCGCCCGTGGTGGCACGGGAGCTGCTGGTACAATTGCGGCTCCTGCAGTCAACCATCCAGGTCAAATTGGAACAGTTTGGCCCGGCGAGGCGCGGAAGGTTTGGCAGCGTGAACCCGCAAGGGCGGGCTCGCTAGGAGGCGGTTATGAGCGAGAACACACTCTCCCTTGATCCAAGCAAGCGCAGCACGGACACGATTGATTTTCATTCGTCGCTGCGGTCAAAGATTGTCGGGCAGGAAGAGGCTGTGCAGGCGGTCGTCGACCTGTACCAGGTGTTTCGCGCCGGCCTGAATTCGCCGGGCCGCCCGGTAGGAAACCTCCTGTTTCTCGGTCCGACAGGATCTGGAAAAACGCGAATCGTGGAAGCCGCCGCTGAAATCCTCTTTGGGGACGCGCGCGCAGTCATCAAGGTGGATTGCGCTGAGTTTCAGCATTCCCACGAAATTGCGAAATTGATCGGCTCGCCTCCGGGCTACCTCGGCCACCGGGAAACCCATCCGCTGATTACTCAGGAAGAGCTGGCGAAGAGTCATAGAGATGATCTGAAACTGAGCTTTCTGCTTTTCGATGAAATCGAGAAGGCAAGCGACGCTTTGTGGCAGTTGCTGCTGGGCATTCTCGACAAGGCGACCTTGACGCTCGGTGACAATCGCAAGGTTGATCTCTCAAAGAGCGTAATCTTTTTGACCTCCAATCTGGGCGGCGGGGAAATTACCGAGCTGATGGAAGGCGGAATCGGATTTGTGCAGCCGAAGGACAAGCCCGAAAGTGGCCTTGACCAAAAGGTTGAACGAACCGCCGTGGAAGCGGCGCGCCGGAAGTTCTCGCCGGAATTCATGAACCGCTTGGACAAGCTGGTGGTGTTCCACCCGTTGCGGAAGGAGCAGCTCCAGGAAGTTCTGGATATCGAATTGGGACAAGTGCAGCAGCGTGTTCTGGATACCGCAAAAGGGCAATTCTTGTTCCGCGTGACGGACGCCGGACGGGATTTTTTGCTGCAAGAGGGAACCGACCAGCGATATGGGGCGCGGCACCTGAAACGGGCCATTGAGCGTCATGTCGTCTACCCGCTGGCAAACTTGCTGGCGACCGATCAAGTCAACCTGGGCGACTTGGTCTGCATTGATTGGGATAAGGCACACAATCGGCTGACGTTCGTGCGCGAAGGCGAAGGCGCCTTGGTGGAACCTGTGGGGAGAAAAGCCGCGGCAGCGGCTGCAAGTCCGGAAACAACCGACGGGAAGTCTGCGGAAGCGCCCGAAGAGGCAGTTACCGAACAAAAGAAGTCGCGAGCGGCTCAGCCGGGAGCGGCGCCTTCGCCGGCGCCCCAAAGCCGCAAGAAGCCGGATCGCCCCAATTCCTGAAATCTTCCGCGGGCCGCTGTTCCGCATCGGGAAAGACCTAAAGTAATACTTGAAAAACGTCAAAAGCCGCATCCTTTGAAAACCGCAAAGGGATGCGGCACCGAAGACTCACCCTGCGTCTTCGCCACACGCCTACGGAGGGGTTGTCGTTTTGCGAAAAAGCTTGTACTGGCGCCCGTCGAATCGATAAGACCATGTTGTCTGTCCAAGGGTCGTTGTCATTGAGGTTTCGATGTCGCGATATCCATTTGATTTGCTCTTGAGAGCCGCGAGAGTTTGAACTGAATCCTTCAAAACCAGCCTGTAGCTATTTCCGGTTTTTGTGAACACCCAAAATGGCATCGAGTGGGCATGCAATAAGCAAGGGCTAATCGTTTTGGGCTGTGTGCGAGGCTGTGCAATAAAGTCCTTGTTCCTCGGACTACCGAGATGTATTTTGGTGCCGACAAACCAGTTTCCTCGCACATCATCTGATGATTGGCCCTCTTCCAAGCACTTGATGACGTCTTCGTCCTTTTTCAAGAAAGCAAGAACTTCCGGCGGGACCTCTACTGGGTCTTTGAGTTCTCCCTCCATGGCGAACTCCCTCTGCTCGCGCGGCTCGCGCGGTGCCGGAGTTTGGCATGTCCCAACCAGACTACTCAAATGAGCAGTCGCAAGGACTATGCAAAGCACAAAGATCGTCTGAGCGGTTATTTGTTTTGGCTGAATCATTGGCAATCGGGGAGCGTCGCTAAGGCATTTTTGCCGGGGCCCAGGTATTGAGTTGTTCTTCTTTCTTCACGGCGGCCATCGGGGAGAGGACACCACTGCTGGAAGATACCACGGAGTATCGAAACGAGGGTGCCCCACGCGTCGGTTTTACGCGTGGGGGTTTGTCTTCATGCCCAAAGGTTTGAAGGCGGGTGGCCCAGGTATTGAGTTGTTCTTCTTTCTTCACGGCGGGCATCGGTGAGAGGATACCACTGCTGGAAGATACCACGGAGTATAGAAACGAGGGTGCCCCACGCGTCAGTTTTACGCGTGGGGGTTGTCTTCATGCCCAGAGTTCTGGGTTAGTCTTCTGGGGCGCGGCGAAAGATGCGCCCCTTTTTGTCGTTTGCGCGATGACACAAAGTGTTTGCTCCTCTCATTTTCGGCGAAGATGGGACAATGTCTCAAAATATGAGACGGGATATGGAAATTGAAACCGCGTATCTGATTGAAAGTAGGAGAGTTTCCTATCCAGCAACCCTGCGGAAAGGAATGGCACTCTCCATGCTCTATCTCATTTTCGCGCGATGTTGAGACGCGCGCCGCGTTTGGGGGAAGATAGCGCGGAGAAGGGTTGACGCCATGAGAGCCGCGGTCCGACAGCAACTGGATCCCACGATTCGAAGCAATGATACGCGCGATTTTCATTCCTCTTTGCGGGCCAAGATCGTTGGACAAGAAGAAGGCGTGCAATCCCTGGTGGATATGTACCAGGTGTTCTGCGCTGGATTGAACTCTCCTGGCCGACCGGTGGGGAATCTGTTGTTTCTCGGTCCGACGGGTTCGGGAAAGACGCGCATCGTGGAAGCCGCTGCGGAGATTCTGTTTGGCGACGCGCGCGCGGTCATTAAGGTGGATTGCGCGGAGTTCCAGCACTCCCACGAAATTGCCAAGCTGATCGGCTCGCCTCCGGGGTATTTGGGGCACCGCGAAACCCATCCGCTGATTACTCAGGAAGAGCTGGCGAGAAGCCACAGAGACGACCTGAAGCTGAGCTTCCTGCTGTTTGACGAAATTGAGAAAGCCAGCGACGCGCTGTGGCAGCTGTTGCTGGGCATGCTGGACAAAGCGACCCTGACGCTTGGCGACAACCGCCGCGTCGATCTTTCGCAGACGGTCATTTTCCTCACGTCGAACCTCGGCGGCGGAGAAATTACGGAATTGATGCAAGGCGGCATGGGATTCATCCAGCCCGGTGACAAGCCGGCCGCGGGAGTTGACCAAAAGGTGGAACGCACGGCGGTGGAAGCGGCGCGCCGCAAATTTTCTCCAGAGTTCATGAACCGTCTGGACAAGGTGGTGGTCTTCCACCCATTGCGACGCGAACAGTTGGAACAAGTCCTGGAAATCGAGTTGGGCCAGGTGCAGCAGCGCGTCCTGGAAACGGCTAAAGGGCAGTTCCTTTTCCGCGTGACCGCGGCGGGCCGGGAGTTCCTGCTTCAAGAGGGAACGGATCAACGGTACGGCGCGCGGCACTTGAAGCGGGCCATCGAGCGGCACGTCGTTTATCCTCTGGCCAACCTGCTCGCCACCGAACAAGTTCACCTCGGCGACCTGATTTGCATCGACTGGAACAAAGAACAGGATCGCCTAAGTTTTATTCGTGAAGGCGAGAAGCTTGCGATTCCTGCGCGCAAGCCGGAGCCCGTAGTGCCCGCGCGCGCGGTTCCTGCGCGCAGCGCCAAATCGGCCGAGGCGCCCAACGCGACGCCTGCTCCGGAGCTTACGCCGCGAACGGCCCGTTAAACTAATTTCGCTTTGCCCTATAGCCCGCCCGGGTGGACCCGCCCCACCCGGGTTTTTTCTTTCTCTCCACACGGTGCTAAAGTAGCTCCGAAAAACCTTTGAACCTGTCTTGCCATCGCAATGGCATGAGAGTTTGGGAGGCCGCCGTGAACGCGTGGAGTGGGAGAAAGAATTCCTTTGGCGCGACAGTCTTGAGAATTCGCGAAGGATTTAGCCTGTGGGTTATGCGGGCTGGCCCTGCAGTCGTCGTATGGTCATTGCTGCTCAGTCCGGCGGCCTGGGGGCAGCGCACTCCGCTTAAGCCCGGATGGAATATGTTCTCTCCCCAACAGGACATCGAGCTGGGCAAGCGCGCCGCCACGGACGCGTCGAAACAACTTCCCCTCTGCAACGCGCCTCGAGTCGATTCCTATCTGACCCAACTGGGAACGCGCTTAGCGGCGAAACTCCCAACCGGCGGCGTGCAATATCCCTTCGAATTTCATTGTGTGAATGACAAGGCCATCAACGCGTTTGCCCTGCCGGGCGGCTACGTATTCATCAATCGCGGAGCCATCGAGGCCGCGGACAATGAGGCGCAGCTCGCGGGAGTGATGGCCCACGAGCTCTCTCACGTAGCCCTGCGGCACGGCACGAATCAAGCCACAAAAGCTCAGGCGACCCAAGGATTCCTCAGCATCGCCGGCGGAATATTTGGCGATTCGACCGGAGGCGCCTTGCTGACGCAGCTTGGGGCCTTTGCCGCCGGAGGTGTGTTGCTTCGCTACTCGCGCACCGCGGAATCGCAGGCTGACGTCATGGGCACGCAAGTGCTCTACGATAGCGGATACGACCCGCGCGCGATGGCGCAGTTCTTCGAGAAGCTCGAAGCCGAAACGAAAGGAAAAAATCCGCCGGAGTTTTTCTCCGACCATCCAAATCCCGAGCATCGCGTCGAGCGCGTGGACCAAGAAATCGACAAGCTGGGTGGCTTTCCGCAGAATGCCAAGCGGGATTCCCAGGAATTTCAGGCCGCCAGGCGCGAAGTGATGGCGCTGCCCGTGGTGAAGAAGCCCGCGCCGGGCTCATCCGCAGCCGCGCGTACACCTGCTCCGCCTTCCGGAAATTTTGCGACTTACCAGGCCGATCCTTACACGTTGAAATATCCGGACAATTGGAAGAAGTATCCCGATAGCAGCGGCAGCGGCGTCTCGTTCGCGCCGGAGGGTGGCGTGGTGGATGACGGCAGCGGCCATAGCGCGCTGGCGTACGGGCTGATCGTCAGCGTCGCGCAGGCTAAGGGCGAAGCCAGCGATGCGGATGCGTTGAGCTACGCAACGCAGCAGGTTCTTCAAGAGTTGCAGAAATCGAATCCCAACATGAAGGTTACGCGGCAGTCGGCGCACGTGCGCTTGAACGGCCAGCCCGGACTTGCCACCTATCTCAGCAACGACTCGCCGGTCGGCGGCCAGGAAACCGATTGGGTCATCACCACGCTGCGCCCCGAAGGCCTGGTTTATTTCGTTTGTGTGGCCCCGCAATCCGCGTACGAAAAATACGACAAGACGTTCACGGCCATCCTCGACAGCGTGCGCTTCTCGAAGTAACACATAGCGTTCAGCTTGAACTCCGAAGTTGGAAGAGAGGTCCCCGCTCCGGCGAGGCGCACAGAGCGCACAACTCGCGCCTTAGGCTAAAGATCGCAGCTTAAGGATCGGGATGACAGTTAGAGGGTTCCCCGTGCCGCCAAAAGAACAAAGGGCCTTCCGCCAATCGAAAGGCCCTTGTGCGGGCATTCACTTTCAGGGTAAACGAAACTAATTCTGGCTATTCTCGCCGCTGAAAAGGGACGGCAGCGCCTGCGTGTGTTCTTTCTGAACCGCCGTCAACGCGCCTGGGTTGAGGCCCAGCGCTCTGAGGATCGAAGGCGCCACTTGCGACGTACCAACGGGCGTCTTCACCACGCGACCGCTCAAGCCTGGATTCGACACGATGAGGCCGACGTTGGTATCGCCAAAACTGAAGCCGCCATGCTCGGCGTTTTTCTTGGACGAAGTGGTGTAGATCGTGCCGTAGACGGGTTGCACGATAATGTCGGGTGTAGCGGGATCCTTCGACGGATCGCTAAATTTCAAGTCAAGCTCGCTTCCGGCCAGCACTTCCTCGATGAACAAGGCTGCCGCATTTGCGTTCAAATAAGCGGCAACCGCAGCCGTTTGGCTTTGGTCCTGCAACCAAATCAGCGCGACGTCGTCATCCTGAACGAAGCCACAGGGACCCGTCGAGCAGTTGTTCGCGTTCGCAATAGCCAGAGCGGCGGGGTTCGTCGCTGCATCCGGGAGTGCGGCCACCAAGTCGGCAAAATGACCAGGCTTGTTTACCTTCAGCGGATTGATCGGTGACTGACCGTGCTTGGCGGTGACGATAAACAGCGTCGATCCGTAAATGCCCAGGCTCTTCAGCGCGTTGACCATGCTCCATAGTGCCGCGTCAGTCTTTTGCAGCCCATAGGCAAGCACATTGCTGGGAGTACCCGCGCCATCGAGATAACCGCCGGGTTGCCCATTGATCGTCGGGTCCGTGTCCGCGGTGCAGCTTCCATCTTTATTATCCTTTTTAAGCTTCTGCCCGACGCTCACAGCTTGAAAATTCATCCCGAAGACCGCCGGCACGCCAGGATGACCGGTTCCGTCGTGGCTCAAGCCGTGAATCTCGTTGAGAATCGCTTGAACTTTGATTTGATCATTCAGCGCCGTGCACACCACGCTGCCCGTGGCGTCGAAGCCATTGTTGTTCGTAATCTCTGGCGTGAAGAGGTCGTCGACGCCCTTCCCAGACGGCCCATTCACGAGATCGTAGGCGGGATGTTTGTCGGCCCAGGCAGTCCGGCCATGTGCGGCCTTCACGACCTCGAAAATGGTGTTGCTGCGGATGGCGTTGTGCGGAAACTTCGGAACGCATTGGCCATTCTCATTGACGTATCGCGGCAAAGTGGCTGGATCAATCACGTTCAGCGAAACCGGCGGATTGCCCGTGTATTGGTCGATGGTCTCGTCGTACACCTGCATATTTCCGGGCTGTCCTTGGCATGAAGTGTTGGTGGGATCAAAGACGCTGCGGTTGAAGCTGACGTCGTAAAACAGGCCGTGGCTGATGGGCGATCCGCCCGTCACCAGAGCGAGAAGACCGGGGAAGGAATCCGAAAGAGACGGCGTGCGCGCGTTGGAATAAGTGATGCCATGGCTGGCGAGTGCCGCGAACGCCGAGTCAGGATGCGCAGCGACGTAGTTTGCAACATCCAGCGCGTGCAAACCGTCCACGCTAATCAGCAGAACGTGCTTGATATTTCCTGAGTCGAGTCCATCATTCGCGCGCTCTGGTGCCGGAATGCTTGCGCCAACAAGCCCGAGAGAAAGGGCGATGGCAAGAAGTTTCTGTTTCAAGGGATCTCCTTTTGATTGGGAACATGGATTGAAACGGTCGTTCCGCGAGAGAGACTAGGGGCCGTGTGTTACAAGGAGGAGAATAGCCCGTATCGGCTATGTGAATCCCTTGGCGTAAGTCGAGACATTCCGAGAAATACGGATCTGCGAGCACCGGTACTACTGTGTCCGCCGTTGCATTTGGCGTGCCTGCGGGCGCCTTGCAGACTACGGCCGGCTCCCCGCCAACTGTTCCGCTTTTGCGGCGGAATGATGCAGCCGGTAGACTTCCGCGGCGCGCTGCAACGCTTCCGTGATGCTGCCGCAGATATTTTCCGCGCCCACGTGCCGTTCGAACTCCGCCTGTTTCATGAGTTGCGAAGGCTGCTCCCTCGCGCCGCAAAGCAGCAACGAACGCCCGGATTCGTGCAGCGTGTCCGCGAGGTCGCGAATGGCGCCGAGGCCCGTGGCGTCAATCGCCGTCATGTTTCGCAAACGCAAAATGACGATGGGCGGCAGCTTGTCAAGCGAATGAAGAATGTCGGCAAACTTGTCGGTCGCTCCGAAAAGAAACGGCCCGTGAATGCGATAAACAATCGCGTAGCCAGGGATGTCTTTGCCCTGGAGAACGTGAACGCGGCTGTCTTCGACGTAGTCTTTCGTCACCGGACTCACCGTCGTGGTCCGCGAAACTTTGCGGATAAACGTCAGCGCGGCGAGCACCATGCCGACTTCCACGGCAAACGTGAGATCCGTCACGACTGTGAGCGTCATGGTTAACAGCCACACGGCAATGTCGGCGCCGCTCAGTTTTAGGATTTCGGGGATTTCCTCCCAATCACCCATGTTGTAGGCCACGATCATCAGAATGGAAGCCAGTGCCGCGAGCGGAACGCTTTTCACCAGCGGCGCCGCAAAGAGCACGATGGCCAGCAGTGTCAGCGCGTGGATCATTCCCGCGACTGGAGTCTTCGCGCCGGAGCGAACGTTAGTCGCAGTGCGCGCAATGGCGCCGGTTGCCGGCAACCCTCCAAAAAGTGGCGACACGATATTCGCCACTCCCTGGCCAATCAATTCCACGTTGGGATTGTGTTTATCGTTGCTCATGCGGTCCGACACTACGGCCGACATAAGCGACTCGATCGCTCCCAGCATCGCCACGGTGAACGCGGAAGATAGCAATTGGCGGAAAACGTCGTAATGGAATTGCGGAACGACCAAAGTAGGAAGGCCCTTCGGGATGCCGCCGAAACGGCTGCCAATCGTTTCCACCGGCAGCCGTAAAAGGATGACCGCGGCGGTCGCGCCAAACGTTACCAGGATGGCGCCCGGAATTTTCTTGGCGTACTTCATGCAGAAAATCATCACCGTGATGGACAGGATCGAGAGTGCAGCGGCGGGCAAGGAAAGAGTGTTCCACGCTTGGCCAAACGCCTTCATGCGATGAAAGAAATCGCCCGGGACGTGATCCATTTTCAATCCGAAGAAGTCGCGGATCTGCGTGCTGGCGATGAGAATCGCGATCCCATTGGTGAAGCCGACAACCACCGGCCGGGGGAAATATTTCACCATCGTTCCCATGCCGGTCACCCCGAGAAGCACTAACAGTACGCCCGCCATCATCGTGCACATAAACAGGCCGTCGATGCCGTGTTTTGCGATGATGCCCGCAACGACCACTACGAACGCCCCGGTCGGGCCGCCAATCTGCGTTTTCGAGCCACCCAGTGCGGATATCAAGAAGCCGGTGACGATCGCGCAGTACAAACCTGCTTGCGGCGGAACTCCCGAAGCAATCGCAAACGCCATCGCCAGCGGTAATGCGACGAGTCCCACAGTGACACCGGCGATCAAATCGTGCACAAATTTGTGCCGGTCGTAGCCGCGGAGAAGAAGAATGGATTTTGGGAGCCAGTCTTCGATTTCAAATTTCATGCTTGTTCAATCTTCGAGGAGAAAGGAGCCTTAAGTTTAACAGAACGGGTGAAGTTGCCATTCACGGAGGGGAGCCGTTTGTGTCCTCTCGTCAATGGCGTTCATTCTCGACGGAAACCGATTGGGAGGCTATTGCGAAATACGTGCCAGCCAGTTCACGACTTCCGCCTGCAAGGCGATCCGATGGTCGGAAAACGGATGATCCGTCGCCATATGAGTTTCGGTCACTCTTGTGTCCCCTGCTCTTCTCAGCGCCTGCGCTAATGCCTGATTGTCGGAGGTGTTCCGGTCATCCGCTTCGACGATGAGCACCGGCCGGTTCCTCAGAAGCGGGACAAAATTCATGTAGTCCCAGTTCTCCGGATTCCGGTTCATCTCGTCGAGCAGCGCCTCCGCTGACGTTCCAGCCAGGCGCGACGCATTGGCACGCCATCTCTCTTGGAATTCCTGGGCGTTGCTGGAGCGTTGCCTTGCTGACGCTGGGCCCAGATTTGCCGCCGAGATCAGCGCGACGCCATAGATCTTTGGATCTTGGGCTGTCGCGGAAGCCACGATGAATCCGCCCATGCTGTGGCCGACAAGTACAATTCGGTTCGCATCAACGCGGAACCGTTTGGCGTTTTCCGGACTGCGCAGGAATTCGACGGCGGCGTGCGTATCTTCGATTGCATGAGTGAAAGAGAATGTGCCGCCGCTGCCCCAGGCTCCCCGGTAAAACGGAACCAGGACGTTCCATCCTGCGCGCCGGATCGAGTACGCGAGGTCGAGATTTTTCTCATTCCCCGGAAAGCCGTGCATCATCACCACGGTAGGGTGGGGCCCAGCTCCGGAAGCAATGTACAGGACCGCGTACATCTTCGAGCCATGACTCGGAATGTCAGGCGATTCCATCGTGGGCGGGTTCTTTGGGTCAGGCGGGGGATCGGTGGTTACGGCTGGCGGAACTTGTTGTCCGGCGCCAGAGGACGACAACAGAAACAGGCAACATGTGAGGATAAAGGAAACTCGCGCATTGATCATGGGAGTCAAGATAAACGAAAGTCAGGTTCCTTAAAACGGAAATTTGCAGTAATCCATTGCGGGCTCAATCGTCGAACAGTCTGTTGAAAAGATGACTTTTGCCGTCATTTCGAGCGTAGCGAGAAATCCCTCTTGCTCCAAAAGCGAAGGAAAAGAGATATTTCTCGTTGCTTCGCTCCTCGAAATGACGTTACCTGCTGTATTTTTCAACAAGCTGCTAACTTTTCGGCCCGGCGGACGGCTCTTTCCCACAACTTTAATCCGCGGCGGTGCTGTGCGGCGCGGCCGGTTTCCAGCGCAACACCGGCTTGCGCGCTGCGCCAACTTCGTCCAGCCGCCGGACGCGCGTTGTATGCGGTGCGGTCTTCACTATCTCCGGCTGCGTCGCCGCTTCTTCCGCAATGGATTTCATCGCATCAATGAACAGATCGCACTCTTCGCGGGACTCCGATTCCGTTGGCTCGATCATCAAAGCGCCGGGAACAATCAGTGGGAACGCGGTGGTATACGGATGAAAGCCGTAATCGATCAGCCGCTTGGCGATGTCCATGGTGTTTACGCCATTCTTTTTTTGAATCGCGTCGCTGAAGACAACTTCATGCATCGAGGGCAGGGAATAGGGCAGGTCGTAAACGCCTTCGAGATGCTTTCGAATGTAATTCGCGTTCAGCACCGCATCTTCCGTGGCCTGCCGCACTCCCGGGCCGTACGCGAGAATGTAAGCTAGCGCGCGGACAAGTACGCCGAAGTTGCTGCTGAATGCCTTCACTTTGCCGATCGAATCCGGCCGCACCGGCTCCAGTGTCAGGCGGCCATTTTCCTTTTCAACCAGGATCGGCACCGGACGGAACGGCTCGAGAATCTTTTTCATCGCCACAGGTCCTGCGCCGGGCCCGCCGCCGCCATGCGGCGTCGAAAATGTTTTGTGCAAGTTGAGGTGCATGACGTCCGCGCCAAGATCGCCCGGCCGCGTTATACCCGCGAGCGCGTTCATGTTAGCGCCGTCCATGTACAGCAACGCGCCCTTGCTGTGCAGGATTTGTGCAATTTCCGGCAGCCGCTGCTCGTAAATTCCCAGTGTGGAAGGGTTCGTGATCATGAGCGCGGCGACATCTTCTGTCACCAGCTCGTGCAGCTTTTCGACGTCAATCTGCCCATGCGATTCGGACTTGATATTTTCGACTTCGTAGCCGGCGATCACCACCGTCGCCGGATTCGTTCCGTGCGCCGAGTCGGGAATCAATACTTTCTTACGCGGATTGCCCTGTTTTTGCAGATACGCGCGAATCAGCAGCAATCCTGTAAGCTCTCCCTGCGCGCCTGCGGCAGGTTGCAAGGTAATGGCATCCATGCCGGTAATTTCCAGCAGGCACTTTTCCAGCAGCCGCAGGATTTTCAGACAGCCTTGCGACAAATCCTGTGGCTGATACGGATGTTCTGTCGCGATTCCTTCGAGCCGCGCCACGAATTCATTCACGCGCGGATTGTATTTCATGGTGCAGGAGCCGAGCGGATACATGCCCAGGTCGATCGCGTGATTCCAAGTGGACAAACGCGTGAAATGCCGGAGCACCTCGATTTCGCTCACTTCCGGAAAGCCTTCCACGCCCTCGCGCCGGTGGTGCCCGCCCAGCGCTTTAGCCGGTTCCGCCGCGGGTACGTCGAGAGGCGGTAATTCAAACGCGCGCTTTCCGGGCGAGGACTTCTCGAAGATCAAGCCTTCGCTTTGATTCGTGTGCCTTGATGCCTTTTTGATTTTTTCGTTCATTTTCGGACTAAACCGGCTGCTCCAGCGCACGCTTCACCGCGCCTGCAAACCGCTCGATCTCCGCGCGCGGCGTTGTCTCCGTGACGCACACGAGCGCGCGCTTGGTAAGTTCCGGATAACTTGTGCCCAGTGCCAATGGCCCGATGATTTTTTCTCGCATTAGATGCGAATTCACGATTTTCACCGAGCGCGGGAACTCAAGCGTGAATTCATTGAAGAACGGCGCGTCAAACGCCCGCCTCACGCCGGGAATTTTCAGCAGCTCCCCGAGCGCGAACTGCGCTTTCGATAGATTCTGTTCCGCCATTTCGCGCAAGCCTTCTTTGCCGAGAAGCGTCAGGTGCACGGTCGCGGCCAGCGCGCACAGTGCTTGATTCGTGCAAATGTTGGAAGTGGCCTTCTCGCGGCGAATGTGTTGTTCGCGCGTCGCCAGCGTAAGAACGAATCCTCTCTGGCCCGCAGAATCCGTCGTCTGTCCGACAAGTCTTCCCGGCATCTGGCGGACGTATCTTTCGCGCGCGGCAATCACGCCGGCAAACGGTCCGCCGTAACTCGGCGGTAAGCCGAAACTTTGCGCCTCCATCGCGACGATGTCAGCTTCCGCAGGCGGCTTAAGCAGCCCCAACGAAACACCTTCCGCAATCGCCACGACAAACATCGCGCCCGCCGCGTGAACGGCTTCTGCCAGGGGAGCGTATGATTCAATAGCGCCGAAAAAATTGGGCGATTGCACAACCACTGCGGCAACATCGTCTTTCAGAGCTGCCTGCAGCGCTCTTGTATCGACCGTTCCGCTCGTAGTGAAAGGAATCTCTTCGATGCGCAATCCCGAATTTTTCGCGTAGGTCTTCAGCACGTCGCGATACTCCGGATGCACCGACCTCGCGACCAGCACGCGACGCCGCCCCGTCAGGCGCTCCGCCATCAGCACCGCCTCCATCGTCGCCGTCGAGCCGTCGTACATGGACGCGTTCGCCACGTCCTGGCCGGTGAGCTGGCACATTAGCGTCTGAAATTCGAAAATCGCTTGCAGCGTTCCCTGCGAAATTTCAGCTTGGTAGGGAGTATACGAGGTGAGAAATTCGCCTCGCTGGATAATCGTGTCCGTCACCACAGAGCGCAGATGGTTGTAAACGCCAGCGCCCAGAAAACTCGTATTTCCGGTCGCATTTTCCGCCGCGCGTTCTTTGAAATAGTCGATAATTTCCGCTTCCGAATACGGCCCGGGAATTTTCAACGGCTCGCGCAGCCGGTAACGCTCCGGAATGCTCGAAAACAATTCTTCAATGCATTTTGCGCCGATGGCGGCCAGCATCTCTTGCCGCTCGCTGGGGCTCTTCGGGAGGTAGCGCATTAGGCGGAGGTTTCCTTGCCCTTCTCCGCGATGTAGGCCTCATACGCAGCCGCGTCCATCAGGTCGCTGATGCCTGCGGAATTGGTCAGACGCACTTTGATCAACCAGGCGGCGCCGTGCGGATCGCTGTTGATCGTCTCCGGCTTGTTCTGAAGTTCGTCATTGGCTTCAATCACTTCGCCGTTAGCGGGAGCGTAAATCTCGCTGACGGCCTTCACGGATTCGACCGTGCCAAAGGATTTTCCCGTTTCAATCTTGGCGCCGGGCTTGGGCAACTCCACAAA
Source organism: uncultured Acidobacteriaceae bacterium (assembly GCA_964524045.1). GTDB lineage: Bacteria > Acidobacteriota > Terriglobia > Acidiferrales > UBA7541 > Acidiferrum. The sequence continues at coordinate 17,576 of CAZGBQ010000024.1, forward strand.
AACCACGTCTCCCAATTCATGCTGCGCGTGGTCGGTAATGCCGATGGTGGCCAGATCGCCCTTCACTTCGATCCACTCGTGCTCTTTCGTGTAGCGCCGGTCTCTGGGATAGCCCATCGCAATCTCCTTTTAGACTCTCAGCCGTACTCGGCTCGTTTGCATCCGAGATTTACACACACTAGTTCTTTCGCGCGCCGGCCTCTTCCAACGCTTTTGCTATGTCCGGATGCTCCGCGAGTACTTCCATCATCGATTGGCGCCCAATTTCTTCCCCCATGTGCATCGCTGACGTCTGCGACTCAACAAGCACTTGCGGCAGCACCGAAAGCACCTTTTTCCCGATCGGAGTCTGGTAGAACTGAATAAGTCCTTCGATATCCTCTTTCGAGAAATATTTGTCGTAAACGGGAATCGACAGCGCCACCAGGTCGTCAACTTTCAGTTTGCTCTGAAACTTCTCAAAAAATAGGCCGATTAACTTTTCCCGGTAATCGCCCGGGGGAAGCATTTGCGACAGCGATGGCTTCATGTTCTCGCTCATGCCCGAGATCACTTGTTCCATGGCCTTCCGCGTTCCCTGAATCTCAAACAGCTTCCGGATGGCTGCTTCCTTTTGTGGGTCGATCTTTGCCGCGGATGACGGGGCTTGCTCCTGCGTTTTTTTCGGCGCCGGGGCGGTTTGCAACGTCACCGCGCCCTGGCCAAAAGCTGTTGATGCAAGACACAGAAAAGGAATCAGAGCCAAAGTTTTCACGAAGTCTCCCTACGCGGCCGCCAGCTTCTTTGGTCGCTTGTAAAACGGAGTCGGAACTACCTGGGCTTTGCACTTTTGCCCGCGAATTTCCACATATAGCATCGTGCCAACCGGTGAATAGGCCGGCGGCACGTACGCAAGCGCAATGTTCTTGCCCAGTGTCGGCGAAGGCGAACCGCTCGTCACCACGCCAATCTTTTCGCCGGCTTCGTTGCAGCAGCAGTACTCGTCGCGTGCAATGCCGCGGTCGATCATTTCAATTCCCACCAGCGTCCGTGTCAATCCGGCAGCCTTCGCGCGCTCCAGCGCGGCGCGCCCCACGAAGTCGCCCTTCTCCATCTTGCAATAACGGTCCAGCCCCGCTTCCCACACGTTGATCTTGTCGCTGATCTCATGCCCATACAGCGCCATCTTCGCTTCCAGCCGCAGCGTGTTTCGGGCGCCTAAGCCGCAGGCAATGATTCCCAATCCGCGGCCTGCATCCATTACCTGATTCCAGACTTTTTCGCTGTTGGTCACATCGGATGGCACGTAAATCTCAAAGCCGTCTTCGCCTGTATAGCCGGTGCGCGCGATCAGCGTGTTCTTTAGCCCGCAAACCGCGCCGTGTGTGAACCAATAATTCTTGATGCCGCTCAAGTCTGCGTCCGTCAGTTTCTGCAACACTTCCGCAGCCCGCGGCCCCTGAATCGCTAGCTGCGTGTAGACATCGCTCAGATCTTCGACCACGCAGTCAAATCCTGCCGTATTTTGGCGAACCCAGTTAATATCCTTTTCCCGCGTGCCGGCGTTAATCACCAGCAGATAATCGTCTTCGCCCAGCCGGTGCACGATCACGTCATCAACAAAAGTCCCTTCCGGATAGAGCATCGCAGAATACTGCGCCTGCCCAATCGCCAGCCTTGACGCGTCATTCATCGCGATATGCTGCACTGCCGCGAGCGCTCCGCCGGGCTTCTCAGCGTTGCGAATCCGAATATCCCCCATATGGCTGACGTCGAACACGCCGACACTCCAGCGCACCGCTTTGTGCTCCGCCATCAAGCCGCCGCTCGCAGGATACTCCACCGGCATATCCCAGCCGCCAAAATTGACCATCTTTGCGCCCAACCGGCGGTGCAATCCGTTCAAAGGCGTCTTGCGAAGCTCGCTCATTCGCAGAGTTGTGGAGGGATCCATTCCAATTTAGCTCGGGCAGAAAACGATACTAACATGCGCTTCGAGAGGGGTCAAAGAAACCAGCCGAAACAGGAAACCGGCTGCAATCCAGAAATCAGCGCGGTTGCACGGCCCGTCGCTGCGTCGTCACGTTCGTCTTGCCGCGCGCCGCTTTGCTCAGGTACAGTTTCTAAAGAGGGCGCCATGGAAGGTCCTACCGTCTGCATGCAGTGCGACTTGCCGGAAGATCGCTGCACCTGCGAAAAGTACTGCACCATCTGTAAGGGACAGCAGAATATTCGCCTCTGTTTGGATGGCCTCTATTATTGTCCGGATTGCCGGGAGGCTTGCGATGTCTCCCTGGCCAGCAGCCGTGGCCGCTGAACCCAAAACTTTGCACATGTTGTTGGATGCCGACGCCCGCCTGGCAGCGGCGGCGGGTGGCGTAGCGCGCTTTCTGAGTGACGGCGCGGGCCTGGAGAACGGCGCCCTCCTTCGCTGGCAGTCTGCGGTCATCGAAGCCTGCAAAAACGCTTTCACGCACCTACTCGGCAATCAATCCCATCTTGAAATCACCTTCACGCGTTTTTCGAATCGTCTGGAAGTTTCTTTCTCCCATCCACATGAGATCGGTTCACCTGATGGAACGCCGGCCAGTGAGCATTCTTCCGACGCAATAGGGAACAAGGGTGATTCCACCTCTCTTCCTGGTGTGGACCGCGTGCAACAGGAGACCCACGGCAACCAAACTGTGACTCGCTTGACGAAGTATTTTTCCTAGCCCATTCGCGCCCGCTCGCGTCTAACTGGAACCCCCTGTGTAAATTCCTTGTAGGGGCGCAGCATGCTGCGCCCCAGCTTGCCCTAGCTTAAGGAACAGCGCCCCGTGCCACAGGCGCTTAGGCCCGGGGATTCTGCCTTCCCTCCTAACCTTTGGCTCGTCAGCTTCTCCTCTTGACAATCAAGATGAGAAGCGTATCCTTCCTCTTGATCTTCAAGAGGAGTCTTTCATGCCCGATAAGCCCACCGACGTCGTCCAGGGCACCCTGGACATGCTCATTCTGAAAACCCTGGCGCTCGAACCCATGCATGGCTACGGGATCGCCGTCCGGATTGAGCAGATGAGCGAAGGCGTCTTCCGCGTGAATGCAGGCTCGCTGTTTGTCGCTTTTCAGCGTTTGCAACGCTCCGGCCTGATTCGCAGCCAATGGAAGGCCACGGAGAACAGCCGCCGCGCAAAGTATTACGCCCTGACCGAGCAGGGGCGAAAGCGGCTCAGCACCGAAACGCGCGAGTGGGGCAGGCAGGCAGCTGCCATCGCCAGAATCCTGGAAGCGTCGTAGGTGAACCATGTCATTTTTCCAGAATTTAGCCAGCGGGCTTCGATCGCTGTTCGGCAAGGAACGCGTTGAGAGGGAGCTCGACGAAGAACTCAACGGCTTCCTCGACATGGCCGTCGAGGAAAAAATGAAGCAAGGAATGAGCCGCAAGGACGCGCTTCGCGCCGTGCGCCTGGAGCGCGGCGGCCTCGACGCCACAAAAGAAGAAGTCCGCTCCGCCCGCTGGGAATCGTTTATCGAAACGTGCTGGCAGGATTTGCGTTTTGCCGTCCGCATGTTGCGCAAGAATCCCGGCTTCGCGGCTGTCGCCGTGCTCACGCTCGCGCTCGGCATCGGCGCAACAACCACCATATTTTCTGTCGTGAATAGCGTCCTCCTGCGGCCGCTGCCCTACAAAAACAGCAAACGCCTGTTGCGCGTCGAGGAGAGCCATCCAGGTGCTCCCGGAATGGGTCTGACGTACGCGACTTTTCTCGACCTCGAGCGTGAAGGTAGGACGATAGAAAATGCCTCTGCCTACCGCGATTGGATTTTCAACATTACCGGCGGCGCCGAGCCCACGCAAATTCCCGGGGCACGCGTCTCTGGCAATTTCTTTGCCGCCCTGGGTAGCGCGCCAATGCTCGGAAGGACGATCCGGCCAGAAGACGATCAAGCGGGCGGCGACAACCGCGCTGTGGTTCTAAGTTATGGGGTTTGGCAGAGCCGTTTTGGTGCGGACAGCAACGTCCTAGGCCGAACCCTCATAGTAAACGCGGAGCCTTTCCAGGTAATTGGCGTGATGCCACCCAGCTTCGATTTCCCGGCCCAGTCGGAAATATGGTGTCCGCTGGTTCCTGGCGGCGAGTTCCATGACAATCGTCGCGCGCACTTACTCTCTGTGCTTGGCGACATCTCGCGCGGAAAATCCATCGGCGATGTGAAAGGCGAATTGATCGCTTTCGCGGAGAGCGTGGAGAAGCGAAATCCGGGCGTGGATGATCCGTCCTTGACGCTAATGCCGGTGGCTTTGAGGAAAAGCCTAACCGCATCCGTTCGTCCGGCCCTCGTGATTTTGTTTTTTGCCGTCGGATTGTTGCTTGTCACTGCCTGCGCCAATTTAGCGAACCTCTTGCTCGCTCGTACCGTTGCTCGAAACAAGGAAATCGCCGTTCGCCTTGCGCTAGGTGCCAGCCGTGCTCGCCTCGCTAAGCTTTTGCTGACCGAGAGCGTCTTCCTGTCGCTTCTCGGCGGAGCGTTGGGATTGTTCATTGCGGAACTTGGGCTGGGTTTCCTACGATTACACAACGCAGAATCCTTTCCGCGCTTCGCGGAAATCAAACTTGACTGGCTCGTATTTGTGTTCGCGTTCGGGGTCTCGATTCTTTCGGGCTTGCTTTTTGGTCTCGCTCCGGCTGTCGCCGGCTCGGGACTCCACTTGAACGCGCCGCTTAGGGAAGCACACTGGCAGACTGCGGGGGCGACGCGCCGGATTTCGAGCAGTGCGCTCACGGTTCTGCAATTTGCTTTAGCCACGATCTTGCTCGCTGGGGCCGGCTTGCTGGGCGCGAGCTTGCTCCACGTTCTCCGCGTGAATCCGGGATTCAATCCGGATCACTTACTGACACTCCAGATTTTTTTCTCGCCGGTGAATTATCCGGAAGGGGATACGAAAGCGGGCATCACCCTCCATGAAATGCTGGAAAGCATTCGCGCCCTGCCCGGGGTTCGCTCCGCAGGCGTCGTGAACTCTTTGCCGATCACGGGGGGCCCGAGCACCGACTTTGTAATCGAGGGCCGTCCCGCGCCGCGTCCTGGCGATGAGCCTAGCGCTGACATCCGCGTTGCAGACTACAAATACTTCTCTACAATCGGCATTCCGCTAATCGCTGGCCGTGTCTTCACAGAGCACGACAGCGCCGCGGCAGCTCGAGTGGTTGTGGTTAACGAAACCCTGGCTCGCACATTTTGGCCCAACGATAATCCGTTCGGCCAACACATTACCATGAAAGACTGGGGCCCACCGCTAACCGCAGAAATTGTTGGCGTGGTGGGAGACGTTAGAACGAATGGACTCGACGAGAAGGTAGGGCCAATGATTTATTGGTCCTACTATCAGTTTGGACAAATTTTCAATCATATCGTCGTGCGCTCGGAAGGCGACCCGCTTCGCTTGGTTTCCGCGGTGAAGAGCCGCATCTGGTCGGTGGATAAAGATCAGCCGGTCTCGCAAATTCAGACCATGGATCAGATTCTCGCTCAATCCCTCGCGCGTCGTCGTCTTTACTTTTTTCTGCTTGGCGTTTTTGCCAGTTTCGCCTTGTTGCTTGCGGCCGTAGGAATTTATGGCGTCGTTTCGTATTCCGTCACGCAGCGGACACACGAAGTGGGGATTCGCATCGCTCTCGGCGCTAAACGCTTGGACGTCCTGGGCCTCATCATCCTGCATGCGGTGAAACTGGCGGTCACCGGTGAATTCGTCGGAATCCTGATGGCACTGGCCCTCACGCGTCTAATGGTTAGCATGCTCTTTGGCGTAGGTGCTGCGGACCCACCGACGCTTGCCGGCGCAGCTTTGCTGCTTACCGCCATTGCTTTCATCGCCTGTTATATCCCCGCGCGGCGGGCGACTCGGGTCGATCCGATGGTCGCCCTGCGTTACGAGTAGTTTGCCGTTGGCATGAAAAAAAAAAGGAAAAGGCCAGAGCACCGAGCTCTGGTCCTCCCCTTAACAAATGCAAACGGATTTTCGACAAACCTAATCTCTAAGATTGCTCCGCGTATCTAACCGGCTGTCCAGCTTCTTGCACCAGTCACCGATCACGAGTCACCGGTCACCAGTCACGACTACATCTTCAGCGCAAACGTATTCTTTTGGATTAGCGACCTCATCTGATCGTCGCTCAGCGACATCCGCAGCGTCACGCGGTCGCCCGCGGGCGTGATGCGCGCTTCGTCCAGCAGATTCGCCAGCTCCGGATTCTCCTTTTGCGCTTGATACCTCTTGTAGAGAAACCCCGCTTGCAGCAATTGGCCCAGCGTATTCGCATCTTCGGTAGAACCGCAAACCGCCTGGAACTTTCCATCCAGCCCGCTGCTGGCATCCACATTGATGACCAGGTTCTGCATCCGCGACACGAGTTTTGCCGCCTCCGGAAACTGCTCCACTTCCGGCGCAAGCTGCTGCATAGCCAGCCGCGTGTACGCCGGATTCAGTACTGCCCAGACCGTCCCGCTGCCGTTCGCTTCATTGATCAGCGGGAAGAGTCTATCGTTGCTCATCAGCCCTTCTTCGCCGCCATAGCGCACTTCCACCATTTTCTCGAGAATTTCGCGGTGGCCAAACGCTGCCGTATTCGAATCGATAAAAAGAAAGAACAGATCATTCGGTCCCGATCCGGAGCCAAACGCATACAGCGTGTAGCTCCGCGCCTTGAACGTTGGCAGCTTCTGCTGCTTGAAGTACGCTTCCGCCGAGCCCGGGTTGAAGTTCCCCAGCGCGACTCCCACAACTTCTTCTCCAGTGGGAACTGACGAAGAACCTGCGCCTTCAGTCTTCGCGCTCAATCCTTCCGCCACCAGTCCCCAGGCCAGTTCATCAACTTGCGAATTCGGGTCCACTCCAGCCGAAGCCAGGAATTTCTCGAATTGCCGGAACCGTTCCGGAATCAATTGTTCCTGCAACTGCGAAAACCATTTCAGCGAGCGCGCTTTCTTCAAATCCGCATACGCAAATTCGCCCACTTCCTTGGGAAATAACGCGATGATGTCCGGACCCAAACGGCCTGCCCGGGCGGGCGTCGGAACCGCCAGCGTGGCAGCCAGCAATATGGCAGCGATTCCGAAGTTGCGGATCGCCGTGAATACTTTCATGACCTGCTCCTTTCGGGAAGAGCCGGGGGAATCTCTATTTTACCCAATCTTCATGCGGTCGTCGCCCGCGGCGCATCGCTCAATCGCTGGCGCAAAGTCGCAACCTTTGCGCGCATGGATAAGGTGTAAGCGGCGTCCTTCAATCCGTCCAGGTTGATCTCGACGTTCGCCAGCGCTCCGCGCGCCCCTGCGCCCGCCATTAGCTTCGCCACTTGTAAGTCTGAACGCATGGATGCGGCAACGATACTTTCCAGTTGTCCCAGGCGTTCGAAAAGCGCAACCGTCCGCTCGGCCACCTGCAGCGGGACTTCCGAAGCCCCGCGCGTGGCCTTCTGAATCGCCTCTTCCCGCAACTGCGTTTCTTGCGCGTCCCCGTGCGGCAATTTATACGCTGCCATCACCGCGTCGTAGGACTCTGCGTCGCGGTCAATCGCTGTCGCAAGTTCGTCCGCTGTCTTTCGCATTTCATCCAGAGCCGTGGAGAGCTGGTCCACGAATCCGGCTTGCGATTTCTTTTTCCGCGACAAGCCCGCAACCATCTGCGCGAGCGCCGCCGCCAGCGCTCCCGCAAACGCCGACACGCTTCCCCCGCCGGGCGTCGCTGTCGGCGCGGCCACCGCATCCAAAAACGGCCGTGCCAATCCCCCCAGCTTTCCATCCTTTGCCGCCACTGCCATTGGCGATCCACCCAACGCGTCCGCCAATTTGTTCTCAAACACCTGTGCGGGAGAGAAATTCTCCAGTTGCAGAAAAAAGTCCGCCGCCATTTCGATGGCTTTTTTCGGCACCAGTCCGACGATTTCACTGCCCACGGGCATCACACCGTACCGCTCGGCCTCGCGCTTCACCATTTCATACACGCGGTGCATGGGCGTCTGCTCAAAATCAGTTAGGTTGATGGAAACCTGCGCCACGTTGCGCGCTTTCAGCTCCACGCCCATCGATTTGACGTACCGAAATCCCCCGGAAGAAAACCGGATGGCTTTGGCAATCTTGTTCGCGATTCCAACGTCAGACGTGTTCAGGTTCACGTTGTAGGCGATCAAAAATTTGCGCGCGCCCACCACCGTCACGCCCGCCGTAGGATGCAGCTTCGGCTCCCCTACATCCGGTTGACGATCGTGATTCTTCTTCATATCTTCGCGCAGCCCTTCGAACTGCCCGCGCCGAACGTTTTCCAGATTCACGCGATCCGGCCGCGTCGCCGCCGCTTCGTAAAAAAAAACGGGAATGCGGTAGCGTTTCCAAAGTTCATTGCCCACGCGCCGCGCCAGCGCCACGCAGTCTTCAATCGTCACGCCGTCGATGGGAATGAACGGCAGCACGTCGGTCGCGCCCACACGCGGGTGCGCTCCCGTGTGTTTTGTCAGGTCGATCAGCTCCATCGCTTTCCCAGCGCCCAGCAACGCGGCCTCGGCCACGGCGTCCGGCTCTCCTGCCAGCGTGACCACCGAGCGGTTGTGATCCGCGTCCATTTCGCGGTCGAGCACGTACACGCCCACTACGCTGCTCATCGCCGCGACGATAGCATCCACTTTTGCCGCGTCACGCCCTTCGGAAAAATTGGGCACGCATTCAATCAGTCGTTTCATCGCTTGGGTTTCTTCTTGTCAGTTTTCTTCCAATTGTGCGGAAGTTTTGGCTTGCGGTCTGGCAACGTCGGCCGTTCATAAGTAAACACTTTCTTGTTCGGATCGTTGGGCGCTGGCGGAGCCTCACTCGATGAGTCCTGCACTGCCGCGGGGCGAGCCTCTGGTGCCTCCAACGCTGCTGGTTTCGGCCACCGCTTGCTTTGTTCTGGCCGCGCTGGCCACAGCGCTGTTTTAACCGGCCATTGTGGACCAATCATCGGTTTCATTCCGGGAGGCAGTGCCATAGGTCCTTTGCTTGCCTCTGTCCGGGCGGCGGCTGCCTCCGGAGCTAACTTCCCGTTTGCCGCTTTTTCTTTCTCCGCAAAATAGCTTCTCCACTGGCTCGCGAACCACAACGCCGCAGTAATCCATGCTCCCACCACCAGCGCATTAAAGCCGTTGAACCCTCCCGCCTTCCCCAGAATCGCCACCGCAACGAAAACCACCGCCAGCAAGGCATAAAAATATTCTTCGAACAGGCTTTTTGTCTTCGTTGGCCCGATTTTCGGAAGCCTGAGCTTCCGCACCGGTTTGCCCGTGTATCTAGATGGTGGAGTCTTTGGCGGCATGGATCACGCGACCGCGCTTCAGAGTCATCCAGCAGTGGTTCACTCCAAAATAATAAGGAATTTCCCGGTAGTCGGCCACCTCGAATACCGCAAGGTCTGCTTCTTTGCTAACCTCGAGCGATCCGATCCGCTTCTCTCGCCGCAGCGCGTACGCGGCGTTGATCGTCGCAGCGGTAATCGCCTCCGCCGGCGTCATGCGCAATTGCGTGCACGCCAGCGAGAGTATCATCGGCATGCTGAGCGTGGGGCTTGTTCCAGGATTGTAGTCCGTGGCCAGCGCGACAATCGCCCCCGCATCGATCAGCGCCCGCGCTGGCGCGTACTTCTTCAATCCCAGATGAAAATCGCATCCCGGCAGCAGCGTTGCCACTGTGCTCGATTTTCCCAGCGCGCGAATGTCGCTTTTGCTGACGTTCTCCAAATGATCGCAGCTCGCCGCGCGCAAAAGAATCGCTAGTCGCGCTGCCCCCGTCCGCGAAAGCTGCTCTGCATGCATGCGTGGAGCCAGCCCCCACTGTCGTCCCGCCTGCAAGACGCGTTTGGATTCCGCAACGCTAAACGCCCCCCGGTCGCAAAAAACGTCGCAAAATTCCGCAAGCTGGTGCTCGGCTACTGCCGGCAAAATGTTTTCTTCCAGCAATGGAAGGTAACGCTTGGCCCCGTCCGCTCTCTTTCGAAACTCCTCAGGCACCACGTGCGCGCCCAGAAACGTCGACACAATTTCCAGCGGCTGTTCCGCCGCCAGCTCCTTGTGCAGCTTCAGAATCTTCAATTCGCTCGCAACCTCCAGTCCGTACCCGCTCTTTGCTTCCACCGTCGTCGTGCCATGCGCCGCAAATTGTTTCAACCCGCGCAGCGCTCGTTTCTTCAACTCCTCCGCCGTCGCCGCCCGCAGCTTCTTCACCGAATTGAGAATCCCGCCGCCCTTCCGCGCAATCTCTTCGTAGCTCGCGCCCTGAATCTTTAGCTCATATTCTTCCGCGCGGCTCGCTGCATGCACCAAGTGCGTGTGGGAATCCACAAATCCCGGCAGCGCCACGCGCCCGCCAAGGTCCAGCTTTTCCGCCAAGCGCGCTCCCGGTAAAGCTTCGACCTGTCCGCGCGTCCCGACCGCCGAAATCACGCCATCGCGCACCAGCAGCGCGCCGTCTTCGATCAAGCCCAAGTTGGAAAGGGAATCGCCGCGTCGCGGACCACGTCCGCCGAGTGTCAGCAATTGTGACGCACCCGTAATGAGCAGGGAATCGGCCAAGGCCCTCGTATTATGCCGGATTGCTCTTCAGTAGCACAGGCTTCAGCCTGTGCAAGCTCAGACTCTAGGGAATGTCGAACACAGTGACCTGGATCAGAAGACCTTCATGAGGTAACCAGATCGCACAACCATCACCGCTATCACGACCAGAAAGGCGCAGCAGCCCATGAAGACAACAAACTTATCGCTGTCGGTCACTATTTTGCTCTTGGTGAAAAACGTGAACCACACAAGAAAGGCCCAATCTGCGAATACGAGCATCTCCGCTACTCGATATGCGCCTTCCTGATTGGCTAGTGTTTGATAAGCTTGTACAAAATGACCGCCGTTGTGATGCATTTCGACCAATAGAGCGGGCACAAAGACGAACGGGACAGACGCGAACAGGTAGATCTGCAACCATCTACTCCAACGGATCGGTTGTAAGTTAAACCAACTGAATCTTCGCGAATCCCGTTCACTCATTGCATCGGCACCTTCACGCCGGTTTTCTTCGCAAATGCAATCGCCTCCGGATACCCAGCATCCACGTGCCGCGCCACGCCCATCCCCGGATCGTTTGTCAGCACACGCTCAATCCGCGCAGCCATTTCCTTCGTTCCATCGGCCACGGTCACCTGCCCCGCGTGCTGCGAATACCCAATCCCCACGCCGCCGCCATTGTGAATTGACACCCACGACGCCCCGCTCGCCGTATTGATCAGCGCGTTCAGCAGCGGCCAGTCCGCCACCGCGTCCGAGCCATCGCGCATCGCCTCCGTCTCGCGGTACGGCGACGCCACCGAGCCGCAATCCAAATGATCGCGTCCCATCACCACCGGGGCTTTAATCTCCCCGCGCGCCACCAATTCATTCAACGCCAACCCAAACTTGTCCCGCTCCCCATACCCGAGCCAGCAAATCCGCGACGGCAGCCCCTGAAACTTCACGCGCTTCTGCGCCAGCTTGATCCACCGGTTCAACTGCTCGTCGTGCGGAAACATTTCCAGCACCAGTTGATCCGTCCGCGCAATGTCCGAAGCTTCTCCCGAAAGCGCCGCCCACCGGAACGGCCCTTTCCCTTCGCAAAACAGCGGCCGGATATACGCCGGCACGAATCCCGGAAAGTCGTACGCGTTCTTCACGCCCTGCTGAAACGCAAACGTCCGGATGTTGTTCCCATAGTCGAACGTGACCGCGCCCAGCTTCTGCAAATCCAGCATTCCTTGCACGTGCGCCGCAATCGCCGCCAGCGAACACTTCTTGTACTCTTCCGGATTTTTCTTGCGCAGGTCCAGCGCCGCTTCCAATGTCATTCCATTCGGCACGTACCCGCCAAGCGGATCGTGCGCGCTCGTCTGATCCGTCAGCAAATCCGGCACGACGCCGCGCTTCGCCAGCTCCGGAATCACATCCGCGCAATTGCCCACCAACCCGACGGAAGTCGCTTCGCCCTTGCGCACCGCGTTCTTCAAAATCCGCAGCGCCTCGTCCAGCGAATTTACTAGCACGTCGCAATAGCCGGTCTTCAGCCGCTTCTTGATGCGCTCCGGATCGACATCAATCCCCAGAAACGCCGCGCCATTCATCGTCGCCGCCAGCGGCTGCGCTCCTCCCATCCCGCCCATGCCGCCGGTCACCACCAGCTTGCCTTTCAAGTCGCCGCCAAAATGTTTTTTCGCCGCCGCCGCAAACGTCTCGTACGTCCCCTGCAAAATCCCTTGCGTCCCGATGTAAATCCAGCTTCCCGCGGTCATCTGCCCATACATCATCAAGCCCGCGCGGTCGAGTTCGTGGAATTTGTCCCAGTTGCTCCAATGTCCCACCAGGTTCGAATTGCACAGCAGGACGCGCGGCGCGTACTCATGCGTCCTGAAAACCGCCACCGGTTTTCCCGACTGCACCAGCAGAGTCTCGTCCGCCTCCAGCGCCTTCAGCGACCGCACCATCGCGTGAAAGCATTCCCAGTTTCGCGCGGCCTTGCCCGTCCCGCCGTAAACCACCAAGTCTTCCGGTTTCTCCGCCACTTCGGGATCCAAATTGTTCAGCAGCATCCGCAGCGCTGCTTCCTGCTGCCATCCTTTGCAGGAAATCTGCATCCCCCGCGGCGCGCGGTACGGCCCCTTGTCCAGCCCCGCGTCTGCCGCTGTTCCTTGCAGTGTCACGCCCATGAATTTCCTTCTCCGTTGTTCATACTAACGCACCGCTCTCGCTTTTTGCACCGCCCGCTTCCTGCGTGGCCTCAAGTAGTGGAACCGCACCAGGTAAATCTTCTCCCCTTTGCCGTGTTTCGCCACTTTCAACAAATCCAGCACCCCCAAAAATCCCGACTCGCGCGCCAGCTCCGGCGTAATGTCAGGAAAACCAATCATTTCAATCGAATCCACTTCGATCGCGCCTTCCTCCATCGGATATCGCGCGCCGACTCTCACTCGCGGCCCTATCCAGAAGCGCACGCTGCACGTAATTTCTCCGCGCCGCACTCCCTCGCGCAATCGCTTCGTGAACGTCATGAAGGCAATCTACCCCGTCGCCGCCATTATTGAGCACCCCTCGTTGAATTGCGCGCCATTTTCGTAGCGCTGGCTTCCAGCCGGCGTTTTCTCTTTCGTGGCACAGGCACTCTTGCCTGTGAGCCTTCGTGTCACTTCATACGGTGCGTAACCCCGCGCGCTTAGCAGGATGGCGCAGCGCATCATCGGCGGGCCTCCTGGCTTTTCCACAGCTCGTTCGAATCCACCCCCTCCCGCAACTCTCTTAAGACGCCTCACTTGCAAAATCATGGTTCGTTTTTACCCTGTGATTCGAATCACTAGTAAGTAATTCTTGACAGATGATATCTTCCATGCTATCATGCTCCTTGAATCTAGCACCTCCAACTCGCGCACGCGCTCTGGATGCCCGCCACTCTATCCTCAGCGGCCTGTGTCGCAAATCCTTCTCTCGCCCCTCGTTTACCCTGAGCCTCGAAGGGTCACTCGTTTGTCCCGAGTTGAGCCGACGGGCCACTGTTCCCAAACTCCTTTCCCTGCCACACTTCCAAGCTTTTCTCCCGCATCCCCTTTATTTGCCACAGTTCCCAAAACCCGCTCTTGCAAGCCCTTTGCTT
>CAZGBQ010000025.1:0-31160 GCA_964524045.1 uncultured Acidobacteriaceae bacterium
TTCTGCCTACTGCGAAACAACAAACAACTGTCATTCCGAGCGGAGCAGGCCGACTTTTTCTTCCGCGTTCGCTCCTGCGAACGCGTCGGCCTGCGCAGTCGAGGAATCTCTCTTTGCTGCTCTTCCGACACCTCTTTCCCAGCCTTCTGGTTCGCGGGTGGCGTGTGTTAGCATCGTGCGTACACTTCTTGCGCTGAGTCCACCGAGCCAGGCGTGTATAGGTTGAAGAGAGCACAGGCAGGAATGCCTGTGCCACCAAGACACGATGGATTTTTCGCTCAACGACCACCAAAGACTGATTCGCGACACCGTCCGGCAATTCATGGAGACGGAAGTGCGCCCATTCGTTAAGGAATGGGAAAAGCAGGAAAAATTTCCTGCCGAAGCGATCCAAAAACTGGGAGAGATGGGCTGCTGTGGCATGCTGACGCCGGAAGAGTGGGGCGGCCCGGGGCTGGACACCGTTTCCTACGTGCTGATGCTGGAAGAAGTGGCGCGCGTGTTCACGGCGATGTCCACGGCGCTCAGCGTGACGAATTCGGCGGTGCAGGCGCCGCTGCTGATGTTCGGCAACGAGGCGCAGAAGAAAAAATACATGCGGCGCATGGCCACCGGCGAAACGCTGGGCGCATTTTGTCTGACGGAGCCGGCCGCAGGTTCGGATGCGGCGGGCATTCAAGCGCGCGCCGTGCGCGATGGAAGTTGCTACAAGCTCAATGGCACGAAAACGTGGGTGACCAACGGGAACGCGGCAGGCGTGCTGCTGGTTTTTGCAAAGACCGATCCGGCAGCGGGCGGGAAGGGCATCAGCGCGTTTCTAGTCGAGCCGTCGTTCCAGGGATTCAAGGTCGGCCGCCACGAAGACAAGATGGGCCAACGCTCGTCGCCGTCGGTCGAAATTCTTCTGGATGATTGCGTGGTGCCGGTTGAGAATCGTCTCGGCGAAGAGGGCCAAGGGCTAAAGATTGCGTTGAGCGCGCTGGACGGAGGACGGATCGGGATTGCCGCGCAGGCCGTCGGTTTGGCGCAAGGAGCGTTGGAAGAAACGATCAAGTACGCGAAGCAGCGCAAGGCATTTGGCAAGTCCATCAGCGAGTTCCAGGCGATTCAGTGGATGATCGCGGACATGCAGACGGAAATTGAGGCCGCGCGCGGCCTGACGCACTACGCGGCGTGGTTGAAGGACACGCATCCGACGAAGATGGGGGCCGCTTCCTCGAAGGCGAAGCTGTATGCGAGCGAGATGGCGAACCGCGTGGTGTACAAGGCGGTGCAGGTGCATGGCAGCGTAGGGTACTCGCGCGAGACGGACGTCGAGCGCATGTACCGCGACGCGCGCGTGCTGACCATTTACGAAGGCACCAGCGAGGTGCAGCGCATGATCATCGCCCGCGAACTCCTCGGCGAAGGAGCGAAGCAAAAGGTCGCCGCGAATTAGGTCTTATGTGGCACAGGCACTCTTGCCTGTGCGGTTTTGGCTGGCAGATGTAGCGGCGGGTTTACCCCGCCGCGTGTAGAGGCGTGCAGGGGCGCGCTTTAGCGCGTCCCGTCATTTCGAACGAAGCGCAGCGGAGTGAGAAATCTCTCTTAGGTCATTAGCACGCAGGACGGGATTGCTGAATGGGAAAGCGAAGAGGGATTTCTCGCTTCGCTCGAAATGACAGTTTTTTGGTTAGGGAGCCAAGGTGGCGACAGGGGATAAGACCGAGAAAGGCGGTGGGGTAAACCCGCCGCTACAAAGAGCGCGCGTGCTGAGCGGCATGCGGCCGACGGGAAAGCTGCATATCGGGCATTATTTTGGCGCGCTGCAAAATTGGGCACGGCTGCAAAACGATCCTGCCTACGAATGCTTCTACTTCATCGCGGACTGGCATGCGTTAACCAGCGACTACGCGGACACGTCCGCCGTGGCGCAGAACACCATTGAAATCGTTACCGATTACCTGGCCGCGGGGCTCGATCCGAAGAAATGCACAATCTTTCAGCAATCGCTGATTCCCGAACACGCGGAGTTGCATCTGCTGCTTTCCATGGTGACACCGTTGGGTTGGCTGGAGCGCGTGCCCACGTACAAAGAGGCGCTGGAAAATATCAAGGACAAGGATTTGCACACGTACGGTTTTCTGGGCTACCCGGTGCTTCAGTGCGGCGACATTGTGATGTATAGCAATCCAGGAGCGAAGCTGTTTGTGCCTGTGGGAGAAGACCAGGCTTCGCACGTCGAGTTGAGTCGTGAGATAGTGCGGCGATTTGATGAATACTTCGGCGTGGAGTTCAGTCCTTCGCTGGACGATCCGAGGAACAGTCAAGCTTGGCAGGTCATGGAGAGACCACTCGTCGGCCCGTTCGCAAAACCGAGCGCAGCGCCAATCACGGCAGACAAGATTCAACAAATAAAGAGTGGATTACGCGCGAAGATTCTTCAAGACGGCCGTGAAAACTTCGTTGAGCGAAATCCTGCTGTTGCGCATTTCATTCAGTTCGAGGAGGTCTTGACCGAGCCAGAGGTGATGCTCACGAAAACACCGCGGATTCCTGGCCTCGACGGGCGAAAGATGTCTAAGAGTTACGGCAACACCATCATGTTGAGCGAGAGCGACGCGGACATTCGCGCAAAGACCAAAGTGATGGTGACGGACCCGGCGCGGAAGCGTCGTACCGATCCTGGAAACCCGGATGTTTGTCCGGTGTACGACTGGCATAAACTGTTTTCGGCCGAAGAGCCGGGCCGGCTCGAGTGGGTGCGGCAAGGTTGCACTACGGCAGGAATTGGCTGCATCGAGTGCAAAGAGGCGATGGCAAACAATCTGGTCAAGTGGATCGCTCCAATTCGCGAGCGCCGCGTGGAGTACGAGCAGCATCCCGGGCGCGTGCTGGAAGTGATTGACGACGGTTCGAATAAGGCGCGCAAAGTGGCCCAAGGCACGATGGCGCGCGTCCGCGAAGCCGTCTTCGGCTGGGAGAAAAAACGCAGAGAAATCGCCGGCACAGCGGGCAGCGCGATGGCGTGACTCGACCGCAGAGTTTTTGCGTGTCATCCTGAGCGGAGCGAAGGATCTCATCTGATGCAACACCTCGGTTGAAGCCGTCGTTGAGATCCCTCGGCTATCCTCATCGGATAGCCTCAGGATGACAGGTAAGAGTAAGAAATGGCGACACCGGAGCACAAGTTGACCGGAAAGAGCACGGACGAACACGCGGAGCAGCCCGCTTCTGGAGAGGCAGTCGAGCGCCTAGACTCACCAAATGAGTCAGCGCAGGCAGAAGGCGGCGGCTACAAGATTCGCATCCCGATGTACGAAGGTCCGCTCGATCTTTTGCTCGATTTGATCAAGCAGCAGAAGATGAGCATTCACGACATTCGAATCTCGGAAATTACCGCGCAATATTTGGATTACCTGCACAAACTGGAAGAGCTGGACGTAGATGTTTCCGCGGAATTTATTTACATGGCGGCGACCCTGATCTTCATCAAGAGCAAAATGCTGCTGCCCCCCGATCCGCTGGCGAGTCCGGAAGAGCAAGACGCGGATCCGCGTGCGGAATTGGTACAACGGCTCGTGGAACACGAAAAATTTAAAAACGCAGCGCAGCTTTTGTACCAGAAGCAGCAGATTGAAGAAAACGTATGGTCGAAACCGGACAAGTCGCTGTACCACGACGAGGGGACGGAAGGCGATTTGGTGGTCTCGCTTGTCGATTTGGTGAAAGTTTTCCAGCAAGTGCTGGAGCGGCGCAAAGAAGTTGCGCGGATCGAGCTGCAGCACGAGCAGTTCACGGTGGCGCAGATGATCGCGCAGCTGCGGGCGCAGATTATTGCGAGCGCGGAAAACGCGGTGAACTTGATCCAGTTTTTCGAGGCGTGCCCGTCGCGCCACGCAATGATTGTGGCGTTCCTTGCGATGCTGGAGATGGTGAAGCTGCAAGCGGTGGCGCTGGTGCAGGAGAAAATGTTTGGGGAGATTGTGGTGAAGAAGGGCAAGGCATTTGACGTGGTGTTTGATGAGAGCGGCGCGATCCGAATGGTGGATGAGGAGTATCGGTAGGAAGTGGCGAGTGACGAGAAAAGGATTCGGAATTAACGCGGAGAGCACAGAGTTGAGAGCACAGAGGAGAAAGAGAAGAGAGATTTCTCACTGCGCAGGCCGACCGCTTCGCAAGAGCAAAGCGGAAAGAAAAGGTGTTGGCCCGCTCCGTTCGAAATGACAGTAGTGGGCCTGGAAATTGTGAGGCAGGAATGACGAATGAAGAGAGAAGAGCGGCGCTGGAAGCGATCATTTACGCAGCGGATGAGCCGGCGACGATTGAGCAACTGGCGAAGGCGTTGGGCGAAGAGAAGCTGGCGGTGCAGGCGTCGCTGGATGAATTGGTGGCGAGCTACGCCGGGGAAGTGCGCGGGATCGAGATCCGCGCGGTGGCTGGCGGGTACAAGGTATACACGAAGCCGCAGCAGCATGACGTGGTGCGGCGGTTCATCAAGAGCTTGCGGCCGCCGCTGCGGCTGTCGATGCCGGCGCTGGAGACGCTGGCGGTGATTGCATACAAGCAGCCGGTGACGGTGCCGGAAATTTCGGAGATTCGCGGGGTGAATACTTCGGGAGTGATCAGCACGCTGCTGGACAAGCACTTGATCACAACGGCGGGACGCAAAGAAGTGATTGGGCGGCCGATTTTGTACAAGACGTCGAAAGAATTTTTGATGCGGTTTGGGCTGAGCGATTTGAACGAGCTGCCGAGCCTGAAGGAGTTTGAGGCCCTGGCCAGGGAAGCGCTGGGGAGCGATGAGGCAGTGGCGAGTGGCGAGTGGCGAGTGGCGAGCGAAGGGACTGCAGAGCCGGAGAAGGGCGCAAGCGAGGATGCGGAGCACGAGGCAATGGAAGCGCGGGAGGAATTGCTGGAGGAGACCGCGGCGAATAATGAGGGGATGCCGGAGGGACAGGATTCGGCGAAGACAGCGACGGCGGGGGAGTGACGGGTTTACATCTGAAGTAAGAGCGCCCGCAGAAGCAGTACACTGGCAAAGGTAGAATCGAAGAAAGATTCCTCGACTGCGCGCCGCAAAACTAGCGGCTCTCCGCTCGGAATGACAGTCATCGCGATTGCGTAACAATCAAAGGTCAAACATGCAGGAGAGATTGCAGAAGATCATTGCGCGGGCGGGGATTGCTTCGCGGAGGCATGCGGAGCAATTGATCCTGAGCGGACAGGTGCGCGTGAATGGGCGCGTAGTGACGGAGCTTGGCACGAGAGCGGACGCGGCGAGGGATCGCATCGAAGCCGCGGGGCGCGTGGTGAAAGAAGCAGAAAGACGCGTGTACCTGGTGCTGCACAAGCCCGCAGAAGTGGTTTCGGCGATGGCGGATCCGGAAGGACGGAAAACACTGAAGAATTGTTTGCGTGGCTTTGCGGAGCGCGTGTATCCGGTGGGGAATTTGGAATATGCGACGTCGGGGCTGGTGTTTTTGACGAATGACGGCGACCTGGCGGCGGAGATGTTGAAGCATTGGGGCGAGCTTGAGCAAGTGTATCTCATCAAAGTGAAGGGAATGCTGAGGTTGGATGAACTGGAGCGTCTAGGGAGAGAGATTGGCTTGAGGATGAGAACGTTGAAGCAGCCGGGGGCGACACGCGGGAGCGGGCGGGCGGCGAATTATTGGTATGAAGTTCGGATGCGGGATACGAAGAAAGATGAGATGCGAAACGTGCTGTTTCGGGAGCAGCATCCGGTGGAGAAAATGAAGCGCGCAGGGTTGGGGCCACTCACTCTGGAAGGGGTGCCGGAGGGGAGGTACAGGATGCTGGAGGAGAGGGAAGTGGAAGAGTTGAAGAGAGTGGGGAGTGGGAGAAAAGAGAAGAGAGGATTTCGCCACAGAATCGACAGAGAGTACACAGAAGAAAGCGAGAGAGGGACGCGCTAAAGCGCGCCCTTGCAGTGACAAGAGTTGTTGCCGGAGAGCGAAGAGAGATTCCTCGACTGCGCAGGCCGACGCGTTCGCAGGAGCGAACGCGGAAGAAAAGATTGGCCTGCTCCGCTCGGAATGACAGTCATTGCGTTAGGGCGACAATTATGGGCCAGGGGATGCAGGAACGGTTGCAGAAGATTATGGCGGCGAGCGGAATTGCGTCGCGGCGCAAGGCAGAGGAGATCATTGCGGCGGGACGCGTGACGTTGAATGGAAAAGTGGTGGCGGAGCAGGGAACAAAGGCCGATCCAGAGCGAGATGAGATTTGCGTGGATGGGAAACCGCTGAAGAAAGCGGAGCGGCTGATCTATTACCTGCTGAACAAGCCGAAGGGTTACGTGACGACGGTGAGCGATCCGGAAGGGCGGCCGACCGTGATGGATTTGCTGCCCAAGCGCGCGGAACGCATGTATCCGGTGGGGCGGCTGGATTATGCGAGCGAAGGGTTGCTGCTGCTGACCAATGATGGCGCGCTCGCGGAGAAGTTGATGAAGGCGGGCTCGCATGTGCCGAAGACGTATTTGGTGAAAATCGGCGAGAAGCCGGAGGAGAAGGCGATCGAGCGGCTACGGGCGGGAGTCACGATTGAATTGGAAGATGGGCGGCGAGTGAGGACTTCGCCAGCGAAAATCCGGTTGGTCGAGGATGGCGCGAATCCGTGGTACGAGGTGGTTTTGATCGAGGGGCGGAACCGGCAGATTCGGCGGATGTTTGAGCGCGTTGGACATCGAGTGGAAAAGATCAAACGCGTGCAGTTGGGGCCGCTGTCTTTAGATGTGGGCCCAGGGAAGTTTCGGGAGTTAACGACGAAAGAGATAGACCGATTGAAGCGCGCTTGATTGGCACAGCAAATTCGCAGTCACGCGCAGGCGTAGAGCCTTCGAAGATGAGAGAATAATCGGGCACGAGCCAAAAGAAAGAAATAAGAATTAACACAGAGGGCACAAAGAAACAGAGTGTGCAGAGAAGAGGAAGAGAGCTTTCTCGACTGCGCAGGCGGACCGCATCGCTGGAGCGATGCGGGAAGAAAAAGTCGGCCTGCTGCGCTCGAAATGACAGTTCAAGTTGGGAGCTAAATGACACGAACGATTGAAGAGCTGATACCGGAGTACATTCGCGGGCTGCCGGTGTACGTGCCCGGAAAACCCATAGAAGAAGTGGAGCGCGAGCTGAAGATTCATGCGGTGAAGCTGGCGTCGAACGAAAATCCGCTGGGGCCGTCGCCGATGGCCCTGGAAGCGGCCCGGAAAGCTCTGAGCGAGTCGCACCGGTATCCAGACGGCGGGGCGCACGCGCTCCGGGAGATGCTTTCCGAAAAGACTGGCGTGGCGTTCGATGAAATTTTCGTGGGGCTGGGATCCAGCGAGATTATCGATTTGGCGGCGCGGGTTTGTTTGCGTGGTGGGCGGCAGGGTATTACGTCCTTTGGAAGTTACGCGCCGTTTTCCGTGGCCATCCGGGCGAGCGGCGCAGAACTGGTGCTGGTGCCGCAGAAGAATTTTGCGTTTGACCTAGAGGCTATCCTGCGCGCCGTCACGCCGAAGACCGGCGTGATTTACATCGCCAATCCCAACAATCCAACGGGGACAGCGTTTGGTACGGCAAAACTGGAAGAGTTCATCGCAAGCGTGCCGGACGGCGTCCTGGTGGTCTTGGATGAGGCATACATACACTACGCGCCGAGACTGGACCGCCGGAAGTCCGAGGAGATTTACCGGCGGCGGAAGAATGTGCTGATCCTACGGACATTCTCGAAGGTTTATGGGCTGGCGGGATTGCGGATTGGTTTCGCGTTTGGGCGGCCAGAGGTGCTCGCGGCCATGAACAGGCTGAAGACACCGTTCAACACCTCGGGCGTCGCGCAGGCGGCGGCACTGGCGGCGATGAACGATCGCGAACACGTGGCGCGGTGCATCCGGGAGAATGCTGCGGAGCGCGCAAGGTTGACAGAAGGGCTCGGCGCGCTGGGGCTGCGACCGGTCAGAAGTGAGGCGAATTTTGTGTTTATGGAAGTGGGGTCGGACGCGAAAGCGCTGAGCGAAGAGCTGTTGCGCAAAGGCGTGATCGTACGGCCGCTGGCGTGGATGGGATTTCCGGAGGCGGTGCGGATTTCGGTGGGGACGGCAGGGGAAAATGACAAGTGTTTGGCGGCGATGGAGCGGGTGATGGCAAAACGTGCTTCGAATACTTTGAAGAATGGCGAGTTTGCGGCGCGATGAGGAAGAAAGTGGCTAGTGACGAGTGGCGAGTGGCGAGTGGCGAGAGGCGAGAGAAGAATATGCGAGTGCTGCTGCCGGGTAGCGCCGACTTCGGGATGACCGCGGGTGCCGACCCGGTTGCAGACATTTTGAGAAAGTGCAGGACGATTGCGGTGGTCGGGTTGTCGTCGAACCCGATGCGGCCGAGCCATGAAGTGACGGAGTACATGCAGCGGGCGGGGTACCGGATTATTCCGGTGAATCCGAATGAGACGGAAGTGCTGGGGGAGAAGAGTTACGTGCGGCTGGAGGACGTTCCCGAGAAAATCGATGTGGTGGATATTTTTCGGCGCTCCGAGTACGTGCCGGAGGTGGTCGAGAGCGCGATTCGAATCGGGGCGCGGGTGGTCTGGATGCAATTAGGGATTGAGCATGAAGAGGCCGCGGAGAAAGCGAGGGCAGCGGGATTGGCGGTTGTCGAGGATGCGTGCATTCTCGTGGAGCACCGGAGGAGAGTGACTCGTGATTCGTGACTGGTGACTAGTGAAAACCTAAAGGCTGCGCTTGATAGTGGTCTTCGGCTACAGCAGGAGCCATTAAAATGCCTCAGATACGTAGGAGCACGAAAACCGTCTACCTCGTCTTGCTTTCTGTAGTTGTAATTATCTCTGGAGTGGTGTGGCTATCGTGGGAGTCATTTGAGAGCTGCGCTCCACTCAGCCGGATCCGGCGCGCCTACCACACAGTCGTCCTAAGGGATAAGGACTTCATGGGCAGGGAAGTTCGATTCAAGTCCCGAGGGGCTGGAACTTTGCTCCTGCCTAACGGACGTCTCGGCGGCTTCACGACTGTGCGTGCGTCGGATTGCGTGGATGTGGCAGTTGAGAGTGAAGACGAGGGTTTGCCCGCGCAAGCCGAAGGCGAAATGGAAAAGAAGATTCAGAGAGCAGTTCGCGTTATAGATCGGGGGCCTATCATTGGTCCGAGTGGAGAGCCTCTCGGCGAGAGGGCGGTTTTGCTTGAGAAGGAAGAGCCGAACGCAGAGATAGTAGTCCTTTATAAAGGGAAACGTTATGTGGGTCTGATCAAGTCCACCTCTTTAGCCCACGCGTTGGCGTTCGAAAAGCTGACCCAAAATGGGTACAGAATCGACGCCAATGGTTATGTTATCGCGCAGGGTCGGTAACTAGGCCAAAGGGCCTTAGCGCGAGGGGAGGGGGAAGATGAGGAGGTTGCGTTTGCCGGGGACGACAACGGCCAGGAAGCGGCCATCGGGAGAAAGAGAAAACTCGCGGAAGCTGAGGCCGTGAAGGACGGGAACGGGTGTAGGCTGCGAGACTGGGATTTCCTGACCGCGTGCCAAGGGCGAGGGAGAAGGAACGGTGTACCAGACAACATCGGCGGATTTTTTCTCGATCGAGCGCTTGAGGAAAATGCGGGATTCGTCGGCGGTCCACCGATAAATGCCGAGGCCGATACGCATGCGCGCCACAAGATTAGGATTCGAGAGGCTGCGGATTTCGAGAACTTCGCGGTCGGTGAAATAGGCGACTTTGGTGCGGTTGGGGGAGACGCTGAGGCCGCCTTCGAAGCTGTCGAGTGTGGCGAGCTCTTTGTCGGAATCGCTCAGGACGTCGAGGTATTGCAAGCGGGGCGGCCCGGAGAGCGAGCGATCCTGCTCGACCGCCACCGCAAAATTCATGCCGGGAAGCCAGGCGGCGTCGCGGAAAGTTCTGCCTTCGTGGGGCGAGGGGAAAGAGCCGGTGGAGAGGCGCGTGGTCTTCATGGAAAAAAGCGGAAGAGACTTCACGGCTTCGGTGAGGTAAGCGATAGTGTTGTTGTCGGGGAGGAAAGCGGCGTTGCCGGCGCCGGAAATGAAATTGTCGCCTTTAGCGATACGGACTTCGCGCCCGGAGTCGTCAAAGAGAAGCGTCTCGTAGGAGTCCGTGCCCTTACCGGAGTCGGGATCCTCGACGGTGGTGACGAGCAGCTGGACGAGGAGGTAGTGGCCGTTGGGTGACCAGCGGAGGGAATCGACGAGATAGCTGAAAAGAGCATTGCCGCGCGTGTATTTCTGGCCTTCGAGAAGACGGCGGCGCTTGCCACCGGGGTCCTGTATCCAGATGTCGTCGTGCTCGAGGTCATAAAGCTTGGTTTTGATGTGACGGTAGGTAGAGAAGGCAAGGCGGCCGTCCGGAGCAAAAGAAAAAGCGGTGACTTCTTCGTCGATGGATTGCAGGGGCTTGTCGAGGTCCTGGGCGCGAGCTGCAGGGCAGCAAGAAGAATTAACACAGAGAACGCAAAGGACACAGAGGCCGCGGAGAAAAGAAGAAAAAAGCGAAGAAAAGCCCGCATCTCCGAAAAAGCATCCGGAGCCCAAACGGCGCACCTTAAGCCCCAAGGGTCCGGCATCCGCACAGCAGCCAAATACGGCGCAGAGCATCAAACAAAGTTTGCGGAGCCAACGGGAACGGCTGCGGGAGACTGGACAATTCATGGTTTCGGATGCGGGCCCGTGAATTCCGAGCAGCACGGTTTCTCTCTGGGCGTGAACTCCATGAATTCGATGCGTGTTTCGTCGGGATCGTACAGATTGAGCTGCCATTTGCCGTCACGGCCAAGCTTAGGTTCTTCACCCGGCTTCCAGCCGTTCTTGAGGAGCTGCGCTTTTGCGGCTTGGATGTCGGGGACGCCAAGCGCGATGTGATTCATGACGCCGAGGAGTTTGTGGCTTGCATCAGTGGGGATATCGAGCATGTACTCGATCCAGTCGGTGCCGTCGGGGACCTGCATGGCGACCCAATCGTCCTTGTCGTCCTTCATGCCCCCGTGCCAGTAGGGGCGGAAACCGAGGATGTCTTTGTAGAAATGGTCGGTGGCGGCGCGGTCGTGGACCACAAAGCCGGCGTGGATGAGGCGCGTGCTCACTTGGTTTTGGGAAGGCGGCCGCTGAAGTAATCCTCGTTCTCCAATTTGGACAAATCCAATGTGATGACCGCCCGGGTCATCGAGGGAAAACTGGGTATGAGGAGCGTGGATGATCTCGCTGCACAAAATGCCGAGTCCGGTCAGATACCCGCGCATAGCCCCGACGTCGGAGGTTTCAAAGAGGATTTGCATGCTGCTGCCTGACGCTAGTTCTTCTTTAACGGCGGCGTCTGGATGACCGACGAAAACGCTCAATTGCTGGTGTGGATTGATTTGGATGAGCTCAGTACAAACGGACGCGCAGTCGACCCTGCTAGCTCCGAATCCCAGTTGCTTGTCGTAAAACGAGATGGCTTCCTTCCAAGGAGACGCGGCAAGTGAAACAGCTCCAATGCCCAGGATACGGGGACGCTTAGGAGTGTCGCCACTGGCTACGATTGAGCCGCAGAGCATAGCGGCGAGGATGAGTGCGGAACAGTTCATCGAGTCACCTAGGTTTCGGGAGCAGCTTTTGATTTCAGCTTACGGATTTCGTCGAGGTGAAGGCGCAGGCGCTGCTCGAAGCCCTGGTCGGTGGGATGGTACCAGGTGCGGCCGGCAAGATTGTCGGGGAGGCAAGGCATGTCGGTGACTTTTTCCTCGAAATTGTGCGCGTATTTGTAGCCTTCACCGTAGCCGAACTTTTTCATGAGGCCGGTGACAGGATTGCGGAGATGGAGCGGAACGGGATCAGCTTCGGTTTTGTTGACGTCCTCGATGACCTCGTTGTAAGCGGTTTCGAGCGCATTGGATTTGGGCGCGAGCGAAAGATAGACAGCGGCTTGCGCAAGCGCGAGATAGCCTTCGGGCGGGCCGATAAAGTGGAAGGCGTCTTTGGCGGCGAGCGCGATAGCGAGGGCACCGGGCTCGGCGAGGCCGACGTCTTCGCTGGCCATGCGCACCATGCGGCGCGCGATGTAGAGAGGGTCTTCGCCGGATTCGATCATGCGCGCGAGCCAGTAGAGCGCGGCGTCGGGATCGGAGTTGCGGATGGACTTGTGAAGGGCGGAGATGAGGTTGAAGTGCTCTTCGCCGGCTTTGTCGTAGCGCAGAAGTTTGCGCTGAAGAATGTCTTCTAGAAGTTCGGGGGTAATAGTGCTCGGGGCGCCATCTTTATTAGAACGGGGCGCGCGGATGCTTTTGGCGGCGAGTTCGAGCGTGTTGTAGGCGGCGCGGGCATCCCCGTTAGCAAACGATGCGATGCGGAAGAGGATGTCGTCGGAGATTTCGATGGATTCGTTGCCTAGGCCATGCTCTTTGTCGGCGAGGGCGCGACGAAGGAGCTCGACGATTTGGGGCGTGGCGAGAGGCTCAAGGATGTAGACCTTAGTGCGGGAGAGAAGTGGCGAGATGACTTCGAAGGAGGGATTTTCTGTAGTCGCGCCGATGAACGTGATGTGGCCGGCCTCGACGTGAGGAAGAAAAGCGTCCTGCTGGGCTTTGTTGAAGCGGTGGACTTCGTCGACGAAGACGATGGTGCGGTAGCCGGAGCGCGATTTGTATTCGGCGGCAGCCATGACGTCTTTGATTTCCTTGATGCCGGCAAGCACGGCGCTGAACGAGACGAAGTCCGCGTGCGTCAGACGGGCGATGACGCGGGCGAGCGTGGTTTTGCCGCAGCCGGGCGGGCCCCAGAAGAGCATAGAGCCGATGTTGTCGGATTCGATTTGCATGCGCAGCGGCTTCCCGGGGCCGAGAAGTTTTTCCTGGCCGATGAATTCGTCGAGGGTGCGCGGGCGCATGCGCTCGGCGAGCGGCTGGTTGGCGGCGGGGACGTCGGAGTCCGCGGCGGAGGCGGGGAGTTTGGAGAAGAGGCTCATTTTCCCTTTGAGTCTAAGGCTTTTGGGAATTTCGGAAAAGCAATTGTACAGAGCCCGAGGGACGGCCTGTGCTGCATTGCAGGTAGGGTCCGCCTTCTGAGGCGGACCGTTCCCCGGGTGAGGAGCGGACGGCCTAAGAAAGGCCGTCCCTACGAATGCGGCTTGGAGTTGCGCTGGCGGGCGGCTTCGTAGAAGACGACCGCGGCGGCAGCCGCGGCGTTGAGGGACTCAACGCCGCTGGCCATGGGGATGTGGATACGCGCGTCGGCGCTGCGCTCGATCTCTTCCGGAAGGCCAGCGCCTTCGTTGCCGACGAGAAGCGCGATCGGCTGGCACCAGTCGACCTCCCACGGGGCGAACGGAGGCGTCGCGACACGTTTTTGTAGGGGCGCAGCATGCTGCGCCCCAATTGCTGAGGACGATCCGGCGGCCATCTCCCGCACGCTGGAGGCCAGCGTGCGGATTCCAGCGATCCTGAATTGCGTCAGGAGAATGGCGAGCGACATTCCGGCAAGGATCGGGAGATGGAGAGCCGCACCGGCGGAGGCGCGCAGCGCCTTCGGCGAGTACGGGCTGGCGGAGCCGCTGACGCCGGAGGCGGCAGTGGCTCCACCCGTCGCGCCAAAAGCGGCAGCAGTGCGAAGAATCGTGCCCACGTTGCCGGGATCCTGAACGCCAGCCAGGACCACGAGAAGCGGAGCGCAGGCGGAAGCAGGCGTGCGCACGAGATCGTCAAAGGAAGTTTCCCGCGGTTTCACTAAAGCGGCGACGCCTTGCGGGTGCTCCGTGTCGGCAAGCCCCTCGAAGAGGCGGTCGGCGGTGCGAAGGGTGGGGAAGGCGATTTCTGGCCGATCGATCAGAGGCGCGAGGCGTTCGTGATGCCGCTGCCCGGATTCACTGAACAGCACCGCTTGGATGGGGCAGCCGGAACGCAGTGCTTCTTCGACTAAGCGCACGCCTTCAACTCCCACGAAGCCGCTTTCCGTAGGCAGGCCGCCGCGCAGAGCCAGGCGAAACTCCTTGAGCCAGCGATTGTCGCGGCTCGTGAGGAGCGCGGAATCGCCAGTAGCGCGAGCGTTGCGCGCTGCTTTGCCCGGCGTGGCCATGCTTGGAGGTTAGCAAACTTTCCGGCCCGTACATATCCGAAGGCTATTGAGGCATTGCAAAGGGCTGTAGCCGGAGAATAGATTGAACGTCCTGGAGATGACCATGAGCGTGCAAGCGAAGACGTTGCCGGGCCGTTATTACAATGATCCGGGAATTTTCCGGAGGGAAATGGAGACTTTCTTCCTTTCCATGTGGATCTCGAGCGGGCGGAGCGAGCAGATTCCAAACGCTGGTGATTATTTTCTATGCGAAGTCGCGGGCGAGAGCATTATCGTGACGCGGGAGAGTGCCGGCGGGGTGAGGGCGTTCTATAACGTTTGCCGGCATCGCGGAACCAGAATGTGCCACGAGGAGCAAGGAAAGTTCGCGGGGAGAATCCAGTGTCCGTACCATGGGTGGACTTATGGATTGGATGGGCGGCTTCTAGGCGCACCTCACACGGATGAGGAAGCATTCCGCCGGGAAGACTACCCGCTGCACGCCGTCCACGCGGATGATTGGGACGGATCCATCTTTCTGAACCTTTCTCCGCATCCGAAGCCGCTCAGCGAGCAGCTGGCAGACCTGCCGAAAAAGTTTGCGCCGTGGAGAATGCAGGATCTGCGTCTGTACAAGCAAATCACTTACGACGTGAAAGCTAACTGGAAGCTGATCGTATCGAACTACAACGAGTGCTTGCACTGTCCGATCTTGCACCCGATGCTCAGCAGCGTATGCGATTCCATGAGCGGAAACAATGATACGCCGCAGCCCACGTACATCGGTGGCTCGATGGAATTCCGGGCGGGAGCGCAAACCATGAGCGTGGACGGCAAAAGGCGCCGCGATTATCTCCCCGGTCTGAGTGAAGAGCAGAGAAAACTCGTGCTCTATTACGCGATTTATCCGAACCTGTTTTTAAGTCTGCATCCAGACTATGTAATGGCCCATCGATTGTGGCCGCAGGCCGTACACCGTACAAAAGTCGTATGCGAATGGTATTTCCATCCGGATGAAATGGCGAAGCCGAGTTTCCAGGCTGACGATGCGGTGGAATTCTGGGACGCTACGAATCGGGAGGACTGGAAGATTTCCGAGTGGTCGCAGGAGGGTGTAAGTTCACGGGCGTATGTGCCGGGACCGTATTCGACGCGCGAGGGATTACCTATGGCGTTTGACCGGATGATCTTGGAACGCGAGCGAGCGAGCCGGTAACTCCTACTACCAGACGGGTCAGATTCGATAGGAGGGCGGGCGAATGCCTTTGTCGCGGAGATAGATTTCGGCCTGGCCGCGATGATGGGCAACGTGGACGTACATAGCCAGGAGAACTTCGCGGCCGGGAAGATGGCCGTCCGGGGAGTTGTGTACTGCGCTGAGTTGCGCGTCTGTCAGATTCGAGATGACATCGGTGCAGTACGAGAAGGAATCGCCGAGGAATTTGACGACCGCGTCTTTTTCGGTTGGTGAAGGCAGGGCTGGCGGTTGAGTGTCCTTCAGGCCAGCGCAGAATTGGTAGTTCGTCGTGGCGATGTGAGACATCAATTGGCCGAAGTCCATGGATTCGGGATGGGGGCGGAATCCGTACTGGTCCGGCGGCATGGCCTGTGCCACTGCAACGGAAAGACCACTGAGGGCGGCAAAGTGCTTGGCGTATTCGCCAGCGGTGTTCGAGGGAGTTGGAGCCCCGAGCGCGGGGGAAAGAACAACCAAAACCAGGAAAGCAGCTGCCGACAACGTACGAGCTTTCATCAGGCCTCCTTGAGATTCTGGGCCGCCATCCGGGGCTTATTTGCTTGTTTACCGAAAAGGAGGAGCAACCGTCTAGAACAAAGGCAACACGGACAGAGCCGGAAAGTTAGACTGGCGAAAAAACCTCTCGATAGCCCGAGCCCCCATCAACTTCTAATGCGCGGGCGAAAGCGGGTGTGGTAGCGTCGCGCAAATAAGGGCAGCGCTTAGGGAGCGCTGCAGGGTGGCGGTACGGCTTCGCCAAAGGCCAAAAAATTGCCAGCTGAACTGCCGCGCCATCTGGCACGGGAAAGAAGACTTCCTTTGTAATAGGAGTCCTTGCCACAAAAACCACAAGGCTTTTCTTGCCCTTTCCCTCGGCGTGGCCATAGCTTGGAGGTTAGCAAATTTCTAGCTGAGGACGCTAACGCGGAGACAGGTGTAGAATTCTCGTCAGTTCCGGGCAAAGAGAGTCTGGTCAATTCGCTCCGTCTTTGGGGGACCATGGCAACCGGGGTCATTCGCCAAAACAGTCGCCGCTTCGAGGATCTCTTTTTTGCGGGCATGGCCGCGGTAATTCTAGTTTCTGTCTTTGTGGGGTTCGCAAAGAGCTATTATCTCGCTGGCGTGTTCAAGGCGCCGCTGCCCAATCTGCTCGTTCACATCCACGGGGCTGTCTTTACCTTGTGGATCCTTTTGCTGATTACCCAAGTCTCGCTGGTCGCCGCTGGCCGCGTGGATGTGCATCGCCGCCTGGGCCTGCTGGGATTCGGTTTGGCATGTCTGATGGTGGTCCTCGGCCTGCTTGTAGCAACCGATTCCCTGGCCAGGCACTATGGGCCCGGCCAACAAGGAGTAGAAGAGCGAGCCTTTTACGCGGTGCCTCTCTCGAGCATGCTGATGTTCTCAACGCTGATTTATTTCGCGTTCCGCAACCGATTCAATCCTGCAGCGCACAAGAGGCTTATCCTCATCGCTACGCTTTCGATTCTGACTGCAGCCTTTGACCGCTGGCCCATTACTGCGCCGTGGTGGGATTTCCGCGTAACGCCATTGCTCTGCATGTACCCGTTGCTGTTGTTGCTGATGGGCTACGACAAATGGTCCATGGGAAAGGTTCAGCGTGTCACGCTCTGGGCCAGCGGGTTCGTGGTTGTGGTGAGCACGGGGAGGATTTTCATCGGGCATACCGCTGTGTGGCAGAGTTTCGCTGCATGGGTGTATACGCACGCGCCTTCTTTCCACTAAAGCCCAAACCCACTCACTTTCGGTCAACAAAGGTTTCCTTCGTAGGCTCTTATTGCGCGGGCGAAAGCGGGTGTGGTAGCGTCGCGCAAATAAGGGCAGCGCTTAGGGAGCGCTGCAGGGTGGCGGTACGACTTCGCCAAAGGCCAAAAAATTGCCAGCTGAACTGCTGCGCGTGAACCCAATCAATCCGGAAGCGGAAGTGCTGCGGTACGCTGCGGACTTTCTTTCGCGTGGAAGTGTGATCGCGATCCCCACGGACACTTTCTACGGGCTGGCGGCGGACCCCTTCAATTTAGCAGCGGTTGATGAGATTTATCGCGTGAAGGGGCGGCCGGAGGCGCGTGCGCTGCCAATCCTCGTAAGTTCCATCGATCAGGCGCTGACGCTTTCGCGCGGAACGCCGGGAAGTTTCATGCGGCTGGCGCAGGCCTTCTGGCCGGGAGCGCTGACGCTGGTGGTCAATGCCGCGCATAAAATTCCGCTGAAGCTGACGGCGGGCACGGGGCGAGTGGCGTTGCGCTGGCCACGGAGCGAAGTGGTGCGGCGGTTGATTGAGGAATTCGAGGGGCCGGTGACGGGCACGAGCGCCAACATTTCGGGATTCTCTTCCTGCGCGAGCGCGGCCCAGGTGATGAAGCAATTAGGCTCACGCGTGCCACTGGTTTTAGATGCGGGAGAGACCGGAGCGACGCTAGCATCGACGATCGTGGAGTTGAATGGGGATGCCTGGCGAATTGGGCGCGAGGGCGCGATTCCCGTGGAGGCCATTGAGAGGACGATGAAGGACAAGTGACGAGTGACGCTCGCAAAGAAATCTTAGGGTGAACAAAGGGCGAGGGAACAGAAATAAAGAGAATCGGAACACAAAGGGCACGGAGAACACACACCCGTCATTTCGAGCGCAGCGAGACCTCTGCCGCATTGCGCGCTCTTCCCGCAATGAAATCTCGCTTTCCTTTTGGGCCTCTAACGCGGCGGGGCATAGGAGATTTTTCCGAGGATAGCGGGCCCGCGTGCGCCGGTGGCGGAAGGAAGGTTCGCCGGGCGCTGATGAAACGTCTCGTAAGCCAGAATTGCGAAGGCGAAGGCTTCTTTGGCGTCTTCGGGTATGCCGAAGTGCGAAGAAGGCACGACCGAGATTAAAGCGTGTTCGGGTAGAGAGTTTTCTGCTTGATGTAGAGAAGCCTCAGAAGGCTCGGGTGCGTGCATCGCTATGACGACCTCTCTTGGAGCTACATCCGAATAGTATTCAAGTGGGTCCGCACCGGAAATCGCACACATAATGAGTTGTTCGAAGATAAGAGGGTTTTGCGCACCACCGCCGGAGACGATGACCTCGTTGATCTTGTGCTTCGGAAAGACGAAGCGATGAAGTGCGTTGATGATCGACAGTGCTGTGAACGCTGTCACAGTGTGGATAAGGTCGTTTTGATTGATTTGCTCGCGGCGACCGAGGTCTAGGAGGTTTTGGACGTAGTCACGGCCGTAGTATTCGCGGCCGGTGGATTTTGGAGGCGGCTGCTTTAGATACGGATCACCGAAGAGCTTGCGAATCAGGCGGCGATTGATCTGGCCGCTTCTTGCCAGACGTGCGTCTTTGTCGAAGCGTTGCCTGCCGTGCGTGAAGTGTTGAACGAGAGCGTCGATGAGCATGTTGCCCGGGCCGGTGTCGAAGGCGAAGACTTGATCGGGACGCGCGCCAGCAGGGATGACGGTGACGTTGGCGATGCCGCCGATGTTCAGTGAAACGCGACCTAGTTTCGGATGGCGGTAGAGCGCGTAATCGGCGAAGGGAACCAGCGGAGCACCTTGGCCGCCCAGCGCCATGTCCGCGGGACGAAAATCGCTCACGGTAGTAATGCCCGTACGCGCCGCAATGATCGCGCCTTCCCCAATCTGAAGCGTGGACGAAGTGCGCGCCCCGAGATACGAAACAGGCACTCCTT
Organism: uncultured Acidobacteriaceae bacterium; assembly: GCA_964524045.1. Lineage (GTDB taxonomy): Bacteria > Acidobacteriota > Terriglobia > Acidiferrales > UBA7541 > Acidiferrum. Next base: position 18,960 of record CAZGBQ010000025.1, read on the forward strand.
GATGAAAAATTGTCTGCCCGTGATTGCCAATCAAGTCGATGCGCCGAAGGGCGATCCTGAACTTTTTGCAGGCGGCAAGGACAGCGTCGGCGTAGACGTTCCCGAGGCGAAAGTTCAGTTGGCTGAGTTCGCCGGTAGAAACAGGTTGCTGCTCGGCGACGCGAAGAATTTCTTTGCGCAGCGCGGGAGGGAAGTTGAAAGAAGTATGACCAAGAAGTTTTGCGTTCAGGTCGGGTGGCGCACCGGAAATGCGAGCAAGGGCGATGTCAATGCCGTCGGCAGAGGTGCCAGACATGAGGCCGAGGACGAGCATGGACTTGGAATAAGTCACACGATGAGTTTTAACACAGAGATCAAAGAGGGCACGAGAAATCATGAAATCTGTTTCTTCAGTTCGGCGAGGAGGTTGAGGGCGTCGAGAGGTTTGAGTTGGTCTAGGTCGGCATCGCGGAGCCTGTCGAGGACGGCGCGGTCGAGCGGGGTAAAGAGGACTTGTTGCTGGCCATTGCGGTGGTGCGGGGCAGCAGCAGATGCCAAAGAAGCATCCTCAAGTTCCGCGCCGGGAGAAAGCGTTTCGCTTAGTTCGTGCTCACTCTGTTCGTGGCCCTTTAGGACTTCGCGGGCGCGCTCGATGACGCTTCGCGGCAGGCCGGCGAGGCGAGCCACTTCGATGCCGTAGCTCTTGTCGGCGCTGCCTGGTTCAACGCGGCGAAGAAAAATGATTTCACTGGGCGTTTCTTTCACCGAGACGTGGACGTTCTTGACGCCGGGGAGTAGGTCGGCAAGCTCCGTCAGCTCGTGATAGTGAGTGGCGAAGAGCGTGCGCGCCCGCGTGTGCTTCTGAAGGTGCTCGACGACGGCCCAGGCGATGGAGAGGCCGTCGAAAGTGGCCGTCCCGCGGCCGACTTCGTCGAGGAGGACTAGACTCGAGGGAGTGGCGTGATTGAGAATGGCTGCGACTTCGCTCATTTCGACAAGGAAGGTCGAGCGGCCACGCGCGAGATTGTCGCTCGCGCCGATGCGCGTGAAGATACGGTCGGTGATGGGCAGCTTGACTTGGCGCGCCGGAACGAAGGAGCCCATTTGCGCCATAAGAATGATTAGCGCGGCTTGGCGAAGATACGTGGATTTGCCGCCCATGTTTGGGCCGGTGATGAGCAGCAGTTGCTGGCGGCCGGGCTCGAAGCATAGATCGTTGGGAACGAAACGCTCGCCTTTTTGGCGGAGAAGCTCTTCAATGACCGGATGGCGGCCTGCGACGATGAGCAGCTCGCCGGTGGAGTTGAACTCGGGACAGGTGTAACCGCGATCGGCAGCGAGTTTTGCAAAAGCGGTGAGCACATCGAGTTGGGCCACAGCGGAAGCGGTGCGGCGCAAGCGCGGGGCCTTGGCTGCGATCGAAGAGCGCACGTCTATGAAGAGCTGGCGCTCGATTTCGAGGATGCGTTCATCGGCAGCGAGGATTTTGCGCTCGTATTCCTTGAGTTCCGGCGAAGTGAAGCGCTCGGCGTTCACCAGCGTCTGCTTGCGCTCGTAGTCCGCCGGCGCGAGATGCAGGTTGGGTTTGGAAATCTCAATGTAGTAGCCGAACACCTGGTTGAAACGAATCTTGAGGGAGGCAATACCGGTGCGCTTGCGCTCGCGCTCTTCCATGGCAGCGATGATTTGCTTGCTATGCAGGCTGAGATTGCGAAGCTCATCGAGTTCCGTGTGAAAGCCGCTGCGGATGATTCCAGGATCGGTGGCGAGGGCGGGAGGCTCGTCGGCGATGGAGCGCTCGAGGCGCTCCCGAACGTCGGCGAGTTCGTCGATCTCGTCATGGAGCCAGCGAAGGAGCTCGCTGCCGCCGACAGGTGGGGGCGTAACGAAATTTCTCAGAATGGGAAGCTGGCCCAGCGATTTGCGCAAGGCAACGAGTTCGCGCGGAGTCGCAAGGCCGAGCGTGATGCGGCTGGTCAGGCGCTCGAGGTCGAGAATGCCGCGAAGCTCCTTGCGAATTTCGCCGCGCACGACCGTCTGCTGGACGAGGTGAGTCACTGCTGCAAGCCGAGCTTCGATGGCTTCGCGATCGATGAGCGGACGAAGAAGCCAGGAACGCAGCAGCCGAGCGCCCATGCCGGTAACGGTCACATCAAGCGCGGCAATGAGAGTGGTTGGCCCGGTGGAACGGCTGGTCTCTTCCGAAAAGATTGGAGCAAGCAACTCGAGGTTGCGAACCGACACGGGATCAAGCACGAGGCTGTCGTGTTGCTCGTAATAGCGGACGCGATCCAGATGCTGTAGGGCAGCCATTCCGGCCACGCTGGACTTTTCCGTCGCGGACGTAGATTGGTCGCCTCGAGCCGCATTCTCGCGGAGGTAATGGATGATCGCGCCTGCCGCAGAAAGCGCTTGGGGGTGGTCGTCGAGCCCGAAGCCGGTGAGTTCTGCGACGCCGAACTGCTCCCGCAAAATGCGCGTCGCATAATCAATTTGAAAAGTCCAGTCTTCGAGCCGGGACTCGATGCCGCCAGCGCCCTCGAGAAGAGAAGTCTTGGCCGTTTCGAAGAGTTGTTGTGGGCGAGGGAGCAGAGTCTCCCGCGGCCGGAGAAGTTGGAGTTCTTCGCGCAGCGCTTCGTCCGCGCGCGGACCGGAAAACTCAGTGGCTTGAAATTCGCCCGTGGAGAGATCGACGAAAGCCAGGCCGATGGACGAGCCGGAAGTGTGACGCGCGACGGCAGCGAGAAAATTGTTCTCGCGAATGTCGAGCACGCCAACGTCCGTGGCCGTGCCCGGGGTGACCACGCGCACAACTTCCCGCCGCACGAGTTTTTTTCCTGGGCCGGGCTGCTCCATCTGGTCGCAGATGGCTACTTTGAAGCCCGCGCGAATCAAACGCGCGAGATAGCCTTCGGCCGCGTGATACGGCACGCCGCACATGGGAATCGGCTGGCCTTTTTCGCGATTGCGGGAGGTTAGTGTGATCTGGAGCTCGCGCGAGGCGATCATGGCATCTTCGTAAAAGAGTTCATAGAAATCCCCGAGACGGAAGAGCAGCAGCGCCTGCGGATAGCGCGCCTTGATCGCGTGATACTGCTGCATTAAAGGTGTGGTGGGTTCGCTCACGTCTCAGGCTAAGTTTTCAGCTTTATGTTCTCAGGACAGAACCGAACAAATCTGCGCTCAAGCTGATGGAAACGCAAGTGGCTCGTCGTAGCAACTCGAAAGAGAGATTTTAGCAGCGACTTGGAAAATCGCTCGCCGATTCTCGTTTGAGCCGGAAGACACGCGCAACTGAATAGCAATCACGCGCTTATTCCCAGTTGCGTAAGAACGAATGCGTAGTCCAGAGCGATCTCGCGCAGATAATCATAGCGGCCGGAAGCGCCTCCGTGGCCCGCGCCCATGTTGGTTTTCAGCAGCAGAAGATTCGAATCGGTTTTCAGCGTGCGCAGCTTGGCCACGTACTTCGCGGGCTCCCAAAACATCACCTGGCTGTCATTCAATCCGGTCTTGACGAGCATCGCCGGATAGGCCTTGCGCTCGAGGTTTGTGTAAGGGCAATACAACTTCATGCGGAAATAATCTTCCGCGACTTGCGGGTTGCCCCACTCTTCGTATTCGCCGACCGTCAGCGGAAGAGAAGCGTCCAACATCGTGTTGAGTACGTCAACGAACGGAACGTGGCTGATGACCATACGAAAGAGGTCGGGCCGCAGGTTGCTCACCGCGCCCATAAGGAGTCCGCCGGCGCTGCCGCCCTCGATAATCAATTTCTCAGGCGCAGTGTAACGCTGCGACACCAAATGCTCTGCCGCAGCGATGAAATCCGTGAAGGTGTTCTGCTTTTGCCTCATGCGGCCGGTGTCATGCCAGGGTTTTCCCAGCTCGCCGCCTCCGCGAATGTGCGCCACGGCGTAAATGACGCCGCGATTCAACAAGCTCAGGCGATTCGAGTTGAAGTTGACGGACATGGAAAGTCCATAGCTGCCGTAGCCATAAAGGAGCAGGGGAGCCGAGCCGTCGCGGGGAGTGTCGGTGCGATAGACAATGGAAAGGGGGATTCTCGTACCATCCGATGCGGTCGCGTGCAATCGCTCGCTCTGGTATTGCGTCGGATCATAGCCGCCAAGCACGGGCTGCTGCTTGCGCAGGATGCGCTCGCCCGTGCGGACGTCGTAGTCAAATATCGAGCGCGGAGTAATGAACGATTCGTATTGGAAGCGCACCTGAGACGTGTCGAACTCAGGGTTTTCGCCGAGAGAAGCGTTGTAAGCAGGCTCAGAAAAGTCGATGCGATGCGACGCGTCCAAAAGGCTTGGAGCGTTTGTCCTCAGATCCACGACGCGGAGATGGGGAAGGCCGCCCTCACGTTCGAACAGCACGAGATGATCCTTAAACGCAGCGACCTCCGCGAGCATGACCTCTGGGCGATTGGGAATCACTTCGCGCCAGAATTCGCGGCCAGGATTATCGGCGGGAGCAGAAACAAGGCGGAAAGTGCGTCCGCCGGAATTCGTCCGAATAAAGAACGTCTCTCCATTCTTGCCGGCGACTGGGCCGGGGTGATGGTCCACGTAGTATTCGTGATTGTCTTGGCGTGGAGCGAGCAGTCGAAATTGCCCGAAGGAATCCTCCGCGCGCAGAAAGCGCACTTCGCTTGCCGTATGGCTTGCCGAGGTGAGCAGGAGAAATCCCCCGCTGCGCGTGCGCTCGACTTCGATGCGAAACCGCTCGTCGGTCTCCTCGTATAACAAAGCGTCCGCATCCGTTGAGCCGAGAACATGCCGGTAGAGTCGGTAGGAACGCTTGGTCGTTTCGTCTTCGATTGTATAGAAGAGCGTCTTATTGTCAGCGGCCCAGGCGGCGCTGGTAACGCGCTCGATTCGTTCACCCAGGACTTCGCCGGTCACCAGGTTCTTCAAATGGAGCGTGTACTGGCGAAATCCGGTGATGTCGGTGGAATAGGCAAGAAAATGATTATCATCACTGACCTCGAAAGCTTCCAGCCCCAGAAAAGAGTGGCGCTCGGCCAGTTCATTCAGGTCCAGCAGGAGCTCTTCCGGAGAGCCATCGGCATCCCCTCTGCGGCAGCGATAGGGGTATTGCTTGCCTTCCTCTGTGCGCGTGAAATAGAGATAACCCCGCAGGCGATAAGGCACCGAAAGGTCCGTCTGCTGAATGCGGCCAAGCATCTCCTGGTAGAGCTTTTCCTGAAACGCTTGCGTGGGCTTCAGAATGGCATCGGTGTAGGCATTCTCGGCCTCGAGATAGGCGAGGACTTCAGGATTTCCTTTGTTGCGAAGCCAGGCATAATGGTCGATTCGGCGGTCGCCGTGAAGGATATGCTCCACGGGCTCGCGTCGAGCCACAGGCGGAGATGGCGATGCGCTGGGCGGCACTTCCTGAGACAGTTCCGGCAACGCGGAATGGGGCTCTGGGGTCATAGTCTCTTCTTTTGTGAAGGCCGCAGAGCGGCCCGGAAATGTTGCACGGGCGGGTGCGGCGCGCCGGGCAGAAGAAATAGCATTCGTCCGCTATACTAGCGAAACTTGGCGCTGGGAGAAAGTCGGCCGCTTCGGGAGATACAACGGCGGGATAACCCGCCGCTACAGAGTCCGAGGAAATCGCGTGGCGAGAGAGACGGAAGTCAAATTGAGGATCGCGGACGCGAAGGCGTTTCGCAGGGCGCTGAAAAAACTTGGAGCACGCACGGTTGGCGCGGGAAGCGGCAGGGTGCACGAGGAAAACGTGATTTTCGATACGCCGCAAGGGGGACTGGCCAAGCACGGTCAACTGTTACGCATTCGAGCTGAGACACGGGACCTCGAGGGGAAGCCCAAAAAGGCGCAACCTAATAAGCGTGTCATGGTGACATTCAAGCGGCCCGTCACGCGGCCAGCGGGAGAAGCCGGTCAGGCAATCTTCGGTTCACACAAAGTGCGGGAAGAAATTGAGGTCGAGGTGGCCGACGAGACCAAGCTGAAGGAAATCTTTGAAGGCTTGGGCATGAGCGGCTGGTTTCGGTACGAGAAGTACCGCACAACCTATCAGCTTCCTGCTTCCAAAGTCTGGGCCAAAGGACTGCTAATTGAGCTGGATGAAACGCCCATTGGTACATTTGTGGAGCTGGAAGGACCCGCTGCGGCGATCGATCGCGCCGCGGCGGAGCTCGGTTATTCCAAACGAGACTACGTCTTAAAGAACTATCTCACTTTGTACGTGGAAGAATGCCGGAAACGAGGCGAGCAGCCCGTGCACATGCTTTTCGCAGGCCGCGATGGACGCACCTCCGAGCCTTAACTGAAAAAAAATCACGCAAAACTCATTCTGCGCTTGACAATACAATTCATGCAGCTTATCAATGCGAGAGTGGTCGCAAAAACGGCCATGAGTGACGCGTGGATCTTTCTCGATGCACACGAGCAACGAACTCGAACCTGGCCCTAGAAGTTTCAGAATGAGCACTGTTTCTCAACGAGGGGTCAGGCTAGGCCATCTGATTCTGTCGCGCGAAACCTGGGCCATGACGCGAAAGATAGGGTGGGGAGGGTCCGCCAGCGGCTAGAGGTAAGTCCATTTCTGTCAGGCACTTGCCCGCGGCCGAGGCTATTCGGTGCGCGGGTTTTTTGTTGCCTTTGGCGATCTGCTTTGCTGCAAGAGCCACCCCAGCTTGTTGCAGCAGGGGTTGGAGGTGAAATCATGGAGCTCTATGCGACAGAATTGATGGGGGCGAAGACCTACGACTCACAAGGCAATTATGTGGGGCGGGTCCGAGAGTTCTTCATTGAGCCGGCCGAAGCGCCCAATCGCGTCTCGCATTTCTTGCTGGCGCGCGGTACCTTTCAGCCGCTCGTCGCCAAACACAGTCAGGTCGCTTCTGTATCCGCTGGCAAAATTGAGTTGAACGTCGGCGAGCGAGCGCTGGAACTCTACCAGCCCAACGAGTCGTTGTTAGCCGTGCAAAAAGACCTTCTGGACCAGCAAATCATCGACACTCGCGGACGCAAAGTGGTGCGCGTGAATGACCTCGATCTGGCGGAGCAGCGTACAAACGGCAACGTCGAACTACGCGTGACGCAGGCCGACGTGGGGCTGCCTGGGGCCGTTCGCCGCCTGCTGCAGGGAGTCGTGCCGCCGAAAGTTGTTCGCAAGTTGCAAATTGGACTGCCACAGAGCGCCATTCGCTGGGAGTTCGTGAACTTGATCGAGCCGGACCCGTTGCGCCGTGTAAAGCTGCGCATCACCCACGAAAAACTCGAAGACCTGCATCCTGCCGACCTCGCGGAAATAATGGAAGAGCTGTCGCCTTCCGAGCGCCAGGGCATCATTGCGTCGCTGGACGAGGAGACTGCCGGGGCCGTCCTGGCCGAATTGGACGCAAGACTTACCACGCAGATCGTGGAAGACCTCGACCCAGAAAAGGCGGCGGACATTCTCGAGGAAATGGCTCCTGATGCCGCAGCCGACCTGCTCGGCGACTTGTCCAGGGAGACGTCGGAAGAGCTCCTGCACGAAATGCCGGGCCAGGAAGCGGAGGAAGTCCGCGAGCTGTTGGAGTTCGATCCTGCTACCGCGGGCGGCATGATGAACACGGAATTCGTGTTTGTCAGCGAGGCCTCCACGCGGGATGAAGTTCTCGAATGGCTGCGGAACCAGGATCAGAACCTCGATCAGTTGGACACCATCGTGTTACTTGATAGGAAGGCGCAGTATTCGGGCGCAGTGCCAGTGGCGCGCCTGCTTTTTGCCGCGCCGCAAGAGCGTCTGGGGGAATTAAGAATGGAACCGCTTCTCAGCTTGCCTCCGGACGCCGGAGAGAAGGAAGTCTTTGAACTCTTCGACAAGTACAACCTGAGAATGCTGACGGTCGTCGACGCAGAGAACCGCCCGATCGGGGCCATTGCCGTAGACGACGTGGTCTCTCATTTGCTGAAGTAAGAGGGAAGCTCTGATAAGCGGAATGTGGAACCGGACAAATATCGCCGAGCACTGGGCCGAATGGGGCGGGCGTCTTGACCGAGTGCGGTCGGCGACGCGGCCGCTGCGGCGGCGCGTCGCGCTGTTTTTTGCCATCGTGGGGCCGGGCCTGATCGTCTCCAACGTGGACAACGATGCCGGCGGGATCTATACCTACGCGCAATCCGGAGCGCAATTTGGCAACACCGTGTTGTGGTCTCTGATTCCGATGACCATCGCCCTCTACGTTTCCCTGGAAATGTGCTCCCGGCTGGGCGCGTACACTGGGAAAGGGTTATCCGATCTGATTCGCGAAGAGTTTGGCTTCCGCGTCACGTTCTTTCTTATGGCCGCGATTCTCTTGGTAAATCTGGGCAATGTCATGGCCGAGTTCACTGGGGTGTTCTGGGCCACCGATGTATTCGGGATCAGTAAGTTTGTTTCTTTGCCGCTCTCCGCTTTGCTCGTTTGGGTCCTTGTGGTTCATGGATCGGCAAAGTGGGTGGAGCGGATCTTTCTCACCATCTGTTTGGTCTACTTTTCGTATGTCGTCTCCGCCGTGCTGGCAAAACCGGATTGGCTGATCGCGCTCCTGCACCTTCTGCCGCCCCACTTGGTTCAGTTCGTGCCCACCATTAAGCCGTTTGTGCAAGTCCCCCCGTTCAACGCGGACTATGCGGTGATCCTGGCAGGTCTCGTAGGGACGACCATCGCTCCGTGGCAGCACTTCTACTTGCAAGCAGCCGTTGTCGAAAAACGCGTCGGGCCGCGCCAGTACTTGCATACACGGAACGACGTTTTGGTGGGAAGCGTCAGCTGCATGGTGATCGTGTTCTTCATCATCGTCTGCACCGCTTCCACGTTGCACGTCAATGGCATCCACTTTGTGGACAACGCAGGCACCGCTGCGCTGGCCCTCAAACCTCTGGCCGGCCGGTGGGCCAGCGCGCTTTTTGCCATTGGCCTGTTGAACGCCTCAATCTTTGCGGCGTCCATCCTGCCGCTCTCCACCGCCTACGTGATCTGCGAGGCCCTCGGCTTCGAATCTGGGATCGACCACAAATTCAAAGATGCCAAGATATTCTACGGCTTGTATACCGCGCTGATTATTCTTGGCGCGGGCTTGGTGCTGTTCCTGGGCCAGTACGCAAAAACCATTCTGTTGTGGTCTCAGGTGTTGAACGGGTTTTTGCTTCCAGTCGTGCTGATTTTCTTGCTCATCCTGGTGAACCGGCAGGACTTGATGGGAAATAAGGTCAACTCCAAAGGGTTCAATTGGGTGGCTTGGATTTCCACGGTGGCCATGATTGTTCTCACCGCTGTGGTGGTTTATTCCTCGCTTCATGAAATGCGTTAAGAGGGAAGAGCAGAACAAAGTGCCTTTTTGGGGCAGGGTGCGGATATTTCATTGCATAGCCTTCGCCGCGTATGTTAACTTTGCGGCGTAAAGGGGATTTCCCAGAAGGCGATCTGCAAACACGGTTGTGTCGCATACCAAACTCCACAAAACGCCGCACGTTCCCGTCCTGGAGTCACTAGGCCCGGTCACTTCGGAAGAGGCGCAGCTTCTTGAGAAGCTGGATTTGACACGCCTGCCGAGACATGTTGCGGTGATCATGGACGGCAACGGCCGCTGGGCGCAAAAACGGCACCTGCCCAGAATTGCGGGACATCGCTCCGGAACGCAATCCGCGCGAACAACTATCGAAACCTGCGCCCGGCTGCACATCGAAGCTTTGACGCTCTACGCCTTTTCCGTGGAGAACTGGCGGCGACCGAAGACGGAAATCGACTTCCTGATGGCGCTTCTGCGGGAATACCTGAAGAAAGAGATGCCCCTTCTTCAGAAAAATGAAATCCGCATGCGTTTTCTTGGGCGGATCGATGAACTGCCTCCCGCGGTGCAGAGGGATGTGCGCGAAGCGATGGAGAAAACAGCCGGGAACAAGGGCATGGTTCTTTGCGTGGCTCTGAATTACGGCGGGCGCGCGGAAATTGTCGACGCCTTGAATGCCATCGTTGCCGAGCGCAATGGGAATGGAACCTCTTCGCCGATTACTGAGGAACAGCTTGCAGGCCACTTATATACGGGGGGACTGCCGGATCCGGACCTGCTGATTCGAACGAGCGGCGAGATGCGCGTAAGCAATTTCCTGCTTTGGCAAATTGCCTATGCCGAGATCTTTGTGACCGAAACACTGTGGCCGGATTTTGGCCGCGCGCGCTTACTGGAGGCGCTGGTGGAATTTCAAAAGCGCGAGCGCCGCTACGGCGGTATCCGAGAAGGCCATCCCGTCGATGAGAAGCCTGCGCGCGTCGCCGGCGAATAAGTCCGGCCCCCCGCCACGATTTATCGCAGGCGTTCAGCTGCGCTGATCCTAGAAGCAATTAAAGTCCTTTTCTTCATGTTCTTCATGCGCTTCGGTAAGCATCGATTCCGCAAAATAGCAGGGAAGGGGCTGAAGAGCTTAAGTCCACGCCTTGCAGAATTCGTGTTACTTCCGAATTGCCCGTCATCCACCCATTTACAAGAACCCCAATATCGCTCGACCGGAAATTCAGGAAGTAGGTTCCGAATTCTCAGCAAAAGCCTTTCACACGCGGAAGGAACTTGTGTACCGCCAAGACGAGTTCTTGGCTTCAGACGTGAATCACCTGGAAGCAGTTGATTTTTCCCGCACTGTCAAAGCCAACCCGAAGGAAAAGCCGGGCGTTTGCGAAATCGACACGATAGTAGACGAGCTTCTCGTCGGCTCTCTCTTCGAGAAAGTAAAACGACTGGAGGACTCCAAGGTGAGGGGTTCGGGTGGCAAAATCAGACAGGCCTTTCTGGATCGCATGAACGATCGTACTCGAGTACTGGCTATAATCCGGCTCCCCTCTTGCGAGGCGAGCGAATTCCTCCTGCACGCGCTTGGCGCGAGCAGCATCGGGATCGGCCTTCGGCTGAAGCGCGAGCAAGGAGATTTCGGGAACATACATACCGGCAATGCCAAGCGCGAGGCCATGGGCATCGGTGCCGAAGCGGGTGTCGAGGTTCGTAAACACGATCACCGAGATCCGTTGCTCCGGCAGGACCACGATTCCCACGCCTGTGTGACCCCCATGCATTACTACCCGCACCCCGCGATAGCGGTCTAGGCCCCAGCCAAAGCCGTAATCGCGCCAGGCAGTGACCATGTTGGCTGAAGCCTTGGGTGTCCACATCTGGTCCCGCAGCGCTGGTGGAACAACCCGGTCAGTTTCCAGTGCAGCCGCCCATCGGGCGAAATCCACAATATTTGCGCCCACGTCGTTGTAAAGCGGCCCAAAGTCGGAAGCCGTACGCCGGTTTGAAATGATCTGCCCGTCCGCCTTGAGTTCATGGCCGGACACTCGATTCTTGATGATCGGAGTGGGATCTGTTGAGACCATCGAGGTCATGCCGGCGGGGGTGAAAAGCCGCTCGGTCATGAAGCGCCACCACGGCATGCCGCTGGCCTTTTCCGTAATCAGCTGGCTGAGGAAGATGCCTGCGTCGGAGTATTCGAATCCGGTGCCGGGAGGAAACAACAGAGACTGTCTCTTAACGTTGGCCAGCAATTGCTCGGTGGAGTAAAAGACGAGCGGCACTCCTCTCACATCTTCCTCTACGATGTCCGGCAGTCCGGAAGAGTGCGAGAGCAGGTGCGCCACGTGAATGCCTTTCCATGACGCGGGCGGGTCCGTGAAGTAGGGGCCGATCTCGTCGTCGAGATGCACCTTGCCATCCTGGACCAGCAGCATAATGCCCGACGCGGTCAGTTGTTTGTCCAGGGAAGCGATGGGGAAGATGGTGTCAAGCGTAACCGGCACATTCAACTCAAGATTCGCGAGCCCGTAAGCTTGAGTGGCCACGATACTTCCGTCTCGAACGACCGCCACCGCAAGGCCAGGAATGCTGCGGCGCTTAATCTCAGCCTTTACGTAGCTGTCGGCTTCGGCGGGTAGGCCCCCGGCAGGGGCTTGAGGAGGCGTTGCTACGCTTGAGGCTCCCTCAAGAAAGACAGTAATAGCTGCGACCAACGCGAACCGCCGTAATTTCATCGGAGCCTCTACAATGACCTGGAAGAACGCCGAAGCAGATTACCACAACGCGGATTCGACGATTGTGAATGAGTGGTCGGCCATTCGGAAGTAATCGCGGAGACGAGCGATCCCGAGAGCTTGTCCTTAAAACGCACCTACCCACCTGTTGCGTGATTTTTCTCCTTCATTGTGATGAGATGTGCCCTGCACATCTTG
>CAZGBQ010000026.1:0-31107 GCA_964524045.1 uncultured Acidobacteriaceae bacterium
AACGCGCCCGAGCCCTTGTCGCCGAAAATCGTGTAGCTCATCGCGCCTGCCTTGAGGGTTCGGTCAAACCTAGGGAGCCCGGCGGCGATTTCAAATGAAAAGGCCGCAGGGCTGCCCTGCGGCCTTTTTGCAAACGACGGAGCGTGCGGCGCGGCGAGCGAGCGGCGCTTTCACTACCGCGAATAAAACTCGACAATCAGATGCGGCTGCATCTGGCTGGCGTAGGGCACATCCGAGAGCTTGGGCGTGCGCAGCAGCTTGGCCGTCATCTTGTCGTGGTCGACCGACACATAATCGGGCGTGTCGCGTTCGGCGCTCTTGGAGGCTTCGAGCACCAGCGCCATCTGCTTGGCCTTGGCCGACAGCTCGATCGAATCCTTGTCGGTCACCTGGTACGAGGCGATGGTGACGCGGCGGCCGTTGACCTTGACGTGGCCGTGGCTGACGAGCTGGCGCGCCGCGAACGGCGTCGGCACGAATTTGGCGCGGTAGACAACGGCGTCGAGACGGCGCTCGAGCAAGCCGATCATGTTCTCGCCGGTGTCGCCCTGGCGGCGCGAGGCTTCGGTGTAATATTTGCGGAACTGGCGCTCGGTGATGTTGCCGTAATAGCCCTTGAGCTTCTGCTTGGCCTGCAGCTGGGTGCCGTAGTCGGAGAGCTTCTTGGCGCGGCGCTGGCCGTGCTGGCCGGGGCCATAGGACCGCTTGTTGACGGGGCTCTTGGGGCGGCCCCAGATGCTTTCGCCCATGCGGCGGTCGATCTTGTACTTGCTGTCAGCGCGCTTGCTCATGCTTCGTCCAGGCTTGGCGGAAGGTCCGCGAGGGTTTTGCGGAATGGCTCTCTGGGTGAGAGAGGGGTCCGCGAAGGCGGCGCACTATAGTCAGCGACTTTGCCGTGTCAACCGTGGGGCGCTTGCGCTTATCCCTTGGAAAGGCTTGGCTTTTCTTTGGTCGCTCAACCGATGGTGGAAATCCGGGCGTGCGATTTTCCGCAGCGCTTGACGTTGGGTGGGCGGCCACACAGTTTGCGCCTGGCTGGCCCCGTGGCGGAATTGGTAGACGCACCGGACTTAAAATCTAACATGTATATATTTTATTATTTATTTTCAATAGATTATGCTATACAGAGCCTAGCCCACAGCTAGCCCACTTTGCTGATTTGAGCGCTAGGAGCGACCGATGGAAGCCGTTCGACACCCCATTTTGGATAACAAAGTTCACCTGTTTCGCCGGCCCCGTAGCCCGTTCTGGTATGCGTCGTGCAGCTTCAAAGGCACCCAACGAAAGACGAGCACAGAAGAGGAGAGCCTAGCTCACGCGAAGGACGTTGCCCGCGACTGGTATCTCAGCCTTCTAGGCAAGTATCGCGCGGGCGAGCTTGTCGAAGGGAAGCCCTTTAAGGTCGCGTCAGCGAAGTTCATCGCCGAATATGAAACGCTCACAGAAGGTGAGCGCAGCGCAGTGTATGTCGAGGGTCACAAGACCCGGATCAGACGGCACCTCGATCCCTTCTTTGGGGAAATCCCTCTCCCCGCGATCACAGAGTCGAAGATTCAGGAATATCGCGTGCACCGTATGAAGACGGGCATGTCGAGGAAAGATCACGCTCGAAAGTCCAGACTAGAACAAGACGCAGGCGGACCGCTTGAAGATTTCGAGCGCTCCAAACCGCCCGCACGAACCACGCTACTGCAAGAAATCGTTTGTCTACGGCAGATACTAAAGACAGCCAAGCGAGAAGGATGGATCAATCAGATCCCCGACACTTCGTCTCCATATAAGGCGTCATCAAAGGTCGAGCATCGAGCGTGGTTCACGCTTGAGGAGTATCGGAAGCTCTATAAAGCCACCAAGCGTCGTCGCAATGATCCGCCCCGCCAAAAATACATTTGGCAGTATGAGCAGATGCACGATTTTGTGCTCTTCATGACGAACACGGGATTGCGCCCAGATGAGGCGTTCCGCCTTCAGTTCAGAGATGTGAGCATCATCAAAGACGATGCTACGGAAGAAACCATTCTCCTGATCAAACTGCGCGGAAAGCGTGGCGTTGGCATGTGCAAGAGTATGCCGAATGCTGTTCGCCCCTTTGAGCGCTTGAGAGATCGCAAGCGCCTCTCGGCGTCAGACTCCAACGCCAAAATCATGACGTCGCCCAAGCCGGATGACTTGCTGTTTCCGAGCCACCAACGCCAACTCTTCAATGCGATCCTGGATGAAGAGCAACTCAAGTTTGATCGGGAGGGGCTTCCTCACACAGCCTACAGCCTCCGTCATACATACATCTGCTTTCGCCTGCTCGAAGGAGCCGACATCTATCAGGTGGCCAAGAACTGTCGAACGAGCGTCGAAATGATTCAAAAATATTACGCATCGCACCTTGAGAACGATATCGATGCCGGAGCCGTCAACGTCCTTAAGTATCAGAAATACAGGATTGACGATGACGAGGACGGCGAAGCCAGGCCCCGAACAAAAACGAAGACATCTCCAAAGACAGCTACGCCAAAAAGATTTGGAAAAGGGCGGTTCTAACCGCCATCAGGTTTCGGCGACCTCGCAAGTCGAAGTTCGCCCGTGACCTTCGTTATGCGCAGAGCTAGCGCAAACGCAAGAAGCAATGGGCTGAGGCGAATGATCGCCCAGTCAAACTCCGTGTCTTGTCCCATCGCTCGCCACGCATCGCGCTGCTTCGTCAACATTGCCTCCTCTTCGAGGAGCGGAAACAGATCGTTGATGTCCCTGCCGATGCCGGAGTCAGTAATGCGCGGGTCGCGCGAGATCAGGGACGGGCGAAAATCAGGCGATGGCTTGCGTGCCTCAGTCTCGAGAACGCTGACAACCTTCTTGTACCATGCGCAGGCGAGATGCTGCTGCGCAATGAATTCATCGAAGGTCGGCGGCGAGGCCGGCCCTTTGTGAAAAGTAAGTTCACAATAGTAGTGACGATCGGACTTCGCGCTGTAGATAATGTTATCGCGATTGAACTCCAAGCTCGGAAGCGATTGCTCGTAAGCATTCCTCGCTTCGATGCGTCTGTCTTGCGAAACAGCCGCGATGAGCGAGAGGCTCGCAAACGCGAGCCAAATGTAGTCCACTCTTTTCCATGCCACGGCGCTCAGAGGCAAAATAGCCACGAAAGCGACGTGGAAGACAACGATCAACCCACCGAAGACGGCGAACGAAAACCACAGATTTGAAGTCAGGCCCGGTTCGTAGAACATGATTCGTCCCCCGCTGAGGTGAGCCTGCCGGCACGAATGCAGCAGTCAAGCGTCTGTCTCCAATACGAAATGCCGTGAGAATGCGCCATTCCCGGCGCTTCGCCGATATTATTTGGCTCCGAGATTTCGCCCAGCTATAGATTGTGCCGGTTTGCGGGCGTGGCGGAATGGTAGACGCACCGGACTTAAGCAATTGAGTGCTCGGCGGGAAACCGCCGAAGTAGAACTGCCCAAATTCGGGGAAACCTTCGCTGGCAATCCCGAGCCAAGCCCGGAAGTCGGGAAGGTGTAGAGACTAGACGGGCAGCACCTAACGCGGCGACGCTACGGTGAAGGGATAGTCCAGACCACGAACGCCATCAGGCGGCGGCGAAAGCTGAAGTGGTACGAAAATCCGTAGGGTCGCAAGGCCTGTGGGGGTTCAAGTCCCTCCGCCCGCACCAGTGAGCCCGCTTGCCGAAACCGGCAGACGCGGCTTATTCCGCGCAACCCTATCCACGAGCGCCGCCATGGTTCAATTCGCTTTCAAGGAGACTGACGCCGCAACCGAGGAAATCTCACGGTTATTCGATTTCATCTGGCCCACCGCAATCGCCCTTTGGAATCTGCGCTGGCAAGTTGAAGGATTTCTCAAGGCCGTCCCCGACGCTTCTTACGAGCAGGTTCACGCGCGCTTTGTCGCTGGGAGCGGGCTTCATGGCTCCGACGTGTGCGCGATGCTGAAAAATCTGACCTGGGACGAACAAAAGGAGAGATTTGCCGAGGTCATCCTGACGAACGCCTTCGCCATCTACGAAAGCTGGGCAAAACAGATGCTCACCCGTACCGGAGCATCTGCGTTCAAGGATCGCGACCTCTACACCATCGGCAACCGAACAAGACTGGGACTGTCGGCTTTCATCTCATCGGTAAACGCAAACCAGTCCAGCGTTATGACGAGGGGCTTCAAGCCGGTCTTTCTCAAACACAGGAAGGCGATGCCCACGCTGATCGACAACATGCTGCTGTGCTACCGATATTTCAAGGAAGTGCGAAACTGCCAAATGCACAATGGTGGCATTGCGGACGCCAAAGCCGTGACGGCCTACAACGATTACCAGCCGGTGGCGTCGGCTTCCGCCATGAGAACTAAAGAAGCTATCGACCACTTCCCGATCGTAGCAGGAACCCCGGCGAAGCTGTCGATCCGGGGCGTCGTCGGCTTCTGCGATATACTCCTTCGGCTGATGATTACGGTCGATGCCGAATTGTCAGGCTCAACCGCAGCCGAAACAGCCGCTCTTGAAAAGTTGCGCGCTCGCGGAAAACAAGTACTTACACTTGGGTCAAAGAAGGCCTCGATAACGCGAAAAATCCGAAGCATTTGCTTCGCTGTCGGCCTGCCAAACCCAGCCGACGAGGCAATCGTGCTAAAATACTTCTTAGACAATCGAGTCGTCTCGCGGTAAGCAACGGATAGCACGTCCAGCCGCCATCGACTCCCAAACGGAAGTCCAATGGCGCTTGACCACTACGTCTCTCAGGTCCACCTGAAAACCTTTTATTCGCCCGCTCTCGGCGATGCGCAGATGTATTGCGTCCGGAAATCCGATCTCAAGATGTTCCCGTGCACAGCGCAGAGCGTCTGCCGGACCGACGAAGGCAACACCAACAAGTACCTCACGAGTCCGCGCGCTATCGAAGACTTTCTGCTCGGCGTCGAGCCGAAGTACAACGCTTCAATTGCCAAGCTCCGCAATGGCAACCCCGACGCGGAAGCAATTCTCGCGATTGCCGGTTTTGTCGCCTATGTCGGCTGCTGCACGCCGACCGCGATGCGAATTCACGAAGAACCGCTCAAGAGCCAGCTTACCTCTGCCGCCGAGATTTTGGACCGTCAGGGGCTAATTCCAAAGGCGCCGCCCGAACTGGGCGGCAAATCCATTACGGAACTGCTGGCCGACGGTACGGTGCACCACAAAATCGATCCGCAGTTTCCGCAAGCAATCGGCATAGATACCGTGGTCGGACGGACATCCATATACGGTAACTCGCATTGGGAGGTTCTCCGAAACACGAGCAACGACAGCCCCTTCTTTACCAGTGACTATCCAATCGCCCTTGAGACCGTCAGCGGTAAGCCGAATCCCAATTGGATCGTCCCGCTGGCGCCCGACCTTGCTATCAGGATCATTCCCGATACGCGGCAACGAGGCACATCTCCAGACCTCTCGTTTCGGAATTTCAGCCTTAAGCTTAGAGATATAGGGCCGCACGACGTGCACGCGGCCAACAGGATCATCGTGCAATGCGCTGAAAATCTCGTTTTCTATCGCGACGCGCACGATTGGATTCCGGGGTTTGTAGGCAAATACCGCCGTCATCGCATGTGCATTGCCACTACGCGCGTTCCGCACGGCACAGGTTTTTTCAACATTTCGACGCAACGGATCGAGGCGATGGAAAGATGACCTCAAGCGAATTCGCCAGACGTTATATCGGGGAATTCCTCGCCGCCGTCGGACCCCTTAAGGAGGCGTATCAAAACGATTCCTTTTCTTATGTCGCTGTCGAGACGCCTACGGGGCCTGTATTGGTTCAAGGCTCGTTGTTTCTCAACGTGCAGAAACCGGAGGTCCCATTTGCTCAATTTCGTTCCAAACGGGTGCGCGCGGGGCACTTCTATCTTGCCGATGGCGGACTAACACGCGAAGCGGTTATCGAGCAGTTATTCAACGGAAAATTTGCGACGCCTCATGGAGAGCTGATTTTTCCAGCTAACCCGAGCAACAAGGAATACGGCGCACATTATCTGCCGTATCACGACATCGGGCTCCGCACGCAGAGCCGTCTCATACACATATCTCTTCTCGGCAATGAGACGCGCGAGTATATCGAGCAACCGCAGCTTGATTGGGGCCTCCGCGCCGCGTCCGAGCCGTATGACGGTCTTCAGGACTTGTTGAACGAATTTCGACCCGGTGCGCCGCGAGGCGTTTGCTGTGTTGAAATCGCGGCCTTGGGCGTCGTCGCCATCGACGCGACCTCTCAGGTCAATGGCGAAGAAGCCACCCTGCTGGTTCGCGCCGCACTAGGCGCAGACCCGAGTAAAATCGCGGTCGGATTTCGCATTCTGACACAAGGCAATGTCGTTGCGCGCCAGCAATTGCAAGGAACGGCTTTCGCCTGGGAGGACCGTGACGGGCTTAAAGTAGGAACAGCGAAATTCTCCGTTCCGCGTGCTGCCGTAGTTCACGCTATCGCGACCTATGCCGGAATGGCGCAGCAGCACTACTACTTTGGCGATCCCAACAGCTTTCAAAATCCGCGACGTGCAGCCTACGAAGCGTTCGATTCCAAGCTCGGGAATTTGTCGGACATTCTGGTCAAGGCGCAGACGGGACGGGAGTCGAAGAATTTCGAGGCCGCGATTCCATGGATATTCTGGATGCTAGGCTTTGCCCCAATTCATATCGGACTACCGCGCTTGGGCGAGGTGTCCGATGCGATCCTTGCCGCGCCGAACGGCAATCTGGCCGTAGTTGAATGCACGGTCGGCTTGCTCAAGGACGACGACAAGCTGCCGAAACTTCATGACCGTGTTCAAGCGGTTCGCCGGAATCTCGATACATCGAGCATGCGGCACGTCCGGGTGCTGCCGGTCATCGTGACCGCCAAGTCGCTTGAGGAAGTGCAGCCCGACATGGAGATGGCTGAGAAATTCGGCATCTACGTGATTGCGCGCGATGGACTAGAGCGCCTCCTTCAACGAACGCTTGTTCCGCTCAGTGCGGACCAGCTCTACGAAGAGGCCGAGCAGGCGGTTAAGGCGGCACAGGATGCGCGTAACTCTCAGGGCGCGTTGCAGTTCGGAACTGCTCCCCCGGAATTCTAGGAGCGAAACTGTTGGGGAGGATGAGATGAGAGGCTGGTATTTCGAGACGCGGAAAGGAAGGGTCGAAATCAGACATGTCGTCGGCCGCTGGTGCATTTTCTTTGGTGACGACAATCTCGGCTCGTATCATTCGCCTTCGGCTGCGGCGGATGATGCAGCCGGCGGTCATACCTTCACGCCCTCAAACGGGGTTGACCTTGGCCGCCTGGGAATCCCTGAAAATATCGACGAATGGTCGCCCATAAATCCGTAAAAATCGGAGAGCCAGCCCTTGGAAGAAATGACGGCATCCTATGAGCTACTTATGGCCTCGGGCGGGGTTGGAGCTCTTGAGATCGATCCGGCGCTGGGTCGGATCGCTGCTCTGGTGAATCTTTCCGACGATCTAAAAAAGGTCGAGGGCGCGATAAGGGCGCTTGAATGGAGTGACACTTTGGAAGCGCGCGGCGTGTCCGCTGCCGTGCTCGCTGTGCTCGACTACTTTCGTTCCAATGCGTGGGCGGCAAGAGCTGCGATCCGCAATGCCAATGCCGCACTAACCTGGACATGGGAGCAGCCGGAAATCGCGCAGCAGGTTTTGCTGCTTCGCAAGGCTTTGAACAACCCGGCGTTTGATGATCTTCCTGACCTGTATCGGTGCCAGATTCCAACCAATCTCGGCAATCAACTCAATGCCGTGGGCCGCTTTGTGGAAGCGTTGGAATATTGGGACCGAGCATTGGCGGTTGATACCCACTTCTGGATGGCGCAGGGCAATCGCGGATATGCATATATCCACTATGCCAAAGCTCTCTACGATCACGGCCATCGTGCGCCGTTTCTATTGACGGCGCACAAAGACTTGAACAACGCTTCATCTTATTCCGCCGCGTATAAACACTTTGGTTATCCAGAGGCGGCTCAGCAGTTCGCGGCACTGAAGGCCGATTTAGAAAGCCGAATTGACGTTGTTGAGGCCGAGAAAATTATTCAACTAGACGGCGACACTCTCGGAGAAACGAAGGAGGAAGAGCGATATCGTCGGTGGTGCCTCGCCAATCGCCTTTTTCTCAACCCGCTAAACGATCTTGGGTCGCACTCAATAGCCGCGCGCGATGTTCTCACGCTACCCGATTTCGTTACAGCAATAGATGAACCTCCGTCGCTGACCGGTTTTTTCAATCAGATGAAGCAGGAGTTCGTTTCCGCGCGCTGGCTGTACTATGAAAGCCGTAACTATGCCGGTGTGCATTTCTCCGACCGAGATGTGCTGCTCTACAATACGCTGGACTATCCCTCCTATGGTCTCGGTGTTGAGAAACTCAAGATCGCAATGCGGATGGCATATTCGCTGTTCGACAAGATCGCGTATTTCCTGAACGACTACATGAAGCTCAACATGAAATCGACGCGAGTCAATTTCTCGACTGTTTGGCGCAGCGGAGAAGGGAAGGCCGCGCCTGTCCGACCGGAATTCGAAAAATCGGAGAACTGGCCCTTTCGCGGCCTCTATTGGCTGAGCAAGGACCTCCTTGTCGACGACTTTCGCGACTCGACCGAGCCGGATGCCCGTGAGCTCTATCAAATCCGCAATCACCTTGAGCACAAATATCTAAAAGTGCACGAGACGCGTGTCCGCCCAAAAGACCCGAGTTCACCATCATCTTGGCTGGTCGATGATCTCGCATACTCAGTTTCACGAAGCGAGCTTTCCGCGAAGGCGCTGCGGGTTCTGAAACTTGCCCGAGCAGCGCTAACGTATTTGTCGCTCGGCATGCACCGTGAGGAAAAGCGGCGCGCGCATGGAAAGACCGGGGTAGCCGTTCCAATGACCCTTGGCGTTTGGGAAGACGAGTGGAAACAGTAGCTGCGTGTCTCGGCTCGCGGATGCGTTCTTCCTGGGAGCCCTTTACGCTTCCCAGGTTCGCGGCGAGGCAGACCTATCGTCGGGCGGCGTCAGGTCTGTCGGGCAAGCTGAATTTTCGATCGTGTGTTGCGTCGCCTCGAGGAACTCATAGCCGTACACGACAACGGGCGCGGCGCAGATCGGAAACCAGACGGCGATCAAAACAATGCTTATCACGAACCGCGCCATCCAATGGCGCGACGGTCGTGTGAGCGCATGCCAAGCCTCGCTGAAAAATAGCAACGCGGCATGCAACACCGTAAGGGCCAATGCGATTTCATGCACAGGACCCAACTGGTTGAGCACTTGGTTAGGCAACTCGCACATTTCTTCGGCTCCCCCCGCATGAGTGCGGGACGAGACGAATTTAAAGATACCGTGCGCAATAAAAAGACGATGCAGCGAGTAACCTGGGTTTTACAAGCACTTAGCTCAGAAGAGTCTTCGAATCATTTCTGGTCGAAAAGGGGTATTTGACCAAATGTCATCCAATACCCAATGCTCGAAGGCGATGCATCGGCAGTGGGAACTACTAGATATTGATTTCGAGATGAATTCGATGGCGTACGATTGATTCAACGACTTCGCTAACAAGAATCACCGCCTACAAGTTGTTGTTCACAGGGAAATACGGGTAATAGCCCTTTTTGATGCTTAAGGGTTCCGATAGGTTCCCTGAAGGGAGAAAGAAAGTTGCCAAGACCGCTAAATCCGCTGGATTTGATCGCGCGAGACCATCCGAGGGATGCGATCGACTATGCGCGCTACATTCGGCATTTCGCGGCTTTTGACTGGACATACACGGCTGGCGTTCATGAAGTCGTTGCACATTTCCCCATCTGGAATCCAGGCTTGCCAACGCTTGTTGCAGCCAAAGAGTTTGTGAAGGGCTTTCGCGGACAAGCTCTGCTCAACGTCTCTCCTGAGTGGAGAAAGGCGATGGACCAGGGGAACTGGACCCAATGCAATCAACAGAAAATCTCGATTGCTGCCCTTCCCGGGGCGCTCCGCTTTGATAAGGGATCGATCGCGGTTCTCGCGGTTGACCTTGCTCTCCAAGCATTGCGTATCGCGCCCGGCACGAAGGTGCCGGAATTCGATCTCTACGAATTCATTTCGCTTCGGCCTGCGATTTTCGTAATCGATGGCCTGCGCGAACGGGAAAAGGCGCTTCTGAAAAACGACCGCCTCATAAACGGCGATGTGCGTTACTATCAGCGCCTCCGCAACAAGTTTGCGTTTGCCGATGCGAACGGCAACGCTCCCGGCGAAGATAGCGCAGAAACAAAGGCGTCTCGGTTTCTCAATGCGGTCGCTGATGGCTACGGTATGACACATCACAACGCGGTCATTATCCGCGACTACTTCGCGGAAATCGGGCTCGGCAATCTCACGATCCGCTTGCTCGACGGGCGCAACGATGGTGGCCGCATGGTTCGCGCAAAGAGCCCGAATGCTTACGAACCGGTGCACATTACCGTCGACCCGCTCAACAAAGCCGGCATAGCGGGGCTTATCGTCCCCCAGGACGCTGCAGCCGGCTGAACGCGTAAGTTTTCGGCATCGCGGCTGGTCGGAACCCGAAGCCCGCACCTTCGATTGCTTTCACGAACTCGGAGCGCTTTCGCTTTTCGAGCGGGTGACGTTCGAAGAGCTCCGTCTCGGATAACGCCGCCAGATCTCGAAACGTCACGATCCCGTCTCGGCCAAGCCCGACTAGAAATCGGTCGAACCGTCGAGCGTGTTTGAAGAGCGCTCTGATCATGCATCTCGCTTCCGCTCTTTCACCAACTTGTCGGTGCCGCAAGTAAGGGTCGAACGGCGTTACTGTGCTCATAGCTGCCTGCTCCGCGCGTGATCTTTGATCTCCGGAAGCCTTGGAAGGTCGCGCCCGAAGAACGCGCCGACGACGTACTTCACGCAATAAGCGCAAAACTGCGCCTCGCTCATCGCGTACTGCTCGGCCATGAGAGCCGCGCGCGATTGAGTGTCGCCCAGCGTGACCTTGATGCGGTCTTGCTTGTGCGAACTCGACGCGTCGCGCTTCGCCCCGGCCTTGCTCCGGTTCTTCGTCATCGAATCACCCTGACCGACGCTAGCATGGCCCTCGGAGGGCTACGAGGACACTCGGAGGGCCATCAAATATGCGTCGGCGTTCGCTCAGGGCCGAGCCTGAAGTCTCGGCCCTTCGGGTTTTGATCCCTCGCGCAGAGTCCAAAATGGGTAGCCGCCGTCCGCACTCGGTCCCGCCGCTTCAGCCTTCGCCGGCTGCCGACGCATTCGCGCTACGGCAGACAAGAAGGCTTCGGCAAAGAGGGCGCGGCTCCTACGGGTGCGTCGCTTCGCGCGCTTGCACGCCGGCGTCGTTCGGACGGCGCTTCCCGCCCGCGTCGCGGGCTCCTGGCAGCCTAGCTCCGCGCGAGCGCGGCTGAAGCCGCAGATCGCGCGTCGCCATTTTTGCGAAGGCGCCGCTAGTGCGGCGCGTATTGCGGATGGCTGAGTACACGGCGAATTTTCTGAAGAGTGTCGAGAGCAGCAGCGCGTTCGGTATCTGGAAGTGTTGCGAGTTCGGCGACGATTTGCGCGTGAAGGGCGAAGAGTTCTGTGCGCGTGAGGTTGAACAATTCGCTGATTGAGTAGGCTCGCATCTTAGGTCTCCTTCGTTCTCGACCGCGTGATTGCGGCCTTCAGGCCGAGACCCACACCGAAGGAGGCGGGCCGCATCGCTTGCGACCGAAACGAAGAGAAGAAGTGCACAGCACTTGCGGCACCGAAGCCGACGGAGGCGTTCGATGGCCGCTTGAAGGCAGCAGAGCGTCGAGTATTTCCGAAGGAGTTGCGGGCTAGTCAGTCAGTGGTTGTTCTGATGCTCAGGACCACCGAAGGGGTGCGCTGGACCATGACGAAGGAAGAGAAGGCCGCCAAGGCGGAACGAGCCAAGCCAACGGCGTCGAACCGAGGAGGGAAGTCTTAATTTACGTACGCCTCCGTTCGCCGCGCGTCCGCGTCGCTCTTTCTAGTCAAAGCTGCAAACTTCTGCTTAGATTTCCAGCAAGTTGCAGGAAGAATTCACCCTTGAGCAGCTCCCTGGATACTAAGCCCGTCCGGCCCAACAGATCTCGGGCCATTGCAACGCTCGTGGCCACGCTCGCCGGCTTGGCCATCGCAGCAGTGCCGCTGGCCATGACGATGAATTCGCCCAACAGCGCAATAGTCCTTGCGCTTTGGGCCATGTTGGCGAGTGTGCTGGTGCCGGCTCAGTTGGGCGAAATCTATGCGAGCACAATTGCCGATGCCGAGCACGCAAGGATTCTCGATCTCATCGGAAAGATTCCCCAAAACATTGGCGATTGGAAGGAACTCGAAATACTGCCCACGAATGATGACGGCGTTACGCGTTGCCTCCGCCTGATCAATACAGCGACGAACGTCAAGAACATGGTCGTTCGCTACGGGCCGACAAAACACACGAAATATTTCACCAGCCCCCTTTATCTCGCCTGGCTCGATGCGAAGAAGCGTAGGTTGGAAAGGGATGACGACTGCCAGATTGAGGAGATCGTCAGCGCTTACTTAGCTCCCAACGACGACCAACGCCTAGCGATGAAGGACAACATCGAGAAAGGCAGGCGATATGCCTATCGGCTAATCGACGACTATCAATCTGAAATCGTCCAAATGACCTTGTTCAATTCCAATCACGGAAAGGAAGTCGTCTTCGGGTTCGAATTTCCGGGCCTTAGGCAAGGCCATTGCTTTGCGAGCAGAAATCAGTCGCTTGTCGATTTTTTTGAAAACTATTTCACGAACATCTATGGAAGACTGCCGGAGCACGCTCAATGGAAAGATGATGTGCCCGCTCTGGATCTAACGGGGGCCATCAGCGCGGTAGATGCTGGTAGCAACGGGCCGCGGACATGGATGGGCCGCACCTTGCAGCGATTGCGCAGGCAATTCTTGAAACAAAACTAAATCGAGCGGTACGATTATCGCGGCCGACAACAACATATAATGCGCCATGCCCTTCCAGGCCGCGCCCATGTCGGAAACGAGATCATTGAGATCGCCAAATCTTGCTTTGAATGACATGCTTTCAGAATGAGTGGAGATTCCGTCCGTGTACAGAACGAAAGCATTTGACCAATTATTTTCATCTGGCTCTCGTTAATCATCCGCATTGAATTTCCCAACAAAGTCAAACACGCTACCCAGTCGACATTTTTATTTCGGCACTTTTGAACAGCGTCCGCGCTGCGCGCGCCGGGCTCTCGTGAACCGAGCCGGCAAAGGGCCGTCTCGGCCTTCGGCTTCGATCCCTGACGCAAGAGCTATGGCCATCGCGCAACCGCGCGATGCAATTGTTTAGAGCCACTCCCGGTGCGCCGGGTGGGCGGCGCTCCCTTCTAGACCCTTCGCGTCGTGCCGCAAGCCGCTCTGCGGCTCCTCCACTTCGTTTCGGCCTTTCAGGTGCAGCCCGCCTCAATCGAAGGGTCTCTGCGGTCGCTTTCTCGCCGCCCACCCTGCTTCCGGGGATTGGTGCGGAAGGGAGGGGTGCAGGGTGCGCCGGCTTTCTTCTCAATCGAGAGCAGCCCCGGAAGCGTCACCAACGGAGACGCACAATGGAACTAAGGCACATACCTCTTGAGCAGTTGCACATCTCGCCCCTTAATATGCGCCATGAGAAGAAGGTACCGGATGTTTCCGACATCCTGCCGAGCATCCGGCAACGCGGCATCTTGCAGCCGCTTCTCGTCCGCCCGAACCAAGAAGGCTTCGAGGTCGTCGCCGGACGCCGCCGCTACTTCTCGGCCAAGGCCGTCGAGAAGGAAAAAGGCTCCTTCGATCCGGTGCCGTGCGCGATCATGGCAGAGGGCGACGATGCCGCCGCCGTCGAAGCCTCGCTCCTCGAAAACGCAGCTAGGCTCGATCCCGATCCGGTCACGCAGTTCGAGACCTTTGCCAAGCTGGTCCTCGAAGGCCGGAGCGTCGAGCAGATCGCGCTGACCTTCGGCTTGACGAAGCGCGGCGTCGAGCAGCGTCTCGCGCTTGGCAACCTGCATCCCAAGATCAGGCAGGCGGCGAAGGCCGAGCGGATCGACGTTGAGACCCTGCAACTCCTGACGATGGCGACGCAGCAGAAGCAGAAGGAATGGCTCGGCCTCTTGCTCAAGAAAGACGCACCCTCCGGCTACCGCCTCAAGCAGTGGCTGTTCGGCGGCCAGATGATCCCCGCCAGCGTCGCGCTGTTCCCGCTTGAGGACTTCAAGGGCGAGATCGTCACCGACCTGTTCGGCGACGAACGGTTCTTCGTCGAGCAGTCCGAGTTCTGGATGGTGCAGGAAGCCGCCATCGCCACGCGCCGGGACGCCCTTCTCGGCTCCAAGTGGGCCGAGGTCGTCGTGCTGGAACGCGGCGATCACTTCGACCAGTGGGCGCATGAGAAGATTGCGAAAAAAGACGGCGGCAAGGTGTTCGTCACCGTCTCGCATCGGGGAGAGGTCGAGTTCTTCTATGGCTGGCTACCGCGCCAGGAGGTCAAAAAGAAGCCCGATGCCAAAGCCGCCAGGAAGGACGAGGACCGTCCGCAGATGACGCAAGCGATGCAGAACTACCTCGAACTGCACCGCCATGCCGAAGTGCGCCGTCGTCTCATCGACTTTCCCGACTTTGCGATCCGGGTTTTGGTTGCTCACGCCATTGCCGCAAGCGGCAACTGGTCCGTTCGTCCGGAAGCGCAGCGTTCGCACTCGAACGCGATCAAGGCCAGCATCGAAGGCAGCGCGGCGCAGCAGCAGTTCGAAAAGGAAAGAAGCAAGGTCTACCAGCTTCTCGACCTGCCCGATGCCGTTACGGGCGATGAACGCACGGCACTCTGCCTCGTCAAGCTGCTCGGCTTGAGAACCCGGCAGTTCAAGCGGGTCGCCGCAATGGCGATCGCCGATACCCTCGCGGTCGGTTCCGTCGCGTCCGAAACCTTTGCGTTGTGGCTCGAATTCGGCGAACACAGGTTCTGGCAACCCGACGAGTGCTTTCTCGATCTCGTTCGCGACAAAGCCACGCTCAGCGCCATGGTGGCGGAAGTCGCAGGGAAGGACGTTGCCAAGGCCAATACCGAAGGCAAGACCGCAACGCAGCGCCAGATTATCCGCGATGCGCTCAAGGGCCAGAATGGCCGTGCGAAAGCCGAAGGCTGGTTGCCCGGCTGGATGGCTTTCCCGTTCGCCGCCTATGGCAAGGGATCGAGCGGAATTGCGGAGGCTTCGGCACTAGCGAAGAAGCTCCTCCGCAAACTGTAGAGATGCCCTCTCCTTAGCATCTTCTGCGGCTGGAAAGGCCCGGCGCAAGCCGGGCTTTTCTTTTGCCCTGTCGGGATCGCGCGGCGAAAGCAGGAAGCCGTGTCTTCGTGTCTTGCGCCGTTCCTTTCGGGCGAACCCGCATATGGGCCTCAGACGATGCGTGGTTCTGGACGCGCGCGCGCCGCCGTCAAAACCGAACGGGGGCCCCCACCCCATTACGGCAAGCGCCTTCGGCGTTTTGACCGCGCCGCTTCGCCGCGCATCCGGGCGAACCGCATCGAGGCCGCATCAAGCGGGCTCACCAACAGCCGAAAGGAACAGACCATGAGCAAGACGACGAAAACCGAAGGAAAGAAACTTCCCGCCTATCGCATCTTCAGCGTGACCAAGGAGGGCGACAAGAAAGCCGTCTGGTTCGAGCTGGGCTCTGCCTGGGAGCATGACGACGGAAAAGGCTTCACGCTCCAGTTCCGGGCGAATGCTCTCCCCGGTGCCGACATCGTCCTTCGCAAACCGCTTCCGCCCAAGGCCGATGGCGACAAATCGGGGGAATAGCCGAGTCGAAGCCGGAGCGGGCAACCGCTCCGGCAATCGCCTAACGCGTTGATATTCCAGCCTTCAAATGAAAGTAATTCGCTTTCGTCCGTATACGGTATAATGGCCCTGCAACCCCGGAGGCTTATGAGTGACTCGAACGAACTGACGCCGCGTGTAAAACGATTGCTCGGCATTGCAGATGCAGTCGACGATACCGAGGAACTGCTCAAAATTTCAGACCGAATGGCGAGCTTTCTGTGCGAGCGCGAAGTCATAACACGCGAGACACTCGCTGCGATGAATCCAACGACGGATTTCGAGCGCATGCTTCTCGCAAGCTATTTGGAAGAAGACGGCTGGACCATTCAAAACGTTGACGGGCAATTCGAGTACGTGCCGTTCAACGAACTTTCGGACGACGAGCAGAAAGCGTTCGGACTCGCAGGTCGTGCGCGCAGTTCACGGTCGCAGCGACTGGCGAGTTGCCATGCGGCTGATCGCCTGGCACGTTTGCGGCGCAGATGGGGAATGGAGCCCTGATCGGATCGACGCTTAGCCGTCCGGCTGATAGTAAGGATTGGGCGCGGAAAGCGGCTGGCATTCCCTGATTTTCCAATAGGCAGGCGCAAAGATCGGAATCGTCTTGGATAGGTTGGCAAGCCACAGCAGCGCCTTGCCCTCATCAAGCCCGATCAGCTCATGCGGCAGAAAAAGCGGGCGCGCCATCTGCTGAAGGTTTGAGCCTTTGCCCTGGCTGGCCGATGTCTGCTGGCCGATCGAAGTTCCTGAGTTGTCGCTGATGCCCTTGACGACGACTGTTGTCTGCCCGGAGCGTTTCGACATCCACTCGGCGGTCGTGAGATCGTTGGGCGCAAAGCCGAACACCGCGCCGGCGTTGGCGACGAAGGTCTCCCATCGTTCCTTATAGAGAGCCTTGAGCTGGGCCAGGTCCTGGAATATCGCCGCGATCTGGACGCGGTAGCCGCGCACGAGACCGAACGCATCTTCGAGCGCGCCGAGATGGCCGAGCGCGGCTGCCTCATCGATGAGCATGAGCGTTCGCAGCCCGCCTGGACGATAGAGCGAATGAAGGGCGGAGACGATCACGAGACGCAGCCAAACGCTATGCGTTCGCAATCGTTCGGCCGGAAGGATGATGTAGACCGTGCACCGCTCTTTCTTGAGATCGGAAAAAACGACTTCACTCGCTTGTAGCGCGTCCTGCATGGGCGGGGAGAGCAGCCACCTGGTCTGTGTGTCGGCGGTGGATTGAATACTGGAAATCTCATCCGTCGGTTCTCTTGTAAAACGACCGAGTAAGCTTTCGACGCCGATATCGCCGCAATCGCATGCAAACCCCGCAGTGGCCCGTAACCCTTTCACGGGAATTCTTTGGAGTTGACCGGCACTGTCCTGCCGGACGGCTTTTTCTTCCGGCTCTGTCAACATTCGTCTCGTGTTTATAAGCACAGGCTCGCGCTTTTCACGCCGCGCCTCAATCACTTCCCACATGATGAGGCCGGTTACGAGACCGCGCGCCGACTGCGACCAGTGGGGGTCTTTGCTGTCTTCCTGTATCAGCGCCTCGCTGATGGCCGACGCGTCGTCGATGAAGGTCGGGCTGTCCGGATCGAGCCGCGCGAGCGGGCTGAACGGCGTGCTCTTTAGTCCAAGCACGCCGAAGGGATTTAGGAAGAACACCTTGTGTCCCATCGCTCGCCGGGCGTCGGCTGTAATTGCGGCGAGCTCGCCCTTCGGGTCGATGACGATAACCGACTGTTCGCGCAAGCCGCGCAAAAGATTTGGAACGAGAAAGCGGGTTCCCTTGCCTGAGCCGTTGGGCCCGAACATCAGGATGTGACGTTCACCGCCATATTGGATTTCCGATGCGGCGTCCTCTTTCTCGGCGTCGTAGTAACGGCCCAGATAGATGCTCGACTTGTTGCGCTCGCCTAGGCGTGTGGAAGTTTCCTGCTCGCCGGTCAATCCGGCGTCGCCGAGCGGTTTGTCGGGATCGCGCATTCAGAACTCCCGGTCTTCTAGCCTCGACGATTTGCTCTTTCGGGACGCCATTTGAACCGCTTCAAGCTCTTTGGTCAGATCGGCATCGCCGTGCGCCTTTTGGCTTTCGACTTCGGCCCTCGAAATGACCTGAGGGTCGGGATCGAGGGCCATTGCACCGGGTATGAGCTGGAAGCCTGCGCGATATGCGACCTCAAGCGCGACCGTAGCGGCAAGCACAAGCAAAGAGATAACGGAGACAACGGGTATCGCCGGTGTTTCGGTAGAGGCAGATGCAACGCTCGCCGCGAGCGGGACAAGCATAGCCACGGCAACGCAGCGCCCGCGCAAACGCTGATAAGACAGTTCCATGGTTTCGCGAAGATCCAGAGAGCTAGCGGGATCGGCCAAAGCACCGCGATCGCTGACATAACTTGCGCGCCAGAATGCTTGGTCGATTGTAACCCAGAGGGCGCCTCCGATCCGTACCGGAAATGCGCCTGCCTTAAGCGCGCTCAAGAACCTTTCAGCTATTCGTCGGCGTGATTGGTAACCGAGGGCAGGCGCGCTGAAATATAGAGCTAACAGGGCCGAATCCAGTACCGCCGCCCAAAGCACCGGGGTGGATTCGACAGGTATTTTGCTCGGGATAAGTAACGCTGCGAGGAAGCAGGCGCAAAGCAGCAGAAGCGAGTATTCCTTCCAGCCGATGCGCAGACCTTTAGTCTTCTGCCGGACGTCCCGCGCACGTTGCCCGGCGCGCTCAATTCCAAGGCGAGCGGCTTGACGATAGTGTCGGTAAGCCTCGGCGAAACCTGACGGCGCGTCTCTTTCGTTTTCGTAGATCAGGCCGAGTATATAATGGCCTGCACCTCCGGCGGTGCGATCACCGCTCGCTGTGGCGTCCTCGGCCCAGCGTCGCGCCGTGTTCAGGTCACGGTTCACGCCGCGCCCGAGATAGTAGCTGCAAGCGAGGTGAAACTTCGCTTCTCCGTCGCCGGAGTCCGCCGCGTTGGTAAATAGTTCAACCGCGCGCTCGTGGTCGATATCGACGCCCGATCCTTGATCGTAAGCGATGCCAAGTAATCTTTGCGAGACGGCATCGCCGGACGCCGCCGCGACCTTCAGATATTTGACGGCCTCAACCCAGTTTTCTTCGTAACCTTCGCCGCGCGCATAAGCCTGCCCAAGCCAGGAGCAGGCCTTAGGTGCGATGTATCCCTCGACGCTGTTTGCGATTTCGGTGCAACACCCGAGCGCTGTCTTGAGATCGCGCCCGATTGAGGCTTTCCATATCCGTGCGTTGGCGACGGCTAGTTCGAGGATTGTGTCGATGCGCGCGCAGGCGTCCTCGATCGCGGGCATATCGTAAGCCCGCTTGGCCTTTTCAATCCTTGCAAGCCAAAGAGACATTTCGGGATTGAGGCCGGACGCGGCGAGAGCATCGCGGTAAGCATCGGGACGTTTTCGCCGGTCGTCCAAGAGCGCAAGTACGGATGAGGCGACCTTGAGGCCCATATTCGAGGCGGCGCGATAGTGGGCCATCGCCAGAAGCCAGTAGTCCTCGACTTCGATCCCGTATTCACGGTCTACGCCCCGCTTAAACTCCTCTACGGCCTCCGCCGACGCGGCACCGCCTCCTTCGACCCCCATTTCTGATCCCCGTCTTCAATGGCCCCTCGGTTGCAGGTAATCGCCAGATGGAACACAACCGAAGCCTGCGAGCTGTCGTACTCCAAAACTGAGATTTTGATTTCGTTGGCGCGCCTGCGGTCTACCAGTTTCTTGGGATATCTTACGGGATGCTGGATGTGGTATTTTTCCCATATTCCGAGCGATTGCCGGATGGGTGGTAGCTGCCCTGCCACCGCATCACATCCCCCGAATTTGAGGGGGCTGTGATGCTCGCCTGGGTAAGGGGAAAAGGGCAAAATCGAAGAATAAGCTTGAGGGCAAGCCATGCGCGGTAATACGCGTCGCGGTCCGGACTACGCCGATCCCGCTCGCGCACCGCGCGACTTGGCAGGGGCTTACCAGCCCCGTGCACCCCGGCCAAGTGATGCCCTGCCGCTTGCTAGCGTGCGGGATCGGGCATGACAAGCGGCAGCGAGAAGCGCGTCCGGAGCCGAGTTCTGCCGATCCGGTTCTCAAAGGAGGAGCGCGCAGTCCTGGATGACGCCGCCGATAGGGCCGGTCTGACGCCAAGCAGCTACGCCCGGCAGGCGCTCCTGGGTGCGCCGGCGCCCCGTCAGGTTCGGCGGCCGCCGGTCGAGCGCAGGGAGCTTGCGAAGCTCCTTGGAGAGGCCGGCAAGATCGGGAGCAATCTCAATCAGCTCGCCAAGGCGGCGAATTCCGGTGTCTTGGTCTATGCCGGCGATCTGGATGCGGCCCTCGCGGGGCTTCAGGAACTCAGGGACGCGATCCTGCGCGCGCTGGGTCGCGAGCCATGATTGTCAAGGGCAATTCGCGCGCCGGAGCGGGCTCCCTGGCAGCGCACCTCGGCAACGCCGAGAAGAACGAACGGGTGACCTTGCTTGAGACACGCGGAACGATAGCGTCCGATCTGCGCGGTGCGCTCGTAGAGATGGAGGCGGTCGCGTCCGGCACCAGATGTGAGAAGTCGCTCTATCACGCTGCGATTAGCCCCGAACAACCTCACCGTCTCACGCCGGAACAACGCAAGGAGGCCATTGATCTTCTGGAGGCTCGCCTCGGCCTCGTTGGACATGCGCGCGTCGTCGTCATTCACGAGAAATTTGGCCGCGAGCACATCCACGTCGTTTGGTCTCGCATCGATATCGACAAGATGAGGGCGATCGCCCACAGCCACAACTATAGAAAGCACGAGGAAGTCTCGCGCGAACTGGAACGGCGGTTCGGTCACGCCCGAGTGCAGGGAGCGCATCACGAACGTGAGGGCGTGGAGCGTCCCGATCGCACCCCGTCTCGCGCGGAGTTAAGGCAGGAAGAACGGACTGGAATCAAAGGCAAGGACGTTCGCGACCAGGTCACACAGCTCCACCGGTCAAGCGACAATGCAGAGAGCTTCAGAGCGGCGCTCGCCGATAAGGGATATGTGCTGGCCAAGGGCGATCGAAGGGACTTCGTCATATTCGATCGAGCCGGAGGGCATCATAGCCTCGCCCGTCGCATCGAGGGGCTGAACGCTGCTGATTTGCGGGCCTTCATGTCAGGCTTAAACAAGGACGATGTTCCAGCTTTCAAAGAAGCCAAGCAGATCGTCGATGATCGCTTGCGCCAGGAACGGGAAGCCAAGTCGGAGAAGAGCTATTCGAGCGGCGCGGATTATGTCTCACAGACAACGGAAGCGTTGAAAGAACACAAGCGCCGTCAAGGCACGCTTGATCGCAAGCAAGATCGCGAGGTCACTGACCGTATTGCCCGGTTGATGGATGAACGCGATACGTCTCCGAAGAGCGATTGGGACGACTTGGAGCCAGACCGCCCCGGACGGGCTCCGGGGCGCGGCCGAACCCGGAGCCGGTAAGGGCAGTTGGCCACTGCGAACCTTCGAAGTATCCGTTTCGTGCGGCGGCGCAATGCGTCTTGTCATCTGTACCGGCACCGACACGCCCAATGGGAATGTGCGAGGCGCAGGGGGCTGATTTCGTCGCCGCTTGTGAAGGCAAGATCACTTGGCGGCAGTATTTCGCAAAGTGGGGTGGAAGGCCATTAAGCCCGCAATGACGCTGTCGAGAAGTGCCTCGACACGACTCGGGTGGGTTCGCTAACGGTGAACAGAATGCTGTATTCTGTTCACTCTTCCTTTCCGGCGTCAATCGGCTGGCATCGATTTTTCCGACGCTCAGCGGGAGGATCGATGCTATGACAGCGACACTCTTCGACAATCGCGGAAACCGCAAATATCTTATCGCAAGGGAGCGGTTGGCCTTCGTCTATGCTGCCTCCAGAGAACCCGAACCGATTTCGACGTTCTGCCTCACGCTGGCGTTTACGGGTGCGCGCATATCCGAGGTCTTGGCACTCAGGACAAACCGGATAGATGTCGCCGATGAGGCGATCATCTTCGAGACGTTAAAGCAGAGGAAGAAGCAGGTATTTCGCGCCGTGCCCGTGCCGCGCACTCTGATCCCGCTTCTCACGATGTACGGCATCGGCAAAGAGGAGCGGCTTTGGCCTTGGGGCCGCACGAACGGTTGGAAGGTGATCAAAACAACTATGCGAAGGGCCGGAATTACTGAGAGCTTATGCAAGCCAAAAGCACTACGACATGCGTTCGCCGTGGAAGCTGGACAGAAAGGAGTTCCGTTGAATATTGTTCAGAGGTGGTTAGGACATGCTCGCATTGAAACAACCGCGATATACGCAAGTGCGATAGGCGACGAGGAGCGCAACCTGGCGCGCCGTGCGTGGAGTTCGTTGGAGCTTGCGATACCGGATAGAGCCAATTCGTTGCCTTTGGGGGCCAAGAGGTGGCCGGTGACGCTTTAATAGACATAGCCGGATATTATTCTGTTTGGGACGAAGTTGACGACTTCGGCCCAAGAGCAAGCATTGGTCACGCTACGTGGGGAGTTGACCCAGCCCAAGCTCCTTTCACGCGCTTTGGGATTGGTGCCTTCAACTGGCAAGTGGGTCTTGCGGAGGGACTTCGACTGGCTGACTGCCCCATCCTTTGGCTTAGACGGACGCGCGAGGCGAAATTGTCCGATAGGAATAGTCGGAACAAATAACTAGGCATCCCAAGCCTCGGATTGGATGAAGCCGTCAAGGACGGTCCGGTCGGCACGGACCAATAATTCGGCTTTTCGTGCGGGCAAACAAGATGTACCAATGTGTCGTGGGTTAACAATCAGTCAAAGTTTGGACCCAATTGGTTAGTGGAATCTTGTTGTTTTAATGGTGGGATGTAGTCAGAGGTGACACGAAATGCCGACACACAAATTTGTGCACACTGTATCTGGTGTTGAACTTACTGGGGCTCAGAAAGCGCAGCTCAACGGTGAAATTGCCGCGACCGTCACGCGTGTGCTCCTGGGAATGGCGCCGGCTGCACTCAATTCTGATTTTTTGTCGGAACATCCGGTGTGCGGCGGGAGCCACAAACGCGAAGAACAGGTACGAGATAACGCTGCGAACGAGGCCGACATCGTCGACCCCGCGAACGACGTAGCAAATCGTTCCGATGATTCTTCCGGGCAAGTCCCCGGAGATATCTCTTGAGCGATAAGCCGCTCACCTGCCCCAGCGCTCCGGCGGAGGTGGGATCCGTTCTGCTGGGTGTCGTGGCCGACAAGGGACAGATGGCCTATCTCGCGCCCAACGTCCCAGTCACGCCGAACTTGATTCAGGGTCTGACGGCAGGCTCGATTCCGATCGAGAACCGCCTGCGGTTCGCCGGCCCGTGCATTCAACACCAATGCGTGCAGTGGAAGGGGCGTGACGGCGGTGCCGGCCACTGCGGACTCATCGAACACGCCGTGAAGACTTTCGAGCGTACGACAGGACCCGAAACGCTCCCCCAGTGCGGTATCCGCAGTACGTGCCGCTGGTTCGCACAAAAGGGCCGGGTGGCGTGCGGCGTATGCCCTGAGGTCATTCGCCGGCCAGCGAATGAATGCCGCGCGGCGGATGAGGTTGGGGCGGGTTAGCCAACCTCACGCTGGAC
The DNA here is from genome assembly GCA_964524045.1 of uncultured Acidobacteriaceae bacterium. GTDB lineage: Bacteria > Acidobacteriota > Terriglobia > Acidiferrales > UBA7541 > Acidiferrum. The sequence continues at coordinate 23,468 of CAZGBQ010000026.1, forward strand.
CCGCCGGTGTCGCGAGTTCCTCCTCCATTTTCGCGGCCTTCTCTAGTTTTGCGGCAAGAGCCTCCTTCGTTCTCGCCGCCTTTTCCATGAGAACATAGTAGCCCGTCAACACCACGATGATCAGGAGTTCGGACGCCGCAACTCCCCAATTCAGCTTGTCTCGATTTAGTACGTCTCCAACGATATGCACTGCGACTGTCGACACGAGAATGCTTGCGACGATGGCCTTTGTTTTCGGAAGACTCGCATCCGCCTTGGCACGAACATAGTCTTTTTCGTTTGAGTGCTTCGTCACATGAAGCGCCATACCCTCGAGTACGAGATACGGAAGGGGCGCGAGAATGAACATCTCCAGCGCGAGAATGGTCGATCCTATGCTCGACTCGGCACCTGGCATCGGGCGAACGTCGGCGTGCGCAACAAGATCGGAATGGACGATGACGCCGCCGCCGCCGAACACTAGGTGATTGAAAAAGTCGGTGAGACGTCTCCATGGCCAGTCAAACGTCCACATCGCTTCCAACAACTCGCATACGCCAGCGGCAAGCATCACAGCCATAAACAATAGCGATACCGGCACGACAACTCCAAAAACTGCCTTGGCGGCCTCATCCACAAAAAGCCACACCCTTCCGCGACGGCCCTCCAATTTTCCCTCCGAGTGTTTCGCGCCTGAGTTAGTAGGACACGTCGAAAATTCTCTTTATAAAACCTATAGTCTTTTCATTTCGAGCCTTATCGACTTCCGGCTGTTGCAGGAATTTGCGCCAAACGCCATCCAAGTCATTGACAAACCTCTCTGGCTTTTCGCCCTTCTTCGGCGGCGATACTTTATCGACCCTAAATCTGAGGTCCTTGAACGCTTGGTGAATTCGGCGATCGACCTCTTCACCCAGCATGCATATGAGAAGTTTGGAAGCCAGAACTTCGCGACACAAATAGCGGTCAAGATGCGCTAGGCACCAGGGGAGATTATTGCGCACATCGCTCTCCTTGGAATCCACAAGAACGAACACTCCTTTCGATCTCGGCTCCTTTCGATCAGCTATCATTAAGCTGGCGATGTCATCTTGATATGGGCGAAATACCTGACAGGGTTTCCGGCCGAAGGCTTCCTCCACGCCCGGAACAACGCGCTTTAACATCTCGCCACGGACATTGAACAATACGACGTCCGGATGCTTGTTCAACTCATCCACCATTCTGCCCTGCCTGTGGGAGGATTCTTCGCAGATGCTTCTCCAGATCGGCAAAGCCTCTCTGGTTTTTTGGATAGGTGCCTGTGTCAGGTCCAAATTCGCGCCGGATCTCCCCCAGAACCGACCCGTACAAAACAAAGTCGGACAGAAAGATGATCGGAAGAGCTGGATCGCCAGCTTCGGTCGCGCTGTGCATTATTTTCTTCATCGCGTCGATAGTGGGTCGCACGATCCTAATGCCGTCTCTCGTTCCCTGAGTTAGCCTCTCTTGGACATACTGTTCACTCTTCTCGTCGAGCGCGAGATCGCTGATGATCGCGCCAAATACACCGTCCCGTTCTTGGAGGCTCGCATACGTCGCAAAGGCTTTTTCGGCGTCGACAACAAATTTGTTGCCTGGCTTTTCCGCGCCCACGAAGGAAAGGCGGCAAAAGTCGCTTAGTCTCTTGCGCAGCGATAGGCATACCGACCGGTTGTTCTCGACGACCAGCACTCTGTTTGTCGGACGTTTCTTATCCTGCTTGCCAGCGGCGGCAGAAAACGCGACATCGGCGCGACGCGATTGGGAGCCTGAAAGCGACTGCATTTGTTCGCTGCACCTGCCAATCTCGTTGGGTTTACATACCTGATCGGCGCCAGCCCGAAGGAGTTCCCATATCAATTGGGGTTCTGGGTGTTTGCACATGAACACAAGGACGTTTGGCTTACCGCCGCGCCTTCGCATGTAGTCGAAAGCCATCAGGGCGCGAACGCTCAATGGCAGCTTGTCGTACTGATCTGGATCACGAAACAACTCGGTCAACTGGGCGGTGTCGAGCTCGTTTAAGCTCGAAAAGTCGACGGGCTCGATGTCGCTCCGAAACTCGGCATCGATAACGACGATGTCGTGCTCTCTCGCAGATGGAAGGTCCGGTGTCCATTTCGCATGTCGCAGCTTGCGCTGCCATGCCTGGAAGAGTTTTTCGTTCGTCGTTAACACGCAAACCGATGCCGCAGCGGCGGTTCCGGTATCGACGGGAATCTGTTCTTCCGGCTGCTTGGTTTCGGCCGCTGTGTCTGCGTCTGGTATATTGATAGTGATCTCGGTTCCGTCGTCGAGCCTCGAACCATTCTCAGTCGCGCTCTCGACAATGATGTCGCCCGGCCGATTGCGATATTCGCCGTCCCATCTGAGCTGGTTCAAGTAAGCGATCGACAACAGCAACCCTACGCCCGATCGTTCCAGGGAATTCATCGCTAGGTCGTGTCTGTCGAGAATATCGTCCACCAGGGTTCTCCAGCGATCCTGGTCGGCGTCGCGAAACTCCTTTATTTTTTTTCTTAACGCGAGAAGTTTTGTTAGGTCGAATCCCTCGCCATGGTCGCGCACGGAAAATTGAATTCCCGCTGACGTTCGCGCCACACTAACCTGAACTATCGCTCGCTGCGGCCCGTCAGCCAGCAGCCCTGGCCCAATCGCATCGACTGCATTGCTGATGAGGTTCACGAGTATCTCGATTACGATTTCCCGATCAGCGGAAAACTGCTGATGTTCCCCACCGTTGAACGCCAACTTCACTTGGTCGCGCAAATCTGGATCAAGCACTCGGCCTTGCAGCACTTCGAACATCAATTCCAAACTTCGTTGAATGTCTCGCTCAAAGTTTGTGCTCTCGGCCCGTGTCGGCAGACCGGGATGCTCGGGGTCCGCGTTGAACATACGCAGACGGCCCATCAGCGATTCGTAGTGTCCGAACAACGTCTTTAGACGATCGACCTCGTGGATCACCTCGTTGACATCAGCGGCAGCGAGATCACGATTGTGCTCAAGCTTTCGTCCGATGACTTCCAGCTCCGCCGTGGCGGGTGCGAAGACGAGTTTTGGCAAGTTGTGGGCGACAAAGCTGTCATAAGCGCGCCGAACACCGGCAACCTGCTCGGACGCATAATCGAGAAACAGGAGGTTGGAAAACAGGCTTCGTCCGAAATTGCTCAAACGGTCACGGTCTTGAATGTCGACCGTGGCTCCCGCAGTGAGAATGCTACGCTCCTTGTTTACGACAGTGGGGAATGCATATAGATGGCTCCCCTGGAAGGCGCGTTGCCACAGGACCTGCATCGCAAGCAAAAACGCAACTTGCTTCGCTGTCAGCTCGTTGTCGCCGAATTTCCGGCGCAACTCCGTGGTGAGTTCATGCAAGTCGGAGATTTGCGCGTCGGATTTTTCCGTCTCCATGAATGCTTGCTCAAAGACATCCTCATACTCTTCCCCCAATCTTTCCAACCAACTACTGCGCTCCGACGGTTTGCCTCTGAGAAGGCAATCATCCAGCATCTTCTTGTCACCTTGGGATTCAGCTCCCAAGGCGAGACGCTGAACGTGGTCTGCCAGCGCGCGGGCGAACGGAGGTCCGGTATCGGGATCATTGTCGATGTGAATCGCGACTTCGGATGAACGCGTAGACACATCGACGTATGTTCGGCCAAATGTCGTTAGCGTCGTGAGGGGTCTCTGCGCATGCTTCGCGAGATACTGCACGAGCGAAAAGTAATTCTTTCTGGATACAATGGAGAGGTCGGTAGCGCGTTGTTCCGCCCGCGATGTGACATCGAAGAATGCGATGGCATATCTTTTGCGAAGCGGTGTATCGAAGAATGCCGGCTCGCAGGCAACCATCGATTGACGGTAGCTGACCGTCGGGCTCCAGTAATTCGCAGACAGATAAGAGAGCCCGAGATCACCGAACATTGCATGAATCCGGTTTATGTCTTCCTTAATGGTGTCGGCTGTCGTCGCCCTTTTTTTTGCGGTATTCGTAGCCTTAACTTCGCCCAACAATTTGTTCAGCGCACCGGACCCAAATGCGGTTTGAAGATGTCCGACCTCCAGGAGCGATGTGGCGATCTGGACGCGTTGTTCTGGAGGCAAGTTTCTGAGATGCGAAAACAAATCCCCCAGAACAGAATCGAGCTGTTCTTGCGCAAACGCGCTAGTTGTCTTAGTGTCCCCGCCCATATTAATGCGGGAAAAGATCAGAGACATGTGAAGAGGTCAAGATGCGGAAACAGTCGGTTGCCATTATGGCGATACTTGCTTGCGTGGTATTTGTAGGACTGGCGGTTGGCCTCAATTCTTGTTCGCGCCCGACGCAGTCGGCTCAGCAGTCGACTCTGGATCGCGTCCTAACCTCAGGGACGATCCGTGCCGCCTACCTCGTACGGCCTCCCAACATCATCAAGGACCCGAATACGGGCAAGCTTTCAGGCATTTTCGTCGATATCGTGAACGAGATTGGCCGGCGCGCGGGCCTGAAGGTGGAGTGGACCGAGGAAGTGACATGGTCGACCATGATCGAAGGGCTGAACTCGGGTCGATATGACGTCGTCGGAACGGGTATTTGGCGGAACGCCACACGCGGCAAGGCCGCCGATTTCACGCTGCCACTGTTTTACTCCGGAGTTGGCGTCTTCGTTCGTAGCGACGATCATCGATTTGATTCCGATAGAACTTTGATTAATCGGGGTGATGTTCGTATCTCGGTCATTGACGGCGAAATGGCGGAGACTATCGCAAAATCGGATTTTCCTGCCGCGCAGCCTGTATCGCTAACGCAGGTCTCCGATACGTCACAGATGCTCCTTGAGGTTCAGTCGAAAAAAGCTGACGTCGCCTTCCTCGCAGCCCAGATTGGGGCCCGTTACATGGCAAAAAACCCCGGCGCCCTTCGCAACATTGCCGGCGAGCGACCCATTCGCGTGTTTCCTGAGTCGCTCATGGTAAAAAGGGGTGACTATGAATTCAAGGCGGCACTCGACTCTGCCATTACCGAAATCGTGAATAGCGATTTCGTCTCGAAGACGATCAAGAAACATGACTCGGTTCCCGAGTCTTATTATTTGGTCGCCAATCCATATCGACCCTATCAGTAAGTCCGGTGTCGAATGTGGAGGATACTGGTTGACTATCGCGAAGGGATCGCCTCGGGGCTTGCCACGACGCTGGAGTTGGCCGGTATTGCGTGGTCAACGGGCCTTATAGCTGGGGTAGTGTTTGGTTTTCTGGCGTCGCGGTCGGCTCTGTGGGATTCAATTGTTCGGTCGGGTGCGTTTGTCCTCTCCAGCATTCCCGTTTTGGTGTTTCTCTTCTGGGTTCACTACCCGCTCCAGGCGGCTTTACAGGTAGTGATTCCACCATTTATCAGCGCGTCCTTTGTGCTAGCGCTTTTGAGCATTGCAGCGGTGTCGGAGATTGTTCGAAATGCGCTTCGGACGTTCGATCCGGACTACATCTATGCAGGCATAGTTTGCGGTCTCAGCACGAGCCAGATTTTCCGATACATCCAGGTGCCTATTTTTCTACGTCAGGTCATCCCGTCGCTTCTGCGAACGCAGGTGTCCATATTGCACATGACCTTGTTCGCTAGTTTGATTTCGGTCGACGAAATATTTCGCATCGCTCAGCGTATCAATGCGGAGACGTATAAGCCCATTGAAATCTATACAGCCCTGGCGTTGCTATTTCTGGGCATATCCTTGCCCTTGAACGCAATCGCGGCTGGGCTTGAGCGGCGCTTCCATGGTGGTTTGGTGAATTAATCAATTGGTTGGCGGAGTGAGTGCGTGTTGGCTGCGGTGCAAATTTCGAAGACCTTTTCCGGGGCCGCGGCGTTGAAGAATGTTTCGGTTCAAATTGCGCCTGGCGAGCTAACGGTCGTTCTTGGTCCGAGCGGAAGTGGCAAGACAACTCTTCTGAGATGCATCTCACTGTTAGAGACGCCGGACTCTGGCTCGGTCGAGATTGATGGCCGTATGTTCGCACAACTCAGCGCGCCCGAAACTTGGCGTGAAATATACCCTCGCGTAGGCGTCGTGTTTCAGAACCTCTCGCTATGGCCGCACCTGACTTTGCGGCAAAATATCTTGCTGCCTCTGACGCTAAGAGGGGGGGGCACGAGCGATCCGTATGCGGCTCAACTCATCGAGACATTTGGAATGCGAGGGTTCATTGATCGTCTGCCGCGTCAAGTCTCCGGCGGAGAAAAGCAACGTGCGGCTATCGTTCGTGCTCTTGTCCTCCGTCCATCATATCTGTTGCTGGACGAGATCACTTCGGCACTTGATGTCGAACAGATAGTTGTCCTTCTTCGAGAACTGGAGCGATTGAAGGGCGATGGTGTTGGAATTTTGCTTATAACCCATTTGCTTGGATTTGCGCGCCGCGCCGCAGATCGTTTCATATTCTTGGACGAGGGGCAGATAGCGGAGCAAGGAACTGCCGAGCAGTTGACGACTCCGCGGAGCCCGAGACTTAGGTCCTTCATTGATCACCTTGTTCAGGCTTCTTAGTTTCCGCACCTCTCTTCTCAACCAAACTTCACAATAGTGGCGCTGAGCGTACGCTCGGCCCGCCGTGAACAAAATACAGCAAATTGTTCACGAGGCGCGGCATGAGCCTGGCCTCCTGAGCCATTCGCTTCGAGATGGTGCGGCCGATAGTGTTTTTTTTCGGTCTTTCCTGCCGCGGAGCTACGGTTCCGTCTGCAATGGGATGGGTTGCCATGAGGTTCCTGCTCTATTTGTCCTGGATGGGTATCGGCGGTGGCTTTTTGATCTTCTTCATAACCGTGGGCGCAAGTGCAAACGGCGCGCACGATCCGCAGGCTCCGATTCATGTGTTGGTTGGAATTGCGATTCTGTTCTTGGGCGCAATTCTTCGAGCGGTATTGGCGATCGAAGAGAATACGCGCCGAGCTTAGGTAGAGTTGGTCAGGTTGCTGGCGCAACCTATACCTAGGCAGCTAGAACCCACCATCTACATAGGTCACTGCGCCACCGGGCCAACTTCCACGACATGCCACACGCCAACAGGGGCGCGTGACCCGCGATCTCGTGCCCGAGATGTTGGCGGGCGGGTCAACGGCGGCGATAAGTAACCCTTCCAGATCAGAGAGCTTGTCATTGGAATATCTGGACCCTGGCGCAAAGGTTACTTCGCCAAGAAGCACGCGACACTCGTTCACGCCGACCTCTGCAAGGTATTCCCAAACTTGGTTCTTCGAGCGGCAGCGCAGGCGCTCGCCGACACTGCAATTGCCAGCCTTTCCGAGATAGAGGATCTCCCGCGTACGGCGGTGCTGCATGGCGTAGAGGGCTCGCTTGGACCTCAAGCCAATATCGCCCTGTTGAGCTACGTGCCAACACACCGTCACATCGGGGCGAGAATTTGGCATCACAGCCTCCCGTGGCCTAGTGGCAAGCCTCAGCATGAAGGCGTCCAAAACGCCTGTAAAACGGGGCTTTCTTGAACATCCCGATCTGCGAATCATTCATCTGATTTAGCCCACTCTCTAGCCCACTATCTCACTACTAGAAAATATATATCAATAATATCAATAGGATGATAATTAACGCACCGGACTTAAAATCCGTAGTTCCGAAAGGGACGTGACCGTTCGAGTCGGT
>CAZGBQ010000027.1:0-1891 GCA_964524045.1 uncultured Acidobacteriaceae bacterium
GCCAGCGTATAGTCGAGCCACCGGCTTGCTTCAAGGTATTCCGCGCGCTGCCTACTCCTCGACGCAGCCGTTGCGCGCGGATGCAAAGAGTCAGAAGGGCGTGGATGTCTCGCTCGCGGCCATTCCCGGGGTCAAGCTACCTTGTCCTGACGGTATTCCTCTGCGGCCAATTCACTCTCACGAACTGCCTCGCCGCGCAAACGCCGACCGCTCCTCCTCCGGACCAAGCTGCTAAGCCCAGCCAAACCGCGCCGCCTGCCCAGTCTCCCAACGCCAGCGACACGCAAGAAGTTTCCAGCCGCGACACACCCACCACTTTCAAGGTCCGCGTCAACAATGTGCTGGTTCGCGTCGTGGTCCGCGACGCGCAAGGCAAAGTCGTTTCCAACCTCAAGAAGGAAGATTTCCAACTCTACGACGGGCGCAAACTGCAAACCATTTCGTCCTTCAGCATCGAGACACCGCAATCGCACACTGCCTCGGCCCTCAACTCTTCTGCTGCCGAACGCGAATCGTCCAGCGCAGACGCCATCGCAGGAAAAGCCGCTGTATTGCCGCAACGCTTTGTTTCCATGGTTTTTGATGACATCCACATGTCCCTGCAGGACGCCTCATTCGTGCGCGATTCAGCGACGCGGTTTTTCAGCGCTCTGTCCGCGAGCGACCGCGTGGCCATCAATACCACTTCCGGCCAGTTCGCGCAGGATTTTACGGACAATCATGCCTTGCTCGAGAGAGCACTGCTGGCAATCATGCCTAGGCCCCTCACGCAGCATAGTTTCTCGGATTGTCCGGACCTGAACTATTACCAGGCGGACTTAATTGTCAACAGGAATGACACGCAGGCTCTTGCTGTTGCGGCGGAAGAAACGCTGCAGTGTGCCTTTGGCGGAGATACTACCATGCGGGCCGCTGCCCTTGCCCAGGCACAAGCAGCCGCTCAGCGGACCGTAACCCAGGGCGACAATGAGTCGGAGTTTGCAAACCGCCATCTTGAAGACATCTTGAGGCGCATGACCAACTTGCCCGGGCAGCGCATCATGGTTCTCGTCTCCCCAGGGTACATTCTCGGCACCTGGCGGACTGAAACTTCAGACTTAGTCGACCGCGCCACCCGCGCGAATGTGGTGATCAACACCATTGATGCGCGCGGCCTCTATACGCCCGATGTAATGGGCGACATCGCCAATCCTCCGAGAGATGCATTTCGCACTGCGGGATACAAGTCTTTGTACCGCGTCACCGCGCAAAGCGCGCAGGAAGATGTATTGGCGCAATTGGCGGATGGCACCGGTGGCACTTTCTATCACAACCGCAATGACGTCGATGAGGCCATGCGCCTGGCCGGTGCGGCTCCGGCCGTTTCCTATCTCTTAGGTTTCTCTCCTCAGAACCTCAAACTCGACGGGCGTTTCCACACCTTGAAGGTCGCGCTCGTTCCCAAAGAAAAATACACCGTCCAGGCGCGGCACGGCTATTTCGCTCCGCGTTCCAACACTGACCCCGCCGAAGCCACCAAGGAAGAGATTCAAGAGGCGTTATTCTCTCAGGAGGAAATCCACGATCTTCCCGTGGACCTGCAGACACAATACTTCAAGAAAGATGAAGCGACCCGTCTTGCCGTGCTGACGCATTTGGATGTGCGGTCCATCCACTTCCGCAAGGCGCTTGGCCGCAGCAACGATCAGTTGACCATCGTGACTGGCATCTTTGATGAAAACGGGCAGTATGTGACCGGCGTGGAAAAAATCATCGACATGAAATTGCGCGACGGGACTTACGACCGGCTGAGTCATTCGGGCTTTACCGTGAAATCCAGCTTCGACGTGAAGCCCGGAACTTATCTTGTCCGCCTCGTCGTCCGCGACGCTGAAGGCGCGCAGATGGCAGC
>CAZGBQ010000027.1:1991-30845 GCA_964524045.1 uncultured Acidobacteriaceae bacterium
GAACTTATCTTGTCCGCCTCGTCGTCCGCGACGCTGAAGGCGCGCAGATGGCAGCTCGCAATGGCGCGGTAGTTATTCCTTACTAGATCGGATGGGGACATCGATTAGATTCGAGAGAAAGTAAATTTGGTGGTGGTGGGGGGAACATGAAAGTACAACGGAGCGCCTCGAAAATTTATTGGCTGGCTGCAGCGCTAACATCTGTTTTGTTTGGAAATGGAAATGCCTTCTCTGCGCGTGCACAGGAGCCTGCCCAACAACCGGCTCCTCCGCCAGCCGCCTCTCCGGCGGACCAGTTGCCGACAGGAGTGGTGATTCGAAAAGAAACAAAGCTGGTGCTCGTCGATGCGGTGGTCACCGATAAAAAGGGAAATTATGTCCGTGACCTCGCGCAAAACGATTTCAAAGTTTTCGAGGACAATAAAGAGCAAGCCATCAACAATTTTTCCTCCGGCGCGGACGTAGTAACGCAGCCCAATGGCCAGCGACATTATTTGATTCTTTTCTTTGACAATTCCACGATGGCTGCCCCGGATCAGATTCAGGCCCGTGGGGCTGCGCAGAAATTCATTGAAGCAAACGCAGGTCCCGATCGCCTGATGGCCGTCGTGGATTTCGGCGGCACGCTGCGCATCGTTCAGAATTTCACTGCCAACGCGAATCTGTTGCGCGCTGCCGTTTCGGGAGTGAAAGGCTCGGCGGTGGATCCCAACGCGCCGCCTGCGGATGCGGTCACCGTGGCCTCCACAGTTCCAACGGCCGTTGGAATGTCGGCGCTTGGAAATGCCGCGGCCGATTTCGGCGCGCGCAGCATGTTGCTCGCGCTGCGCAGCTTGGCAAAAAATCTACGCACCGTGCCAGGGCGCAAGATGCTGATTCTCTTTTCCGGCGGTTTTCCTCTCACCACGGAGAACCAGGCGGAACTGACTGCCACGATCGACGCTTGCAACAAATCCAACGTAGCGATCTACGCGTTGGACGCGCGCGGCCTGTTTTCGGGCGTAAGCGCCAGCTCTTTGAACAAGACGCCATCCGGAAAAGTCCGCGCAGTTTCGTCTCGTAAGCCGGCGCGCGCGTCCTCATCGCGTCCGCGGCTCCTGCTGGCCTCCTACGCGCTCCCTGATCCGCAAAGAGGTGGCACCGGCGGTGGCGGTGGAACAGGAGGAGGGGGCACGGGTGGCGGCGGCGGCCGCGGAGGTGGAACGGGCGGTGGCGGGACGGGCGGCGGAGGAACTGGTGGCGGCGGCCGTGGAGGTGGAACGGGAGGAGGCACGGGCGGAGGAGGGAGAGGCGGCACGGGCGGAGGGACGGGAGGTGGAACGCGCGGCGGCGGGACCGGCGGCGGGGGGACGCGAGGCGGCGGGCTTGGCGGTTCGAATGTTTACAATTCGCCGTACAACCAGCCGCGGACGATCGTTCCTGCGTTTCCGCCTTCGGCTTCGACGAACCAGCAGATTCTTGCGGCCCTCGCCGAAGGCACCGGCGGTCTTTTTATCTACAACACCAACGATTTGCTCGGCGGCCTCGAGCGCATCGGGCGCGAACAGGATGCGTTCTACATTCTCGGCTATGCGCCGCCGGACTCGGCGGAAGGCAGTTGCCACACGCTGAAAGTGAAAATGAACCGGGGCGGGCTCAGCGTCCGCGCGCGCAGTGGCTACTGCAACGTTCGAACGGCCAACGTCCTCGAAGGCAAGCCGCTCGAAAAGCAGCTTGAGGCGCATGCCGCGGGCAGCCAGCCGGGTTCGATTCATGGCGTGCTCGAGCTTCCTTATTTTTACACCGCGCCAAACACCGCGCGCGTGAACCTGGCGATGGAAATCCCGGCGGATGCGTTCCAGTTCAACAAAGAAAAAGGGAAGTATCACGCCAGCTTGAACGTGCTGGGCATCGCGTATCGCCCCGATGGAACCATTGGCGCGAAATTCAGCGACACCGTGAACCTCGACCTCGAAAAAGACGAGTGGAAAGAGTTCACGAAATCGCCGTACTTATACGAAAACCAGTTTGACGCTGCGTCGGGCAATTACAAACTGGCAGTGGCGTTGAGCGCGGGCGGCGATGCCTTCGGCAAATTCGAATCGCCGCTCGCTATTGACGCATACGACGGGAAGCATTTCGGCCTGGGCGGCGTGGCGCTGACCAACGCCGCGCAAAAGGTCAACGACATTCCGGAGAGCCTCGACGCCGTGCTGCTCGAAGACCGCACGCCGCTGGTGGTGAAGGGCATGCAGATCGTTCCTTCGGGAAGCAACCGCTTCAAGCATACGGACAACGTAGTGGTTTACAGCGAAATCTACGAGCCGCTAATGACTGCGGAAAAGCCTCCGATGGTGGGTATGGGCTACTCCATCGTGGAGCGCGCCAGCGGGAAAAAACTTTTTGCCACCGGAGCGCAGCGCTGCGATGACTTCATCAAGAAGGGCAATCCCGTCATTCCCATTGGGATGAAGGTCAAAGTGGATGACCTGAAACCCGGCTCGTATCGATTAGTGATGCAGGCCGTGGATTCTGCAAATAATCACGCGCCCGACCGCACCGTCGACTTCGACATCAGCGAGTAGTTTGTGCGGAGAGGCTAAGAGTTCAAAGTTGAAGAGTCGAAAGCATCCCCGTACGCGTGCCGCAGACGAACCGCACGGATACGGGGCACTAAGGTATGGTTCTCAGGCGGACGTCATCAGCTAGACGTGCGCTGCGATGACTTCATCAAGCAGGGCAGTCCAGTCATTCCCATTGGGACTAAGGTCAAAGTGGATGACCTAAAACCCGGCTCGTACCGCCTCGTGATGCAAGCGGTAGATTCCGAGAAGGGCTTATGGAGTAGTGGAGGTAGTGTCAAAGCCCGAAAAATCCCCACACGCAAACCCGGCGTGATGGGGCACCCAGACCTTTTCAGGCCGCAGCGTCTGGGCCGCCCGCCCAGCAACTATTTCGCTTAGTCGCCCTCAAGAACAAATACGACCCCGCCAATTTTTTCGGCGAAACTCGAACGTTGAGCCAAGGCAGACGTGAATGAGAAGAGACGTGTCCTGTGGTGAATGGGACCAGTCGACCTCGACGGGTTGTCATTAAGCGCATACGGGTTGATGTACTAGTGAACCTGAATTGACTCCAATTCTTCGAGTTCCGGGAGAATGGTCGGCTAACCGGAAACTGAGATCAGAATGCCCGCCAACTTCCGTGTAGCCTGTGATCCGTCAGGAATCGGGACCAACGGGTTATCGACTCTTCCGGCTTGCGCTAAATGCTGTAGTGGGCAACAACCCGTGTTACCTTGCCACCAGCGCCCAAGTCCATAAACTCACCCGTGCGCGTCCCCTTTTGATTCGTGTAATACAGCACTAAGCTGTTCAGACCCGCCAGGACATCCTTCAGATCGAAGTGCAATTCGGGGTAAGCTTCCAGTCCCCGCTGAAAGTATTCCCTGAGGGAGGCTTTACCAGTTACCTTTCCGTTAGGGATGCCTAAAAACTGCTCGGCAACTGGCGAGATCAATTCGACTCGTTCATCATAATGGCTGATGATCGCTTCCAAATCATGAGCATTCCAAGCTGCAACCCAATCCTCGGCCAATTGCCGAATCTCATCTCGTGTCACGTGTCATTTCCTTCCAGTTTCAAATTTGTCTGTATAGAGCGTTAACGGAAACTTTGCACTGTGGCTTTGATTATGAATGGATTGTCGGCAACTCGGAAGTTATGGCCACGGTCCTGGTTAACGCGTTAACGCGGAAACCGTACAAGTGGGTACCGGAACGGCAGATCGTCTTATCACCCCACGATGAATTGCTCATCCCGTGACCACAAAGTAGCTCAGATTTTCCGAGGCCTGAAGAGATTACACAGGATTCCGTTAGTCGGCTGTCTAGTCCCCGTCCTTTCAGTTAGTTAGGTTCTTTCGAGAGTGGTACGTGGGTTGCTACCTGTCTTTGGACAGAGTTCGCCCTCAATCCATACACTGAGGTGCGAAAATGCGGAAAAACTATGTCGCCCTCGCATCTATCTTCCTGCGGCTAACAATGGCACCGGCCGCGATGGTCGGAAGCATTGACATTAGACGACAAGACGAAACCAGCCGGAACGCTATCAGCACCATCACTGGAAAGAAGGGCAGGAAGGAGAGATGGGCACGGCTTCTGTCGGCTGCGATGCGCCTAATAAGTCTTCCGCAGAGAAAGAGGTAAGCTCTTGATTGTCTATATCCTAGTAGGTGCTATTTTGATGCTGATTGTCCTTACCGCCGTTAGTTCGTTCAATTTCTCCGACCCCAAGCGGCGCTAAAGTTTCCGATGCCCTGAACGGACCGGCAGGCCCATCTCCAGCAATGCTGGGGGGAAACGTTTTTTACGTCCAGCCAGTGGATTGTCCACACTATATAAGGCAATCGATCCCCCGCTAAAGCAGGTTTCAGTACCCGATCAAGATTCGCGGTGCATAGAGTTCAACGCCGCTCTGCTTCTCATCCCTTGCCACTGGCCCAGGCGCGGCGCCAGGCTTTCCAATCTTTTAGAGTGGCTTTGTACATGGCTTTAGCGGCTTTGTGCAGCCAGCGGGCGCGGCGGGAGTCGAGATCGCGCTTTACGCTCGGTATGGCTTTGGGAGTTCCGAAATGGATGTTCGCGGTTTCCCAGCCCATGTCGTAGAGCAGGCGCGATTCGTCTCTTTCTTTGGGCAGGGAAGAAAGCTCGATCCGCGAACAATCCGGCGCCAGCCTCCGCACCAGCCAGTGTCCCTGGAACCACACACAGGGGTCTTTGACGCGGATGGCCGAGTTTACGAGCTTGGCGCCGTACAGTTCGTTCGAGGAAGAGTTTTTGTACCAAGCCGAGGCGGAAGTGCGAATGCCTTTCGCTTCGCGGGCGATGAAGGCGCCTTGCCACGACGACAGCGCAAGAATTCGCGGATGTCCGAGGCTCCCCAGTCCAGCAATCCGGCGCTTCAACTGGTACGCCCGGCATGGAGCTGGAAAGGACCCCTCGATCAGCCTACGCGCTTCGTCCGGCGGCTTGGCAGTGTAAGGAGGGTTTTGCTGCATCCTTTCCCAGAAAGCCACGGGATCGCGTAGCTTGCCGAGGGCCAGCACGCGAAGCCACTGGTGGTGCTCCGCCAGGACGAACGCCTTGCCTCCAGCGGCCAGCGCGTCGCGGTAGCCTTCTTCGACTGCTTCGGCCGCTTCGCGCCGCGACAGGCTTAGGTGCTCACCCGCGATGGCCAAGTACGCGCTGGTAGTCAGCCGCACGAGGTCCAGCGCGTAGGGAGCCGGCCAGGCCTCGTCCAGGTCATTCACGCCCCAGATAAGACGGCCTTCGTTGTCGCGCCAGGTACCAAAATTCTCAATGTGCAGGTCCCCGATGGCCAAAACCGAAGGTGCCTTGGCGAGGTCAGGGCAGACTTCCGACCACAATTGCAGCCAACGGTAAAACGTCGCGCGAAAGAAAGGAAACGCCGCCTCGGCCATGTGCTTGTGTTTCAAGGCGATGTCCTGGCGCACAAGGGGAAGGCGCTTCGCCAGCCATTGCTCGAAGTCGGCTGTTGCTTTGGCGATGCTCATGTCGAATGAAGAACTTGACCCACAGCAGAAGTAGTGTCGTGCCCTGAAAAAACGTTTCGTGCCGCGACTGGGATGCGCCTGCTGGCGCAGGCAGTCTAAGCGCGCGCGTGCTCCAATCGGGCTTTGCCCCGCTGCATGCGTACCTCGTAGATTGGGAATCGCGCAGCAAGATCGGCAACTTGCTTGCGCACGCGCTGTTCGATTTCTGGGTTACCGAGGCTCGTCAAGATATCGGCGATCCAGCCGCCGATTTGCTCCATTTCCGGCTCTCGCATCCCGCGCGTCGTTACCGACGGGCTGCCCAGGCGGATTCCGCCGGCCTTCATCGGGGGCAGGGGATCGAAGGGAATTGCGTTCTTGTTCATGGTGATTCCCGCGCGGTCGAGAGCTTTCTCGGCGTCGGAACCCGTAATCCCGCGCGAGTGTACTTCGATCAGGAACAAGTGATTGTCGGTGCCACCGCTGACGATGCGGAATCCGCGCCTGGCTACGGCCGCGGCCATCGCCTTCGTGTTCGCTAGGACTTGTTTTTGATATTCCTTGAAGGAAGGCTCCATGGCTTCTTTCAGGCAAACTGCTTTGGCTGCGATCGTGTGCACCAGCGGACCGCCCTGCGTTCCGGGGAACGTCAGCCTGTCCAATTCCTTGGCAAAGGCCGCTTTGCAAAGGACAAGGCCACCGCGCGGGCCGCGCAGCGTTTTGTGCGTGGTGGTGGAGACAATCTCCGCGTACGGCACCGGGCTGGGGTGCACGCCCGCTGCAACGAGTCCCGCGATGTGCGCCATGTCGACGAAGAAAATCGCCCCTACCGCTTTCGCTGCTTTCCCGATGCGCTCGAAATCGATGATTCGCGGATACGCGCTCGCTCCCGCCACGATCATTTTGGGTTTATGCTCGTGAGCAAGTTTCTCGACTTCGTCATAATCAATCTGCTCGTCTTCTTTCTTCACACCGTAGGCAACGAATTTGTACATGCGGCCAGAAAAATTCAGTGGATGCCCATGCGTCAAGTGGCCGCCATGCGACAGATTCATGCCGAGCACCGTATCACCCGGTTGCAGCATGGACATGTAAACAGCAACGTTCGCCGAAGTGCCGGAGTGCGCTTGCACGTTGGCGTGCTCCGCGCCGAAGAGTTCTTTCGCGCGATCGATCGCCAATTGCTCGACTTTGTCCGCGTATTCGCAGCCGCCGTAATAGCGCTTTCCGGGATAACCCTCCGCGTACTTGTTGGTGAAAATTCCGCCCATGGTTTCGAGCACGGCTTCGGAAACCAGATTCTCCGAGGGAATCAGCTCTAGTCCTGTGGCCTGACGTCGCGCTTCTTCGCGCAGCAAATCCGCGATCTGTGGATCGACGGAGTCCAGCGGACGGTTCATGCGGTCATTGGCGGGCGTGCTTTGGGTCATTCCTTGTCCTCATTTCACTGCGGCTGGCGCGGGGCAAACTGAGCACCGATTTTATCGGATGAAGTTGCGGAATGGCAATTCCTCGCACTCCGCGTAGGCCCGCATTTCTTCACAGAATTCTGAGCCATGGCCGCTCGCGCAGAATGGTATAGTTGCCGCCAACCGTGTTTTTCGTTGGAGGAGCTGGGAATTTATGCGTCAATTGGATCTGCCTACGCCGATTCGGCGAAAAAATGGCAACGTGTTTCGTTGGGCCTTCCTTCCAGTCTGCCTAACCTTCTTGGCATATTTCGCGGGAAGCTGCCCTCTTCTCGCACAGGAAAAGAATCCGTATGCGGGCGACGCGAAGATCGCGAAGCTCGGCGAATATCAATTTCGCTCAAACTGCGCGTTTTGCCACGGGCTGGGCGCGCGCGGCGGAGGGCGCGGCCCGGATTTGACGCGAGCACACAAGCATCACGGCGACTCCGACGCGGAAATGTTCCACAACATCCATGACGGAATTGCTGGAACGGCCATGCCTGCGGCGACCAACGGCGGGATTGGCGTGGGCATGTCCGACGAAGAAATCTGGCAAGTGGTTACCTATCTTCGCAGCGTGCAGGTGAAGGCTCCGGCGCAGTCCTCCGGAAATGCCGAGCACGGCAAAGAGCTCTTTTTCGGTTCGGCGGCGTGCTCGACCTGCCACATGATGCAAGGGAAGGGCGGCCGCCTCGGTCCAGACCTCACTTCTACCGGGGCGTCGCGCTCGACGGAGTATCTCGTGGAGTCGCTACGGAATCCCAGCCGGCGCCTGGCGCAAGGTATTTTCGAGGCGACGAAAGAATTTCCTCAGGAGTATGAATCCGTTTCGGTGGTGACCGCGGATGGGGCGAAACTCAGCGGCGTCGTTTTGAACGAAGATCAATTCACCTTGCAAATGCTGGACACGCGCGAGCAACTGCATTTGTTCGAAAAAGCCAAATTGCGCTCCTTCGAAAAACGGCGCGAATCTGCAATGCCTGCTTACGATCAAAAAACATTGAACGACAAAGATCTGCAGGATCTGATTGCGTACCTGCAATTGGCAGGTGTGCAATGAGGAAGGGATCGACGAAGGGGACGATCGAAGAGAGATTCCTCGACTGCGCAAGCCGGCCCTTCGCAAGAGCGAAGGAGAAGAAAAAGCGCCGGTCGGCTTCGCTCGGAATGACAGTGGCAGGGGTGTCGGTTCTTGTCCTGTTGGCGACGGCGACAGGGTTTGTTCCGTTGGCAGCGGCGCAGGTGACATCGCAGCGGCTGCTTGATTCCGCTAAGGAGCCGCAAAACTGGCTGATGTATTCGGGCGATTACGCGGGCCATCGCCACAGCGGGCTCGAGCTGATTAATACCGCAAACGCCTCCTCGCTCGTTCCCAAGTGGGCTTACCAGACTATGGGCACGGGAAAATATGAGTCGACCTCGCTGGTTGTCGATGGCGTCCTTTATGGGACCGGGTCCGACGACCGCGCCTTCGCGCTCGATGCGCGCTCCGGCCGTCCCATCTGGCAATATCAGCGCGGGTTGCCGCCGGACATTCGCCCTTGCTGTGGCCGCGTGAATCGCGGATTCGCGATTCTCGGCGACAAAGTGTTTCTCGGCACGCTTGACGCCCACGTCATCGCACTGGATGCCAAGACCGGCAACGTCGTCTGGGACGTCAACGCGGTCGGTGGGTCCGATTACAACAAAGGCTACAGTATTACGCTCGCGCCGCTGATCATTAAGAATCTCGTGCTCATCGGCGTCTCCGGCGGCGAATACGGGATTCGCGGTTTCATCGACGCTTACGACGCTGCTACCGGAGCGCGCAAGTGGCGCTTCTACACCATCCCTGCGCCCGGCGAGCCCGGCCACGAATCCTGGGAAGGCGATTCCTGGAAAATCGGCGGCGCGCCCGCGTGGATCACGGGGACTTATGATCCCGCAACGAACACCACGTTCTGGACCACCGGCAATCCCTCGCCTTCGAACCGCGGCGAAGGCCGCGCCGGCGACAATCTCTACAGCAATTGCCTACTCGCTCTCGATTCTGACACCGGCAAGCTGAAATGGCATTTTCAATTCACCAAGCACGACGAGCATGACTACGACGCCACACAAGTTCCTGTGCTGGTCGATGACGGCGATCGCCACCTCATCGTCCAGGCAAACCGCAACGGCTTTTTCTACGTGATTGATCGCAGCAATGGAAAGCTGGTCTCCGCCACCCCGTATGGGAAGGTCACCTGGAGCAATACGAAGGATGTGAACGGCGTGCCCGTGGAGCGCAAGGAAGCTTCGCCCACGCTGGCAGGCGTGCCGGTTTGCCCCGGCGCCATCGGCGCGACCAACTGGATGTCGCCGACGTACGATCCGCGGACAAGACTCTTCTATGTGACCGCGCGCGAACAGTGCGACATCTTCAGCACCGCGCCGCAGCCTTACGACGCCGGCCACGCTTACTACGGCAGCGCCTATTTCCCGAACGACGACGCGCAGCCGTTTTGGGGCGCGGTTCGCGCCATCGATCCCGCGACGAGCCAAATCAAATGGGAGCTGAAGCATCTCTCGCCGTCGTGGTCCGGCGTGCTTTCTACTGGCGGCGGGCTTGTCTTCAGCGGCGATGCGGAAGGAAATTTCATGGCACTCGACGCCGCCACTGGGAAAATCCTATGGCACTTCCAGTGCGGCGCAGCGGTCTACGCCGGCCCGATGACTTACGCCATCGATGGCAAACAATACGTGACCATTGCTGCGGGCACCGCGCTTTTCGCCTTTGGGCTGCCTTGACTTAGTGCGGTTGTAGTGGCGCAGCATGCTGCGCCACAGCTTGGCAGACAGTCTGACCTGACCTGCGGTTGCGCTGGCCTCGCGCGACCGCCTCAACAAACCTCCTACTGCAATCGCCACAAGCAGCAGAACTACGGGATCAATCGGATGCCTGTAGCGCAAGTTTGGGTGCGTCAGGTAATAAAGCCACGGAAACACGACCGGATATGCGGCCAAGGGAAAGGCGTAAGGGCTTCGCTTCAAGAGCAGTGTCAAAATTCCTAGCAATGCGCCTAGGCCCGCCAGTGCGTTGCAAACCAGCAAGACGCGCACCAGTAGCGAGTCTGTCGACACAAAAGATTGCACCGGGTCCGGCAGTCCCGTCCAAAATGCGACGAAGCGTTTTGCTGTCAGCTTCAATGCGATGCCAGGATACGCACGTATGAACGCTAGCGCCTTCCGCTTTTCTTCGTCCATAAACGCCACTTCGCCCATGCGGAAGTAGCGCAGCAGCTCTCGCTCCTTCGTGATCCTTGCCGGCCAGGGAGCGCGCGGAGCATAGTTTTCGTTATTCCCGATGTAGAGCTCGAGCGGCAGGTTCGACCGCAGCGGAATCAGCCGGTGGAAGACGATGTAATTACGCGCAGTCCACGGCGAGCAGCACAGAATCACGATACCCGCTGCAGACAGCGCCAGCTTTATCGCTCGAAATTTTGTTTTGCGGTGCGCGCGATTCGCTCGGTAGGCTGCCCACACCAGCAAAAACGGCAGTAGCGATCCGAGCGCCGGGTTGGTCATTAATGTGAAGCCCCAAAGCAGGCCGTACGCGCACCAGTCGCGTAACCGCGTCGATTCGGCGAGCTTCAAGGTCACCCACAGAATCAGAGCGCCAAGCAGCGCGGAGAGCGCCGTGTCCCACACCCATTCAAAGGGCACCATCACGGCGTTGGGAAAGATGGCCCACAGCCAAGCTGCACCGCTCGCTACCCCGAGGCCACCAACGCGTTTTCCGGCATGAAAAATGGCCAGGCACACCCCGGAGGAAAAAAGCGCGTTAAACAAAACCACGGCGAAGAAGGAAGCGCGCGTGAAAATCCCGAACACTTTGAAGATGCCTGCCACCAGCAGGGGATAAACGGGTGTCAGCCACGCGGTAGGCCCGGTCTCTTTCAGAAATGGCGAGCTAAATCCTTTTCCCGAGGCCAACGCCGACGCAATGCTTCCGGTTTCTTGGGCGAAGGACGCCGGCGCCAGCACGTCAGCCGGAATCTTGCGTTCCTGATTCCACGCGAATCCGAGCCGCGCACCCAGAGCCACCAGAAAAATCAGCCAGACTGAAGTCGCCGCTTTCAGAAAGGATTTCTTCATGCGGTCATTTGCTTTCTAATTCGTTTTGCGTTCTTGCCAGGTCCAATTCTATAGACCGACGGCATGCAATCAAATGATTTGACAGGTGTTCGCATTGCCTCGATGCTTATCGCATGCCGCAGGCCAGATCTACGAAAGCGAATCCTCATCCTCTCATTCTGGAGTTCTGCCGCGCTGCCACCATGCACAATTTTTCATCTTCAGCCGCGTCGGTGTAGAAATGACTCTACGCCGCCATAAGGCGCGAGTTTTAGAAATCTGCGGTTCGGCCATGCGCTACGGCCTGCGCTTCTCCAAGCTTCTCCACCGAGTCGGGCTGTCGCGATAAGATGCACGAGAAGGAAAGGACCTTGCTATGAATTCTAATGTTCCACTCTTTCTGGCCTTCGGGATCGGGGTGATTGCTGGTCTTCGGTCGTTTACGGCTCCTGCAGTGGTCGCATGGGCAGCGCGCCTCGGATGGCTTAACCTCCAAGGTTCTGCCTTGGCTTGGATGGGTTCCATTTGGGCAGTTGCGATTTTCACGCTGGCAGCCCTAGCTGAACTGGTGACAGACCAACTGCCGAAAACTCCTGCGCGCACCACTCCAGGGCCGCTCATCGCGCGCATTCTTATGGGTGGTCTTTCGGGAGCATGCATTTGCGTTGCCGGCGGCAATGCTCTTTGGTTAGGAGCGGCTCTGGGAGGCGTGGGCGGAATCGCGGGGGCCTTCGCTGGCTATCGAGCGCGGGTCGGGCTGGTTCAGAAACTTCGTGTACATGACATGCTGATCGGCGTGCCGGAAGACCTGGTGGCGATTGGTGTGGGCCTGCTCCTCGTGTCGCGGCTGTAGACACCTTTTCGGACTCAGCTCCGCGCAGAGGGTTTGGCTGCGCCCACATGCGTGTTGTCTTCTCTCTCAGAGAATTCTGTCGTGTACTAGCAGGAGGGACCATGCTTCGACACATGCTTGTTCTTGCTGTTAGTTTGCTTGCCGCTTCAGCGGCTTTTGGCCAATCTCCTCCATCGCTGCCGTCGAGTTTCCACGCTGCGACGATTCATAGTCCAGAAGGTGCGGAGATCTTCGTGCGTTCCGGCGGAAGAGGGCCTGTGGTTGTCCTCATCCATGGGTACGCAGAGAACAGCGATTCCTGGGCGCCGCTCGCGGCGGACTTGATGAAGGACCACACAGTGGTGGTCCCGGACCTTCGTGGCATCGGGCGCTCGTCGCGGCCGGAAGGCGGATATGACAAGAAGACTCAGGCCAAAGACATTCGCGCAGTTGTGACCTCGCTGGGATACGACAGGACTTTCGTTGTGGCGCACGACATTGGGAACATGGTGGCTTATGCTTACGCCGCGATGTATCCGGATAAAGTGGAACGTTTGGTGGTGATGGACGCCCCGATCCCTGGGATCGAACCGTGGAACGAGATACTGCTTAACCCGGGCGTTTGGCACTTCAATTTTCATGGGCCGGACGCGGAGAGGCTTGTAGCGGGCCGGGAACGCATCTATTTTGACCGCATCTGGAATGACTTCACGGGCGATCGCGGCAAGCCTGACGAAGCCACGCGAGACTTCTTCGCTGCGACGTACGCGCAGCCGGGAGGCATGAGGGCCGGCTTTGCGCAGTTCACCGCGTTTTCGCAAGACGCGAAGGACAACAAAATCTTCGAGCAGACAAAGCTGCCGATGCCAGTGCTAGCTGTTGGAGGTGAGAAGTCTTTCGGCGCATTGCAGGCGGTAATCATGCGCCATGTGGCGAGCAATGTTCAGGAAGCGGTTGTTGCGGGCTCAGGTCACTGGTTAATGGAGGAACGTCCGGCCGAAACTGTGGCTTTGATCCGAAGTTTTCTCGGTGCGGCATCGTCGCGAAAGTAGTGCGGCCAAAGCGCGTTTCCCGCCAGCCGAACAGAAGCTTTCGAAACGCTCCTCACTGACAGGCGTTGCTACCTGCTCAAAAGGGATTTCCACAGCGCCCAGGCATCGTCGCGGGCTTTTTTATTGGCGTCGGAGGCGTCGGGGGCCTCGCCCGCTCGCATAAAGCCGTGCCCCGCACCCTCATAGGTCACCGGATCATAGGTCTTGCCGGCAGCTTTCATTTGCGCGGTCGTGTCGGGAATGGTGGCGTCGATGCGCGCGTCGTTTCCGGCGTAGAAGCCGTACACGGGAGCCTTGATGCGCGCCATGGCTTCTTTGTCCGGCGGGCCGCCATAAAACACAAACGCCGCGGCCAAATCCGCGCGATTGGTAGCGAAGCGGAACGTTTGGCTGCCGCCCCAGCAAAAGCCGCCGACAAAGAGCTTGCCGCTCGAGGCTGGTAGCTTAAGCCCATAGTCTGCCGCAGCGTTCAGGTCAGCGGTCACCTGATCGGGATTCAGTTTGCCCACCGCTTCGCGCGCGGCATCTCCTGCGAAATCGCTGCTGCGCCCGCCGTTGGGTCCCATGCCGGAGAGCAAGTCGGGCGCGACAGCGATGTAGCCTGCAGCAGCGGCTTGGTCGGCCAGGTCCTGAACCCAATCGGTCATCCCAAAGATTTCATGAATGATCAGCACCACGGGTGTCTTGGTTTTCGATTCGGGGTAGACCACGAACGTCTGAACCGCGCGGTCGCCATGCTTCACGGTGACCCACTCGGCATGCCGCGGCGATTTCGCGAGCGCGTTCTTGGCCCAGTCTTGCGCCACGGCAAAGGGCGAGGTTAGGACGGCGAAAAAGACGAGAAGGGAAGCCAGTGAGAGATGTTTCATGGTGAGGTTTCTCCCTCAGAGATGGTCACGGGCTGGAAATTGGCTCCGAGAAATGCATTCGGAGCGAAAGCGATAGTAATGCTGGCCTTGGATTGCTGCAAGCGGTACAGCTCAGCCTTTGGCAGACCGAGGATACGCGCCTGGCCGATGGGCCAAGGCCGCTGGCATGAAGGACAAGTTCCGCATACGAAACCATGCCAGCCAGCGAGCTTGTGGAAAAGGTCGCAAGCCACCAGGATAGTAACAGTACCATTGGGGTCCAAACTGGTAGATCTTGGAGGGAAGAAATGCGTAAGTTAATGATTGTATGTGGGTTAATTCTCTTTGCGGCGGCTTCTGCAATGGCGCAGGAAGGCCGCGGGGTTGAGGTTTCCGGCGATTATCAATACGTCCGCTTTAATCCGGGGGGCGGCGCTCCTGGGGTCAACTGCCAAGGTGGCGCAGGCTCTCTTGCAGCATACCTGACGCCGCGGGTTGGCATCGTCGGTGAGTTCGGCGGATGCAAGGTTACAGGCCTGCCTTCTGGCACGAACGCGCATGCCTTGAACTACTTGTTCGGCCCACGGCTGAGTTTTGGTTCTCACGGACGGGTATTTCCGTTTGTCCAGGCGCTATTCGGGGGCGAACGGCTCACAGCCGGTGTGACGGGCGTGGGTTCGCAGTCAACCAACGCGCTGGCGATCACCGCCGGCGGCGGGGCAGACATCACGCTCACCCGTCATGTCTCGCTCCGGGCGATTCAGGTCGAGTACCTCTACACGCACGACAGCGGGGCTTCGCAGAACAGCGTGAGGCTGCAAAGCGGCCTCGTGTGGCGCTTCGGCCGGTAGCGCAAAGCTGACGCGGTCGTAGAAATAATCTCGCTTGAAATTGGGGCGCACTGCTTTTCCTCAGGCAGTGCGCCCCAACTGCTTTGTGGCTTGAACTAAAAGATTCGGCCAAAGGCGACCTATATCAAAAGTGAATAACCATGCCGGCGGACACACGTGGCTGATTTTGCGTGGTTCCATGCAACTGTGTTCGCAGATAGTCGATTTGGATCAGGCGGAACTTCACGAAGGGAACTAGCTTTACGTCGATGCCCGCACCGACGGCGGTTGCTAAGGACGAATCCGATCCAAGGCTATTGAATCCGCCGCGCAAAAACGCATCCTGCGATTCCTTGGCCACGCCGATCAGGGCGTGCGCGAACGGTGAAACTTTCCTTGGAAGCGACACCTGCGGACCAAACAGGAAGGTGTGTTCGCGGACGCTGGCGCCATGCAGCGAGCCGTAGTTCCCCCCGATGTCCACGACAGCCCCGAGAAAGGGAACAAACTTGTATTGGCCGGAGAGCTCCCAACCATTGAGATTCGCGTTCTGCCCAACGTGTGGTGGAGTCCCGCAGTTTGGCGGGCAGGGCGTGCCCGGGCCAAGGGGCCCGGTCTGCGCGACTTCGATCGAGGCGCGGAAATAGGAATAGCCGCCATAGAGTTCGACTTTATCCTGGGCTTTGCCTGGTGAGGCGATCCCTGTAAGGAAGAATGCGAGAGCGACGAGTTTGAAAACCGAGACGAAGAGCGAGGAAGAGCTCGAACTTGAGTGCATTCCACACCTCAGAGACAGGTTAGGCGCCAGGCTAGCGATTGCGATGCAGGTCGCTGGGCCGAAGTTGCCATGCGAGACGTGAATTTCAAAGCTACCAAGCTGTTTCGTTGACACTCGGATGCCCGTCCGATACGCTTTCAAGTTTACATTGCACGATTTATTCCGGCTGAGAGGACCGGGCAGACCGCCGCATGGCCGAAGAAAAGCTTCCTACACGCGCAGAAGATTTTTCCGAGTGGTACAACCAGCTGGTGCTGAAGGCGCAACTGGCCGACTACGCGCCGGTGCGCGGCTGCATGATCGTGCGGCCCTACGGGTGGGCGCTGTGGGAAAACATGCAGCAGGCTCTCGACCGGCGCTTCAAAGCCACCGGCCATCAAAACGTGGCGTTTCCGCTGCTGATTCCACGCAGCTTCATCGACAAGGAGAAGCATCACGTCGAAGGATTTTCGCCGGAGCTGGCGGTGGTAACGATTGGCGGCGGAGAAGAGCTGGCCGAGCCTTTAGTGATTCGTCCCACTTCCGAGACCATCATCGGGCACATGTGGTCGAAGTGGATTCAGTCCTACCGCGACCTGCCGGTGCTGATGAATCAGTGGAACAGCGTGGTGCGCTGGGAACTGCGCACGAAACTCTTTCTGCGCACGATGGAGTTTTACTGGCAGGAAGGCCACACCGCGCACGCGACGAGGGATGAGGCCGAAGCTGAAACCATCCAGATGCTGCATGCGTACGCTGATTTTGCGATAAGCGACGCTGCAATTCCGGTGATTCCCGGAAAGAAATCTGACGCGGAGAAATTTGCGGGCGCCGATGTCACCTATTCCATCGAAGCGATGATGGGGGACGGCAAGGCGCTACAATCTGGCACATCACATTTTCTCGGCCAGAATTTTTCGCAGGCTTTTGATGTGAAGTATCTCGATCAGAACGGCCAGTTGCAGCATTGCTGGACTACCTCCTGGGGGCTTTCCACGCGCGTGGTAGGCGCCATCATCATGGTGCACGGCGACGATCAAGGGCTGGTAATGCCCCCCAGGCTAGCGCCTTATCAGGTCGTGATTGTCCCAATTTTTAGGACGGACGAGGAAAAGAAAACGGTCTTCGAGACCGCACGAAAACTGAAGGCGGAACTTGCGAAGGCCGAGATTCGCGTAACGCTCGACGAACGCGAGGGCCAAAGTCCCGGCTGGAAATTCAACGATTGGGAGATGCGAGGCGTCCCGCTGCGTGTGGAGCTCGGGCCCAAAGATGTGGCAAAGCAGTCCGCGGTACTTGCGCGGCGGGATCGTCCCGGCAAAGAAGGGAAAATCAGCGCCTCGCTTGCGGATCTTCCCACGACGATTCAGGAACTGCTGGTGGAGATTCAACAGGCCCTGCATGACAAAGCGCTAGTGTTTCGTAAGAGCAACACACACGACGCGAAGAACTACAGCGAACTGAAAACCGCTGTCGAAACCGGTTTCGCAAACGCATTTTGGTGCGGAAGCGCCGACTGCGAGGCAAAAATCAAGGAAGAAACCCACGCCACTATGCGCTGCATCCCTCTGGAACAGGAAGGCGGCAGCGGAAAGTGTGTTTACTGCGGCCAGCCCTCCACGTCCCGCGCCATTTTTGCCCGCGCCTACTGAATCTCTTCAGAGCGAAGAGGACATATTGAAGTCTGTCTTACTTAGCGAGTTTGGCGTACTCGCGTTTAGCTTCGATGAGGATAGGGATGTCGGGGTCGGCATCTTTCCGTAGAGCAAGGAAACCCTGATAGGCGGCTTTTGCCTTGGCCCCGTCGCCTTGCACGGCGTAAGCGCGGGCCAGGCCCAGTTGGGCCAGCGCACCGAACGCATCGCCGATCGTGATTCCTTGGTGATCCACAATTTTCTGAAACTCCCTGGCGGCTTCGGCGCCTTGGTTTGCGGCCAAATGCGCCTGGCCACGCACGTATACCGGATAAAGGGCTCCGAAAAATGCAAACGTTGCGCTGCGTGGTGAGCTCACATCGTAGGGGACGGCAACTTGGAGAAGTTCAATCGCCTTTGCAGGATCGCCATGGCCCAACGCCAGAGACGCGCGCACGGCGGGAAGGTAATTGAATCTAACGGAGGTATCCTCAGGGAAGCTTCTTTCCAAGTCATCTGCCAGAGATTGGGCCTGAGAAGTATCGCCCGACATGGCCAGGGCGAGGGCCGCGCCGTACTTGACCTCCCGGTTCTTGGCAAGCGCAAGTGCATCCTTGGCCGTCCGCTTTGCCATGGGCGCATTCCCGAAAAAGGCTTCCCAGAGTGCGGCTCTGGTTTCAAATAGAGCTGCCCTTTCGCGATGTCCTGCTTGCCGCGCCAAGTCGCTCGCCCGCTGTGACCACTTTCGGGCCTCTTGCAGGCGACCGGTATATGCCAGAGCAAAAGCTTGGCGGTCAGAGATCCAGTCTTCCGCGCCAGGTCTTCCTTGATCCGCAGCCATTTCCCGTTGCATGCCTGTGCCGTCACCCTTCAAAAAGGCGATATCGAATCGCAGCACCGACAGGAAAGGAGCCTCCATTTTTCGCTGGGAGGTCGTCCGAAGCACGCCTTCAGCCTCTGCCAGGCGGTCCAGGTAAACAAGGTTGTAGCCGAGCAAGAAGTATCCAGTGTAAATGTCTGGAGCGAGGTCAATAGTCTTGCGACCCTCTTCTGCTGCCTCTTCATATCTGCCGAGCACTAGGTCAGTGAAACCGGATCGGAAAGCGTGCGGGTTCCATTCACGGGGATAAGTTTGCGCCCACTGCTCGCAAGTTTGCTGTGCTTTTTCTTGGTTTCCAGTTCCGCGGCCGTCATAGTAGGCAGTGATGAAAAATCTCTCCTTTTCACTCGCACGATCGCGTAATTCGTAAGCTTTGCGAATGTTCTCTGTGGCGAGGTCGGACTCTCCAGCCGCGCCATAATAAAGTGCGAGCGCAGCATAACCCATCGCAAATTTCGGGTCGATCTCCACGGCGCGCTTAAAGAAAGGCAGACCGGCGTCCACTCCCGCTGAGGCGTTACGTTCCCAGCCCATACTGTAGGCCTGCAAAGCCTGGAGCGAAGAGGTGCTGGCTTCCTCGAGGGGGACGTTATGCTGATGGACGGTGGCGAGCGATTCCCCGACGCGCGCCCTGAACTTGCTGGCCATTTGACTCAGGGCATTCAATACATCTTCTTTTTTCGCGGCCTGCACTAGTTCGTCATCGAGGACTTTTCCAGTGCGGCAGTTTTCCGCTCGCAGTCCCAGGACATACTGGCTCCCAAGAGTTGCGATTGAACCTTGCAGCACGGCGGCACTTGCGGTGCGCTGACAGACTTCCCGCGCGAGTTGCGGAGTCAAACGCGCATCAGCGGGCTGGCTCATCATGCTCAGGGTTTGCCGGATGCGTTCGCCCGAGACGAGACTCAAAAAGGGTGACTGCTCCAACTGGACGGCCAAGCCTTGGCGAAGCGTGCCATCAAATACGGGGTCGCCTGTCGAGTTTGCAAAGTCCGCGAGAACAATCGTGTCTTTGTCCGTGAGTTCCGGCGCGCCGCGAAAGTAAATGACAGCGATGGAGAGCCCCAGTACTGCCGCAGCGGCTGGAACAATCACTCTCCAGCGCTTTGCCGGGCCAGGGCCCACCCCAGCCTCTTCGGCTGTTATCCCCCGGTGTGAATCGGTGTCGCGTTTCAGCCGCTGGAGGTCCGCGCGAATTTCGGAGGCGTGCTGGTAGCGCAGGTTGCGATCCTTTTCGAGGCACTTATTGATAATGTGCATTAATTCCGCGGGGACCTCAGAATTCAGGCGGGTTGGAGGCACCGGGTCGCGGTTAAGAATGGAATCAAAAATCGCACCTGCGCTTTCTCCGCGAAATGGCAGCCTGCCTGTTGCCATCTCATAAAGGACCACACCGAAGGAAAACAAATCCGTGCGTGAGTCTAAAGACTTGCCGCGCACCTGCTCCGGCGACATGTAGAGGACCGTGCCTGGCACGCTCCCCGCGCTGGTCAGTGCATCTTCGATGGTCAGCGTGGGCCCTGCCGTTTGGAACGCCGCATTGCTTGTGACGGGGCTGAGTTTTGCCAAACCAAAATCGAGAATCTTTGCGTTGCCCCGCTTAGTGATGAACATGTTGGCCGACTTAATATCCCGGTGAATGATGCCTATCGCATGGGCAGCTTCCAGGGCATCGGAAGTCTGGATGCCAATGTCCAAGAGTTCTTCCAAGGGCATCGGTTTTCCTTGGATGCACTGCTTCAAACCCTGTCCATCGAGCAACTCCATGACGATCACGGGCTGGCGATCATATTCTTCTAATTCATAAATGGTGCAGATATTCGGATGGTTCAAGGCGGATGCGGCCCGTGCTTCCCGCTCGAAACGTCCAAGCGCCTGTGGATCATCTGCGATTTCATCCGGCAAGAACTTGAGAGCCACCAACCGTTGCAGTCGGACGTCCTCGGCCTTGTAAACCACTCCCATTCCGCCGCTGCCAAGTTTCTCGATGATGCGGTAATGAGAAATGATGCGTCCGGCCAGAGAGTCGTCGGCTTCCGATGCTCCACGGCTTTTCCCCTGGGCGATGGCGCGGGCGGCCACTTCCATTGCTGGGCTTTCCAGGAAGCTACCAGCTTCTTCCTGAGATGCCAGCAGGGAGCGCACCTCGCGCTCCAAGGCCGCATCACCCTTGCAAGCCTGTCGCAAGAATTGCGCCCGCTCGGTGACGGGACGTTCCAGGGCGGCCTGTAGAATGCTATCGATTTGTTTCCATTGATCGGAGTCCATCGGATGTTTTACCAACTAGCTCACGATACAGCCACGCCCGAGCTGTGCTCCAGTCTCTCATCACTGTCACAGCTGAGACCTTGAGCACTTCGGCGGTTTCTTCCACGCTGAGCCCGCCAAAGAAACGCATTTCGACAACCTGCTCTTTGCGTGGATCGACCTCCGCCAGGGTCTTCATGGCGTCATCGAGGGCAATTAAGTCCGGCGACCAGTTGCCGCCCACTACGGCCGCGTCGTCCAAGGACACATGTTGAACGCCACCACCACGTTTCAGATTATGGCGTCGCGCGTGCTCGACGAGAATGCGCCGGATGAGCTGCGCCGAGACGGCAAAAAAATGGGCACGATTCTGCCACTGCATGCGCTTGTAATCCACAAGCCGCATGTAAGCCTCGTTGACCAGCGCCGTCGTTTGCAGGCTGTGACCGAGTCGCTCGCGCCTCATGTAGCGGCGCGCCAGACGATGAAGCTCGTCGTAGACGATAGGGGTCAACTTTTCGAGCGCGCTGCGGTCGCCCTCGCTCCAGGCGCACAACAGCTTAGTTATATCGCCCGCCGCCGGCAGGCCGCTTTGTGCGTCTTTCTTCAAGGTAATTGGGGGGATTATAACGCCGGGCGGCCCTCAAGTTACCAGCCCAAATGATAGTTTTGCGCCCCCTTCTGCGCCTAACTGGATAGGAGGGATTTATGATCACCAAGATTCTCAAGATTTCCATCGTCGCGGGCTGCTCTCTTGCATCATTTGCCAGCCTGACTCGTGCACAGGAGCTGAGTTCTTCTGTGCGCTATACCGTAACCGACCTCGGCCCAGTCGGCCTTTACCCCGGCCAGCCTTTCGTCCTTACGACAAATGGATTCGTTAGCGGCCAGATGATTCTTGCGGACGGCGCCAGCAGCGTCTCGCACGCGGTCGTGTGGCACGGGAAGTCCATCAAGGACATAAGTGCCCCCGGACTCGAGGGACTGAATAGCGCCGCGTTTGGCGTGAACATTTGGGGCCAGGTCGTAGGCGAGGCGGAAAACTACAAACTAGACCCACGCGGAGAAGACTTTTGTGGATTCAAGACTCTTGGGTTTTCCAACCAAGCCATCTCTTGCCTTCCTTTTGTTTGGCAGAACGGCGTGATGACCGCGCTTCCGACGCTGCGCGATAGCAGCGATAGGAGTGGCAATAACGGTCAAGCCTGGCAAATCAACACTTTCGGTGTGGCCGTCGGCTCGTCGGAGAACACCACTCAGGATTTGACTTGCCCGGGCCTCCCATCGTCCCCGCAATTCTATGAGTTTAAGCCGGTGGTTTGGTACAAGCCTTTCTTCTCGGCAAAGCCGGTCGCCCAAGAACTTGAAACGGTCTCTGGCGACCCGGATGGGGTGGCCTTCGCTATCAATGACCGAGGCCAGACTGTCGGTGCGTCAGGGAGCTGCGGGCCTTTCAATGTGATTAACCAGATAAATCTTGTCCCCGTGCACGCCGTGCTTTGGCAGAACGGAAAACCTGTCGACCTTGGCAATCTCGGCGGCGACGGACATTTCAACGGAATTTTCGCTACCGGGCTAAACAATCTAGGCCAGGTCGTCGGTGTTTCGGACACCACCGGAGACACCAGTTTTCATGGCTTCCTCTGGAACGAAGGCCATATGACCGATCTTGGCCCTCTCCCCGGAGACTCTTACAGCTACGCCGTGGCCATTAGCGACAAGGGCCAGGTGGTTGGCTTGTCGTTGGACGCAAACTTCAACCTACGCGCAGCCACCTGGCAAAATGGAAACATCGCTAACCTCAATGACCTCGTTCCTGCAGACACTCCGGTGATTCTTCAAACGGCTTGCTCCATCAACAAGAAGGGCCAAATCATAGGCATCGCGTTGGCAAAAGGGACGGCCAATGATTTTCGCGCCTATCTGGCAACCCCAGTCAGTGATTGAGCGAGCCGGACCAGGCTCAAACAAAGCGCATCGCAGGATTGCGGGCTAAGAGGCTATGCCCCTATGGTTGAAGGGACGGCCCGAGGAGGCCGTCCCTTTAGTGAAGTAGAACCCTTCAGGCCGTCCTTTGGAAGCGAGTTATAGAAGTCATAAAGAATGGACTAAAGAAGGTCCGTCCTACCGCCCGTTGCTTTCCCGAAACAGGCCTTCCGTCATTTTCTCGACACCCCTGCGTCCTAGTGCTAGGTTGGATTTACAGGGCAATTCTGCGTCGTTCCTCTCGGCCGTGGATGGACCGTGAAGAGGCGACTGGGGGAGATGATTCAAGTGTCTATAAACGACATCTGCCTGCGGCGCGCGCCGTTGCAGCGCCATTCCGAACGCGGAGAAGGCAGGCTCAAGAGCATCCTGGTTGTCGTAATCGTGGTGTTGGCGATTTACTCGGCCTGGAAGATTGTGCCTGCTTATGTGAACGAATATCAGCTCCAGGACAACATGCAGGAGCAGGCGCGTTTTGCGGTGGTGAACCGCTACACCGAAGAACAAATTCGGGACAAAGTATTCAAAGTCGTCCAGGATCTGGAAATCCCTGCAAAGCGCGAAGACATCAAGATTGTGGCAACGAATTCCGTGGTCAAGATTTCCCTGCAGTACACCGTTCCGGTGGATCTGATGATGTATCATCTGGAACTGCACTTTTCCCCAGACAGCGAGAGCAAATCGCTGTTGTAGAGCAGCATGTCCAGAGAATTTGTGAATCCGAAGCCGGCAACCCCACAACGCGCAACTCCGTCTTTTCTAGTGCGTGCGATTGCGAGAGAATAGAAGCTCAGCCCAGGGGAGAGAACTTTTGCGCATCCGCGTTCAAAGAGGCTTCTTTACTTCCACGATCGGCCTGGTGATTCTGGGCGTGGTTTTCGCGGTTTTCGTGATCGCCGGCGGAATCTTTACCTACTACTACGTCAAATATTCGCGCATGATCGAGGCGCGCCTTACCGGAGGCATCCTTCAAAACACCACCCAGATCTTTTCCTCGCCGGAGCATATTTCCGCAGCCCAGGCCTGGGGAGCGGAAGACCTGACAGGGTATCTAACCCGTGTCGGATACCGGCCACAGGAGGATCCCAACGCGCTTGGGCAATTCACCGTTCAGGGCAACACGGTAGACGTCCGGCCGTCGAAGCTTTCCTACTTCGGAGGAAAAAACGCTCTGGCAGTACAGTTCCGCGGGAAGAGCATTAAAAGCATCCGGCCGCTCGAGGGCGGGCCGGAAATGGACAGCGCGGAGATCGAGCCGGACCTAATCACGAATCTCTTTGACAGCGCGCGCGAAAAGCGGCGGCGGGTGCGCTATGAAGATCTACCCGTGATGCTGGTGGACGCGATTCTTTCCGCGGAGGACAAGCGGTTCTTCGAGCACGGCGGATTCGACTTCATTCGCATCGTCGGCGCAGCGTGGGCGGACCTGCGGCACAGCAGCCAGCACTATCAGGGCGCCAGCACCATCACCATGCAGGTGGCGCGGACGTATTTTCTTTCCACGGATCGCAACTGGCGGCGAAAGCTTGCCGAGGCCATGATTTCGCTGGAGCTGGAGCAGCGCTTCAACAAACAGCAGATCTTCGAAATGTACGCGAATGAGGTGTATCTGGGAAATCGCGGAAGCTTCGGGATTCGCGGTTTCTCCGAGGCCAGCGTGGCCTATTTTGGAAAAGACATCCGCCAATTAACGCTCCCGGAATTTGCCTACCTGGCTGGAATCATCCGCGCGCCTAATTACTACTCCTCAGCCGACAGGCATCCGGAACGCGGAGTGCAAGCGCGTGATCGCGTGCTGACGCAGATGCTGGAGAATGGATACATCAAGGAAACGGACCTTCAGGAAGCGAAACACGCGCCGCTCAAAATCATACGTACGGCGATTTCGGGCGGCGAAGCGCCTTACTTTGTGGACATGGTGAAGGACCACCTGCTGGACAAATACTCAGAAAATGAACTGTTGAGCGAGAACTTCCGCGTCTATACGACGCTGGACCCCGCGCTGCAACGCGCCGCCGCCGCTTCGGTCGAAGCGGGAATGAAGAACGTGGACACGCTGCTGGCGAAAAAGTATCAGAAGTGGGGGCGCGAGCTGGCAAAGAAAGGAAGTAAAGAGCCCGTTCCGCAGGCGCAAGTGGCGCTGGTGGCGCTCGATCCGAGAAATGGAGAAATCAAAGCAGTAATCGGCGGCCGCGATTACGGACAGAGCCAGCTCAATCACGCGCAGGCTCATCGCCAGCCGGGATCGGTGTTCAAGCCGTTCGTCTACGCGGCGGCTCTCGACAATGCGGTGGACAACGTGCAGCCGATCATCACGCCAGCCACGACCATCGACGACGAGCCGACCACGTTCGAATTCGACGGCAAGGAATATACGCCGAACAATTTTGGCGAAAAGTTCATGGGGCGTGTGACCGTGCGCGACGCGCTGACGAACTCGCTGAACGTCGCAACCGTAAAAGTGGCGGAACTCATCGGCTACGGCCGCGTCGTGCAGGTGGCGCGCCAGATGGGCCTTGGGACAAACATACAACCCACGCCCGCGGTCGCCCTCGGCGCGTACGAGATGACACCCATCGACGTGGCGGCGGGTTACAGCGCGTTTGCGACGCTCGGAACGCGCGCCGAGCCGCAATTCGTGCGGAGCGTGGTGGACTCGAAGGGCGAAGTGCTAGAGAAGTTCACGCCGCAAACGCATCAGGCCCTGGATCCCCGCGTAACGTTCCTGGTGGACAGCCTTCTGAAGGACGTTCTGAACAAAGGCACGGGGGCGGGCGTCCGCGCGCGCGGATTCACTTTGCCGGCCGCCGGCAAAACGGGAACTTCCCGCGATGGCTGGTTCGCCGGCTTCACCTCGAATCTGTTGTGCGTGATCTGGATCGGCTTCGACGACAATCGCGACCTGGGACTTCCGGGCGGTTCGGTAGCTGCGCCGATTTGGGCGGATTTCATGATCCGGGCGTCCAACATGTCGGCTTACCGCGACGTGAAAGACTTCACCATGCCCGATGGCGTGCAGTCCGTAGTCATCGATCCAGAGTCTTTGCAGCTTGCGACGCCAAACTGCCCGACCACCCGCGAAGAAGTTTACGTTGCCGGTTCGGCACCAAGCGAATTCTGCGAGTTGCATGGTGGCGGCCATGGCTTGGCGACGTCCACAGGGTCTATCCTTTCCAGAATCTTCGGAGGCGGAGAACCCAAGACTCAGCAGCCACAAACGGATGCGAATGGGAACGTCGTGATGCGCTCGGATCCAAATCGGCCGCCGAACGCGACGGGCCAGCCTCCCGCCGACGCCTCCGCCCAGACCGGCGAAAAGAAAAAGAACCCTTTGCAGAAGATATTTGGTATCTTTGGAGGTAAGAAGAAGGAACCCGACAAGGCCAAGCCGAAGCCGGAGAAGGGAGATTCGCCATGACCCGCACCGCATTGGCGTTTCCAGTTAGCGTTCTCTTCCTGAGTCTTTCGATTCCCGCCGCAGGTCAGTCTCTCCTGGACAATCCGGACGCTGCTCCGCCCCTTGCCCCGCGTTTGCCGCAAGCGCAGCCTCCTTCCCCGGCGCAGTCCTCCGTCATCGTGGTGCACCCCGACCTCACGGATGAGCAAATGGCTGATCTGTACATGGCACGCAAGGAATACCGGGAAGCGATGTTGCTCTACAAGCGGCTTGCTGATCAAAATCCGCAAAACCCGATTTATCTCAATAAGCTGGGAATTGCGCTGCATCAGCAAACGGCCTTGAGCCAGGCGCTGAAATACTATGAGCGGGCGGTGAAAGTGGATCCCACTTACGCCGACGCGGAGAACAATATCGGCACCATTTGGTATCAGAAGAAGAAATACGGAAAGGCCATCAAGGCTTACCAGAAGGCAATTTCTATCCGCAATGACATGCCGGTGCTGTACAGCAACCTGGCGTATGCCTACTTTGGCGACAAGAAGTACGAAGATGCGATCGCTTCCTTCCGGCAGGCGCTGGCCATGGATCCCCACCTGTTCGAACACAACAGCTCGAGGACCGGATCGATCCTGCAGGACCGCACGGTTGGCGATCGCGGCCGGTTTTATTTCCTCCTTGCAAAATCCTATGCCGAAGCAGGCAACGTGGAGCGTTGCCTGATTTATTTGCGGAAAGCCAAGGACGAGGGTTACAAGGAGCTTGCGGCGATAAAAACCGATCCTTCCTTCGCCGTCGTTATGAAGGATCCCGCTGTGCAGGAAGTTCTAGCTCCCAAACCAACCGACAACCCGCAACTCTAGCGCTGCCGCTCGCCGCACTGTTTGCGCCGAGAGAGCGTGCTGCTAGGTGTCACATCTCCCTTTGAATCCGGCGGGCCATTCCGTTTGGTCGCTTGTCCTAAGATTCTGCTAACCGTCCAGTCGAGTCAGTATCATGGAGCCTTTCACCCCAGGACCACGGAACTTTCAGGAGACTCGGAGTTTCGGGTTCTGGAGAGGAGTGAACGTACCATGCTATCAATTCCTCTTTCCATGACACATCTCAGACTCTCATGTCTTGGCGCGATAAGGGTGTCGCTTCTCATGTACTGTCTCGGGTTGGCTCTCGTCCCGGCGGCTCAGGCTGCTCCGACAGGCCATCCACTCGACGCGCTCAGCAAAGATGAAATTCTTGCTACGGTCGACGTTCTGAGAGCCGGAGGAAGAATAAACGAGAGCACGCGTTTCCCGTTCATCGAACTTAAGGAGCCCTCGAAGGACGAAGTTGCCGCTTTCCGCACTGACGCTCCATTGCGGCGCGAGGCTTTTGTGGTGGCTTATGAACGCGCCAGCAATCGCACGTTCGAGGCCGTCGTAGATGTCAAGGCTAAGGCTCTCGTCTCCTGGAAAGAAGTCCCGGGTGTCCAGCCCTCTCTTCTCGAGGATGATGCAAAGATCCTGGAGAAGGCCATCCGCGCCGATGTTCGCTGGCAGGAGGCGATGAAAAAACGAGGCATCACGGATGTTGACGATGTGGTGATTCTGGATTGGGCGGGCGGCTATTTCGGGTTACGAGATGAGCAAGGGTTCCGCTTCGAGAGAGGGGTTTCATACTATCGCGGAAGCTCGAAAGGCGCCACGCTACGTCCGATCGAGGGAGTTGTTGCCTATGTCAACCTGAACACCGGGAAGGTCTTTAAATTTGTGGACACCGGTGTCGTGCCAATCCCCCAGACGGGCGCAGGATTGGGGGCCATCTCGTCGGACAAGCCCCTCCGAGAATCCAAACCTGGGGAGATTATTCAGCACAAAAGTCAAGGTTTCGAAATGTCCGGGAGCGAAGCTCACTGGCAAAACTGGCGCTTCCGCTTTACTCTCCACCGTCGTGAAGGCGTGGTGCTCTACACAGTGGGTTATGAAGACCGGGGCAGATTACGGTCAGTGCTCTATCGTGGGTCGCTTTCCGAGATGGTCGTGCCATACGGAGACCCAACCGCGGGCTGGTTCTTCAGAAACGCCTTCGATGTGGGCGAGGACAGCATGGGCGGTTACACGCACTCGCTCGAGCCATTGACCGACGCCCCTGCGAACGCCACTTTCTTCGATGGCGTTCTGGCGGACGACAAGGGAGTTCCTTACGAGATTCCTCGCGCTATGGCTCTCTACGAGAGAGACGGCGGTCTGCTCTGGAAGCATTACGATGACAAACTGAAGCTTAACGAGTCGCGCCGAGGCCGCCAGCTCGTTCTGGCATGGATCGCAACCGTGGGGAATTACGAGTACGGCTTCAATTGGGTCTTTCACCAGGACGGCACTCTCGAAATGGAAGTTATCCTTACTGGCTTCGTCCAGACTAAAGCCCTTCAGTCGACGGAGAATCCGTCCAAGCACTATGCCGATCTGTACAGCCACCCCTTAAGGGGGAATCTCGCAGGCGTTCACCATCAGCATTTCTTCAACTTCCGCTTGGATATGGACGTGGACGGGCCCAGGAACAGCATTGTCGAACAGAATGTGGAACCGCTGGCTCCATCCCCGGACAATCCTTACGGCAATGCCTTCACGATGAAGGAAACCTCACTGCGAACCGAACGAGAAGCCCAGAGGCAGATCAATCTGCCGTCCTGCCGTTCCTGGAAGATCCTCAATCCCTCTCAGGCAAACGCCGGGGGTGAGTCCGTCGGGTACACGCTCGTGGCGGGGGAGAACGCGCTCCCGTTTGCTCAGCCTGATTCCTGGATACGGAAAAGGGCGGGTTTCGTTAACGCGCATGTTTGGGTCACTCCTTACGATCCTGCTCAAATGTATGCCGCGGGGTTCTACGTTAACCAGAGCAAGGGTGAGGACGGCCTGCCAGTGTGGACTCGAGCGGAACGCTCGGTTGAAAATAGCGACATCGTTCTCTGGTACACGATGGGAATCACGCACATCCCACGTCCTGAGGATTGGCCCGTTATGCCCGTCCACCGTGCCAGCTTTAAGCTCGTTCCCAGCGGCTTTTTCGCCCAGAACCCCGTGCTGGACCTTCCCCGCTAGGGGCGGTTGTTGAATCCTTATAAGATCCTCCGCGTAGCCTGCCACAGCTCTCCTTATCGTGATCGTGCCTGTTTTTTTCACGACTCGTTAATACAACTTGCCTCTCCGTCCAACTCAAAACGAGTAGCACGCTTGACCACAGGACCACCACGGTCTGCTCGGCTCTGTTACAATGCATGCAAGATGCTGCGCTTTTTCCGCAGGCCGCTGTTCCTCGTGATTCTCCCCCAAATCCT
>CAZGBQ010000028.1:0-30466 GCA_964524045.1 uncultured Acidobacteriaceae bacterium
CCGCGTCCGCCAGCAAGCCCTCCTCACCGACCAAGCCATCCGCTCCCGCGCCTCCGCCCAACCGTGACCGGAGTCAGCGCGCTGTGGTCGTTGGTTAGTTTGCGGGCGCTTCTTCTCTGCGGTTAGTACGCAAGCGTCTGGTAAGCGCGTTAATCAGGCATAGACACGTGGTATTGGTGTCCTATACTAGGCCAAGAGGTTACCCAACCTGTCAGAGCATATATGATGGCACGTTTAGCTGGAGTTTTTGTCATCGTAGTTCTGTTCTTTATTCCCCGCAGCGCTCTTGGGACTGACGCGTTCGTTCTTTCCGGAGTCCATATCGCAGGTACAGACCAGCTGACGGCCGACGATATTGTTCGCGGATTAAATCTGACGCTTGGCAAGTCAACAACGCGCAAAAATCTCGTAGCCGCTTGTGGGTATTTCAAGAACTTGCGGCTCTTTCGGTCCATTAACTGCCTCCCCACAATTCACGGACATGAGGTCGACCTCGACATAAGCGTGAAAGGCGAAGGCCCGAGGGTGGTATTCGACAATTTTGTGTGGACGACGCGAGCAGAGTTGTTGGCGCGGTTGAAGCAGGAAATCCCATTTTTCAAGCCTTGGCTCCCGGAATCGTGTGGGCTCACGAGTGACATCCTCCGCGTGTTGCAACAAGTCGTGGACCAGCGGGGAATCAAGGGTTCCGTTCGTTACGATGACGGGTTTTGGACGATTCGTGGCATGAATGTTTTCTACATTCAGGGCATTTCGACTCCAGTCACGGCACTTCAAATTGATGGAGACAATGGGCCCTCGCAGGAAGACCTTGCAAAGTGGTCTCAGTTCTATACGAAAGAGCACTTTTCCGCCGCACGGTTGACCTGGGTTATTGACTTCGTAAAACGCGACCTATACAAACCACGAGGATATCTAAGGCCGATTGTCGGCGAACCAGTGATTCAATTTCTGGGGGAAAAAGATGGCACATATCCGGTTCGGGTAATTCTTCCCATATCCTCAGGAGACCTGTACACGTTCGACTCCGTTAGGTTCGAAGGATTAGCCAAAGAGCACACCGCGGAGCTTCTGTCCAAGTGGACACTCCAACCCGGAGAGCCCTACAACAAAGCGTACGTAGACGATTTCATTACGAATGAGATTCTAAGTGCGCCTTGGGCAAGGCACTCAAAGAGCGAGTCTGATGAAGCACTTCCTTGTGCCGAGGTTGACGCGGGCACCAAGAGGGTATCCCTCACCATCACAGTACAACCTCCGAAGAAGACCTATCCGGGTACAAATTCCTTAGATGACGAGTGCGGCGCGGTCGTGAAGACACTCACATTCCCCACCGCGCACTAACGCGATGACACAACTCCCGATTTGTCCGCTTACCGGACAAGTCCATTCTAGTACCCACTCTTCCGCTAAGCCCCTTGCGCGATTACCAACCCAATTGGCGCATCCGCTCCAGGATGAGTCCGCTGTAGTGATTCATGCGATCGGGCCGCCGCTTCAGGGGCAACGGCAGAATTGCGGCGAGTCGGGCCGACTGTTCCCCGTCGATGTTCAGGGCCGAGGTTCGGTAGTAATAACGACACGCCGACTCCGCACCATAAACACCAGGGCCCCATTCGACCACGTTGAGGTAGAGCTCCAGAATGCGCTGCTTGCCGAGGACCAATTCGGCAACCGGGACAAGCGTGAACTCGGCGCCCTTGCGGAGGATCGAGCGTCCCGTTCCGAAAAACAGGTTTTTTACGAGTTGCTGCGTAAGCGTGGACCCTCCGCGAATGCGGCCGCCTTCCATGTCGTTTTCAGCAGCGATTTGGATCGCGTGCCAATCGAATCCATGATGCTGGTAGAAGCGCGCGTCTTCCGCGGCGATGACCGCATGCTGGAAATCAAGCGAGAGTTGCCTCAGCGGAACGAATTCGTATCGTTCGTGATACGGCGTGTGGTGAATCCAGGCCTGCAAGCGGCGCTCCATGTGCACCGCGGTGGTCGGTGGGTCGATCCACCGGGCAGCCACAAGGAGCATCACGGCAAGTGACCAGAGAAGCGCCACTCCGATGAGAAACCATCGAACGAAGGATCGAAGAGACAATTTCCGAAGCGAGGTCTTGGGGTGCGTATCTGGATTTTCGGTCACATTCCAGAAAAATGGTTTGGGCTGAATTGACATAGTTTCCGATAAGTCGTTTTATCAGGGCCTAGGCGGACGTTCGGTTTGCGCCAATGTTCGAAACCGCTGGAGAAATACTGGCGGCTCGCCATAGAGGTTTGACTGTTTTTGCCCCGGCACGACCATCAAAAGCAACAACGCTACAAGGTTCACTAGTGGGACAAACATAACGAGAACAGCCCGGCCCGACCAGCCAACGTCGTGAAGTCTGGATACCAACGCCCTGAGCATCACTATTGAAGCCGCGACGAACCAAAGCGCTTGCGACCAGGGGTATCGTGTTCGCTCGGGTTCTAGCGGGGTTTTTGTGAGCACAGACACAATCCCGAGCATGATTCCACAACCAACAATTGAGGCGACGAACCAAAAAAGGAGTTCGAGTCTGCCGATTCGACTAGCCATCGCGATTTATGTAGCATCCATCATGTCCTTGGGAAACTGCTCCTCAGTTCAGTTGCGCCTTCAGAGTCAACTCCTGTGGCGCCCAACCGGGAAAAGTTCCTGCTAGTTACTCAAG
Source organism: uncultured Acidobacteriaceae bacterium (assembly GCA_964524045.1). Taxonomy (GTDB): domain Bacteria; phylum Acidobacteriota; class Terriglobia; order Acidiferrales; family UBA7541; genus Acidiferrum. Next base: position 2,685 of record CAZGBQ010000028.1, read on the forward strand.
TTTCCGGTACGCGCGTTTACCAGGACATTGGCCATAACTTCCGAGTTAGTGCCTCGAACCAGTCACGACAGGATTGAGGAGACAATCAGCGTTGAATGTTTTTGGAGTCAGCAACTGTACCTGGATGTCTAGCTGGTCCTTGCTCAGCCCGACGGCCTCAGGCCCTGTGTGGGTCGCCGGCGCGTTTTCCACAGTGTCGAGCGCATGAACTACAGTTTGAAAAGGGACGCCGGAGTCAGCAAGGAGATATAGCGTGCGGTGCTCTCGCATGCTGTAAATCTGCGACAAGCGATTTGCCAAATTATTCCAGTCTTCTTGCTCTAGATTGAGAAACAGTTTGCCTGTGTCGGTTATGTGCAGAACGATGCGTCGGTCGTCGCCAGGAAATTCGCAGCGAGTCGAGGCGAGTTCGACGTAGAAGCCCATTGGCAGGTGAAGAGAAGGGCCCGGCATAAAAATCTCTATAAGAATAGTCAGTCCGAGGACTGTGAGCAGCCCGAATGCAGGGAGCGCCCCGAGCAGCCCGAATGCAGGGAGTTCCGCGAATCGCTCCGCTGATGGAAACCTGCGGGCCCTCCGAAAATGTCGGCCTCTTTCCTGTCCCTCTTCAAATACTTCGCTCTGAAACAGGTCCATGCGTCTAGAGAGATAGTTATAGGAACATATCGCCAGAACAGCTACGGGTATCGCGGCCGCCGTCGGGATGAGTGCCAGAGCTATTCTCGTGGCCATGATTGCCCGGGTAGCGTGCTTTTCTATTCCCGCGTCCCAGAATGCGCTCAAAATGCCGAGGCATGTGCCCGCAAGTCCGAGGCATGGCGCGGTAAGGGCAATTGACTTGAGACTGCCAGTCTTGATGTTCAGGACGGCAGCGAGTTTCTTGATGCCGGCGCTATCGGCGCCATCAATCCGCCGCACACGTCGAGTTGAGTAGGAGCGATAACAAACGTGGATGACAACAGCAAAGAGATAGACGAGCATGAGCGCAAGCACGATGACATCGAGGCGCCCAAACGAACTCATCCGGTGCCACAGGTATCGGATAGTCCACTCATCCATCTCGTTGCCAGGGATAACAGTCGTTCATCACGGTGGCCTTGCCTAGCTCCACTACAGAAGCATCGAGTCTAGCACTTGAGAGTGATCGAGGCTGTGACGCGCTTCCTGAGTCAGCGCCTAGTTTGTCGAATTACCGGACAATGCAATAGCGCGTTGGAAGTACAAGCCGAGACCGGTCGGATGTGGCGTGTCATAGACATTAAAATGTACGCGACGATCGACTTTCGACAGGCGGGCCTACCGCCAGTTTTCGGTCGGGTGCACTTCTCCGGTTAACGCGGTTAATCGGGACTTGAGTTCTCGTGGTGCTTTGGAACGCTATGAACTAGCGAGTGGCCGCCGCCCTTGCGCGTGTGGAGCCTTCGGTACTTCCTCAGCCACTTGTATCCACGCTAAAACAAACCACTTATTTATTCCTTGACAAATCGTAACTTTCTGATATATTGGTCTTGCGAATCGGGCACGGATCTTTGTTGGGGAGCTCTGAGGCCTTTCCCGCACTGACCATGACCCGTTGCTCTCTTCTTCAAGATGCCTCAAGAACCGTATGCCCATTTAACACCTTTATTCTCAGGCAGTTCCGCACTCTTGCGCTGCAACGGAACAATCCCAACCCCTTTGCCATCAATCACTTCCCCACTCTTCTCCATGCAACGGGGGATGGGGGTCCCCGAAGACTCCTCTCCACGTCCAGAGTTACGTACATTCTTCCAAGTTCCGTATGCTCTAACTCCTTTGTTTCTCATTCCTACGAAAACTGCCGGGGTGTGCCCCCTTTCTTCCCAAATCGGAACGCTCCCCTAGCCACTCGTTTACCCCGATCATCGAGAGTTTATTCGCCTCTAGCCACTGTCTTTACCCATCCGCTCGGACGGCTGAACGGAAACTGCTCTTCGGACCAGATGGCAACCCACGCCCCGAGCGGTAGCCTTGGAGCGTACAGCCCTATTCATCCTATTCATAAGGTCCAGGCGTGGGGGGACGTTATGCGCAGCCTCAAGATTCTTTCTGCTGCACTGCTTTTGGGTATGCTGGCGCTGGCGGCAAGCGCCCAGCAGCCGCTGAGTCCAAGCGAAGCCATCGACAAAATCGTGTCGCAGGAGCAGGCCGAGGTCGGCCTGCTCCGTCAGTACTCGCCGCTGGTAGAGACCTACATTCAATATCTCCGCTCGGACAAGCAACTGGGAGCCGTGCCGGACGGCGACAAGTACTTTCTTGGCCGCGCCTTTCTGGCGAAAGGCGTGGAAGTGGAACCGCTGGATCACGACTCGGCCATGAAACGCAAAGTTCTTGCAGGCTGGGCCGGGCTTTTTTCCATGGACTTCCTTCCGCGCGGCTTCCTGCAAATGATTTTTGTGGACATGACCGGCTTTGATCGCGGCCACTACAAGATTGAGTATGTGCGCCGTGAGTTTTTGGGCGATGTGCGCTGCCTGGTATTCGACGTCGATCCGTTGCCCAGGGCCGGCAAAGGGCGTTTTGTCGGGCGCATTTGGGTAGAGGATCAGGATTATCACATTGTGCGCTTCAACGGAGCGTACGGCGGGTCGTCGCTGACCAGCAACTACTTCAATTTCGATAGCTGGCGCGTGAATGCCGGCAAAAATCTCTGGCTGCCCTCTTTCATCTACAGCGAAGAAGGCGGCGTGCGTGACAAGAGGTCAACAAATATCGGTTACAAACCCTTTCGAGCGCAGACTCGGCTGTGGGGCTTCGACTTGGGGCATGCCCACCAAGAGCAAGAATTAAACAAGGTGCTTGTAGAAGCCTCCGCAGGAATCCGGGACCAGTCGGAAGCCACGAATGATTACACGCCGGTGCAGGCGGAGCGTTCCTGGGACCACCAGGCGGAAAACAATGTTGCGGACCGCTTGGAGCGGCAAGGCCTGCTGGCGCCACGGGGAGAAGTAGACAAGGTGCTCGAAACGGTTGTCAACAACCTGGAGGTAACCAATAACCTGGACATTCAGCCGGAAGTGCGGTGCCGCCTATTGATGACTTCAACGCTCGAGTCTTTTACCATGGGCCACACGATCGTTTTGAGCCGCGGTTTGGTGGACGTGCTTCCTGACGAAGCCAGCCTTGCGGCCATCCTGGCGCACGAGTTGGGCCACGTGGTCCTGGGTCATCGCATGGACAGCCAATACGCGTTCCTGAACCGTTTGCGCTACGACGACAAGGACACTTTCAAGCATTTTGATTTTTCGCGCACTCCCGATGAAGAAGAAGCTGCGAAGCAAAAAGGGATCGAACTGCTGAGCAATTCGCCTTATAAGGAGAAGTCTAGGAGCGCGCAGCTGTTTCTCCAGGCCCTCAAGAGCCGCGCGAAGGAAATCCCAAACTTGATTAGTCCGCACCTGGGAGACCGCGTTCCGACAGGTTGGAGCATAGCCGCGGCGGTGTTCTCGGGCCAAGCCCCTGAGGAAAAGCCGGTGAACGCGTCCGCCGAGAAGCCGGCGGCCAACGTGATTGCCGCTCTGCCGCTTGGAGGACGAATCAAAATCGATCCGTGGAATGATCAGCTGCGGATGATCAAGTCCAAGCCCGTAGGCACGGTGGCGGAGGCCGAGAATACGCCGTTCCAGATCACCCCATTCATGTTCTACCTGACGCGCCTGGGCGATGGGTTCCCCGCCACCGCTCCTGTTCCAACGGAAGCCGCAAAGGCGGATACTCAGGCGAAGCCGCAGATCACTCAGGACTTGCCGGGCTTGCCATCGACGGAGATTCCTCAAAAGCCTTGACGCAATTCAAGTCTGTGCGGACGGCCCTTGGGCCGTCCGCGTTTCGCAAGCCAAATGCGTCAAAGTCCTGGAATTCCCCGCTTGGGAGCGAGTATGGAAGTGTTGCGGAGGCTCTCGAACGTAGCAATTCTCAATAAGACATCGCGCCGACTTCTTTTTCCACTTCGGCGGTGTCAACCATCACAATAGCGTCCCACGGGCAGCCGTCCAGGAAGCAGCCGTCAGGACCCTTGCTGAGGCACTTCTTGCAGCCGATGCAAAGCAACGGATCAATCTGAATGCGGCCGAACGGCGGGTGGTCCTCGTCGGGGACCCAGAACATGCAGTCTTCCACAGGACAGTATTCCACACACGCCGGAGAACCCGCGCAACCGGTGCAGCATTCGGTGATGACCGCGAGTTCTTTGGGCTTTTTCTTGCGCGCAAACGTAATGCCTTTAGAACGCGGCTCCTGCTTCAGCTCGTCGGCAACCATTCCCGGCGCTTTCACTTCAGTTGGAGGGGCCATACCGCGAATTATACCTTGATTCCCTCAATATGGAAGGTGCCTGCGACTCCCTTTTCCAAAGCGGTATGGCGGAAGCGTGTGGGAGTCGAACCCACCCCCGAATCCGCGAAGGACACGGGCGATGGTTTTGAAGACCATGAGGACCACCGGGCCCCTTTCGCCTCCGCGAGCAGTATAGAGGAGGCGTTGGGGGCACTCAAGGAAGGTCGGGCGTGCTCAGGTGCGACCCCCAGCGCAATCAACGAACGGAATTCCTCAGGGGGGCTTGCGTTTTACGGAGGCGCCGCGCACTCAGGCGCGCGCGGGAACAAGCGCAGCGGCTTGATTCGTCCGAATCAGCGCGGCAACCAGATCGTAGAGAGCCGGGCTGGTACAGACTTCGTAGTAACTGTGTTCTGTGGCCCGCCCAACTTTTCCATCCGGGAGCAACTGCCGGGCAAACGCTTGACGCAACACCAGAAGTTCCACGGACTCACCCAGCGGGACTTCTCCGTAAAAAAGCGTGACGTTTTGCTTGCCCCACGGCAAATCCAGTTTGGTTTCGATGGAATCGAGTGAAATCTCTTCGGAGAGTTTCCGGAAACCCTCTTCGTTGAGTTCGATTCCGTTCATGTTGTAGCGAACGAGGAATTCGTCCAACTCCTCCGCGGAGGCGCCTTCCATGGTGTTCAGGAACTGAAAGACGGAGAAAAGAGACTTCTGTCTCGCAAGCATGCGCTTGGCCAGCTTTGCGCAGCCCGAAAGGCGATCGGACAAATTGAGCGCTTTTGAAATCATGATGCGCGAATCACCGTCAATCCAATATGTGGGCGCGTCGCCCTGAAAGGCCACTCCGAGCCCGAGTTCGAGGGCCGGAAAATCGCTCGAACTGGCGCCCTCATTATAGGAGTTGCAAACTGCCAGAATCTGGCGGGAGAGAATGCACGCCTTGGCCACCGGGCGCGCATAAGCGACGGAAGACTCCGTCTCGAAAATAGCGAGAATAATGGCGTCGCCTTCGATGAAGACTTTCTTGGCATCATACCGGTCGAGAAGTTTCTTGACTGGTTCGTGCAAATTCAAGCTGAAGTGCGACGCGGGATTGAGCCCGCGCGAGAGAAGTTCCTGAGTCATGCGCGTGGAGCCGCGAACATCCGCCTTGATGATGACGTGGGAGACGACGGTGTCCTGCGCGGGCCGGGCTTCCTCGGGGAGCACGCATTCGTACAGCCGGTTGTTCATGCGCGAAAGCTCGCGGGCTTTCTCCGTGGTGACCAGGTTGACGCGCTCCATGCAGGCGGTCAGGTGCTCGGCGTCGCGAAGATCGCGGTGCAGCCGAAAGAAATCGCCGGCAAAACGCAGAATAATCTCCTTCATTTCGTCGCGGGAGTAGCGTTGGATTTTGCGGGAGAGCTCTTCCAGAGTCTTGACGGATAGCTTCTTCGCGGGAACCTGCTTGATGACGCGCTGGACCTGCTCCAACTCGTCGCGCGAAACCAGGGCCCGGCGAAGCTGCTGCAGATGCACCGGAGGACAGTACTCGGCAACAATAGCGCGGACCTCGTAACTCGCAAGAACATGAACAAGCATTTCATGCTGCTCGAGGCGGTCTATCAACCGTGTCAGCAACTGTGCCCGAAGCGCTGATGACTCTGCGGCCCCGGCGCTCAGGTCAAACAAGCGCCTGGCGTTTTCCTCCTCGTTGAGGTATTCGCCCAGCCGCGTCTCATGTCCCTTGCGAAAGAAGTCGAGCTTCTGACGAGCCTCATCTACCTGCGGACCAATCTCCTCCAGCTTCATTTCCTGGTGCTTGAGCCGAAGCTCAATATCATGCAGGGAAGCCTTCATGTCTGCAGGATCTTCCGAGCTAAGCAGCTTATTGAAAAAACCGCCGCCACGTTCGAGGCGCTTGCGCGTAGCTTCGCGCTGCTCTTCGAGGTTGGCAATCTCGTTGCGAATGGCCTGCACGGTCCCAAGGATTGCAGTGTGACTCTGAACGGCTTCCACGTGCGCAGGATCCTCTGTGATGGTAATGCCCGCCTCACGCAGAAATACTTGAAAGAGGGCGTCCATTGCTTCAAAGCGATCCGGGTCGCGCGAATAATTGCCGAGAAGGACGTAGTGCTCCAGAAAAAAAATATCGTCCTTCCCGCCGTCGAGAAAAATCAAACGGTTCTTGCAGAGTTCATAGTAAGGAGCGAAATCCTCGCCAAAGAGCGCTCGCCGCGTCTTGGCAATCGCATTGTCTTCCACCTCGGCAAGCATCTGCGCAACCTGCTGGCCGACCCGGCGAATCACGGCGCGGCGCGACGCCTGCAATTCCGAAAGGCGCGCTTTGATTACGTGCGCCTGCTGGCTGCGCTCAAAATGCTCGCCGCGCTGGCGAATCCATTCCTTGCCTTCAAGAATGATGTTGGCAAACTGATTTCCAATTTCCAGAGTGAGGAATTTCAGAAGGCTGAGGCGGAAAAGAAGGTCAATCTCGATGTTCTTGTGATACTTGGCCTGCGTCAACGAGCTCTGCAGAAGTTCGGAGAGCAATTTGCGGAACGCAGCGGAATCCGGGCCGCGGGAGGCGCGCTGCTCCATGCCTGGAAAATGGCTGGAACTGGCGCTCTGGCGGATAAGATCAAGGAGGTAATCCCGAGCCCCCTGCACGAACTTCGGGCTAAGGAAAACGTCGTGGTGGATATTGTCGACGCCGATGGCCAGCGTCCCCATGGGAAGGGCGACACTGTAGCTCTTGAGGTCGATGCGGGATGCTTCCGGCGGCGAGGATGCTTGGGATTCGTTGGGCATTTCCTTCAGCCAAAGGGGCTCTTTTCACGGTAGCAGCGGTGCGGGGACCGGGCAAGAAATCCCTGAGTCAGCGTAGCCAGAGAGTTAGGAGAGAGGAGTCTGAATCCCGAGTCCAGCAGGAATCAAGGCTGGATCAAGGACGAAAATGCGGCGAAGATCGCCGCCGAGATGTTCCACGCGCACGCGGACGACCGGCCAAGGCGAGGGGAGCGGGAACTTCTCCGACCATTCCAGGATGGCGATGCCGGGGCTCGCGAAGATGTCCTCAAGGCCCAGGGTCTCAAAGTCATGAAAGCTCTCAATACGATAGAGGTCAGCGTGGTAGACCCTGGCGCTGGCCTTGGCTTGCTTGCCATAGACATGCACGAGCGTAAAGGTAGGGCTCGTAACATCGTCCTCTTCGGCTGCCCCCAGGCCGGAAACCAGGCCCTTCGTGAGGGTGGTCTTTCCCGTGCCCAAATCGCCGGTAAGCAACACCAGAACAGGAGCTTTCAGCCGCTTGGCAAACTCCCTGCCCCACTGAATGGTCTCCTCGGCGGAATGGGTGATGATTTCCTCAGGCACCGAATTGAATCTCCCTGAGGAGCCATTCACGAGCTGCTGGAATCTGTTCAGCTACTGCATGCGCCAGAATCCCGGAAGGCTCGTTTTCCAGCGACAATGTGTCAGCTGCCACTCCATGTAGGAAAACCCCCAAAGCAAGAACGCGGAGCCAATCTTCCGCGCCAAACTGGGCGGTCAAGCCCACTAGAGCGCCCGTCAATGTATCACCCGAGCCTCCCTTTGCCAGAGCCGGCCCGCCAGAGGTATTCACCCAGGCTCGGCCATCAGGCGCGACAAGAAGTGTGTGAAAACCCTTCAATATGACATGTGCGTTCCAGCGTCGAGCGGCTTCCGAGGCCACCTTCAAACGATCGGATTGAACTTCCGCGCTAGTCATGCCAAGGAGTCGAGCCATTTCGCCCGGATGTGGCGTAACCGCGAGAAAAGGCGATTTGCGTTCGCGCAATAAGTCTGCTTTTCCAGCGAAAGCATTTAAGCCATCGGCATCAAGTATCATCGGCTGCGGTGCTTCGCAAACGAGCCGTCGAATGGCCTCTTGCGTATCTGGATGCGTGCCCAAGCCCGGGCCCACAGCCACCGCGGTCTTGCCCTTAAGAACTGCTGCCAACCGTCCGGACGAAAGATTTGAAGCGGACACCGTTCCGGCATCGGTGGAGGCCAGGGGTTCAGTCATGTATTCCGGGTGCGCTGAAGCGATCACGGGCTGTACTACGTCTGGGGACGCGATGGTCGTGAGTCCAGCCCCAGCACATAAAGAAGCATGACCAGCGAGGACGGCGGCTCCTGATTTTCCGAGAGAACCCGCAATCAGCAGAACGTGTCCAAAGGAGCCTTTGTGCGAATTTGCCGCACGCACTAAGGGCAGTGACGCAAACTCGTCGACACTGGTACAGCGCAGCTCTCCCTTTCCCGTTGCCTCGACTAATTCGTGAGGAGAGCCAATACTCACAACTTCCAAAGCGCCACACGCTTCTGCCTTAGGGGAAAGCAGCTGGCCAGTCTTGGGTGCAGTGAAAGTCATGGTCCTGTGGGCGAAGATTACTGGTCCTTCGACAGATTCAGTGTCCGACGGGAGTCCAGAAGGCGTATCCACAGCGAGGATTAGGGCTGGCCAAGGTGCCGTCGCTTTGCCCGAGAAGCGGTTTATGTCCGAGATGGCTTGAGCGATGGCGCCGGTGGCCGCTCCCCGAACGCCGGTTCCCAGCAACGCATCGACGATAACGTTAGCTGCACGCACTTCAGGCCAGACCCGCTCCCAATCGGCATCCTTCGTAATGACCTCCAGCTTAGCCTTCCCTTTTAGCCAACGAGAGAGGTTTATGGCCGCATCGCCTTTGACGTCTTCACGTCTTCCAAATAGGAGAACGCGCGTGGGGACTTTCGCAAGCTTCAAGTGTCGCGCGGCTACTAATCCATCCCCTCCGTTGTTTCCTTTTCCGCAGAGAACGCAAACACGCGCACGATTGCGCCCCGCAACGACTCTCAACACGGCGTCTGCGACACGCTTCCCGGCGTTTTCCATGAGCCGCAGGCTGGGAATGCCGTAGCGCTCGGTGGTCAGGCGGTCCACTTCGCGCATTTCGACGGCGGTCAGGGCTTTCATAACGCGAGAGCTTTCATGAGAGGCTCATTTGAGGTTCACGGCGCGATTAGAGCATCCAGCCGCCGCTGACGTTGACCACTTGTCCGGTGACATATTCAGCCTCTTCGGATGCAAAAAAGGCGACAGTGGCTGCGACGTCCTCCACTGTAGGCGGGCGGCCAATGGGAAAGCGCGCATCACGAATGCGGCGAGCCTCTTCCAGAGTCAATTCGTTTTCGTCGATGCTGGAAGGATTCACCACGTTGACGGTGATTCCGTGCTTGGCTTCTTCGAGCGCCAACGACCGTGACAGCGCAACGACGGCGGCTTTGGCCGCCGCATAGGCGGAGATTTTCGCTTGGCCAAAAGCGCGCTCTGCCCCGACCGCACCCATATTGATGATGCGGCCCCAGCGCACTTTGCGCATGTGCGGCAGCGACGCCCGGCACATGTACAAAACCGTGAAGAGATTCGAAGCGAAGATGCTCTCCCAGTCCGGAACGGAAGATTCCGCGAGCATGCCCCAGCGAAAATCACCGACATTGTTTACTACTATATCGAGCCGCCCATAACGGTCCACGACGGTCTTAATGAGCTGCTCACAGCGGTTCGAATCGGTAACGTCCGTCTCCACCGCTACGCAGTCCGCGCCACCCGCCTGCAACTGTCGCAGGGTCTGTTGCGCGGCCACTTTGTTAGACCGGTAGGCGATGGCTATCCGCGCGCCGTCCTGCGCGAGCCGTAGGGCCAATCCACGCCCAATGCCCCGGCTCCCGCCCGTCACCAGCGCCACACGATTGCGAAGCGACATTCGTCTCCTGAAGACTCACCCGGAAAGTTTTTTCAGTATAGCCCAGGCGCACCAAAGGCGACTACCGCAGACGGGCCACGATCACAGTCATATCGTCTGCTTGCTCGGGTGTTCCTGCCCATTCTTCCGCGGCAGCCATAAGCGATTCCGCCACCATCATCGGCGCGCGGCTGTGCACTCGGAGTGCCGCATCTTTCAACCGCGGAATGCCGAACTCTTCCCCGTAAACATTTTCCGGCTCGACCAAACCATCGCTATATCCAATGAGGAGCGAGTCGGGCGGAACTTCCAGCACGCCCTCTTCATATTCGTAGTCTTCCAGGACGCCAAGCACCATGCCGCCTTTGTCCAAAAGGTGAGCCGAGCCGTTGTCGATCAAAAAAGAAGGCAGGTGGCCGGCGTTGGTATAGCGCAGCGTGCGTGAGGCACTGTCGTAGACAGCGATGAAGAATGTGGCGAACCGATCATCACCGGTGTTGCGCACCAGGTGATTGTTGAGCCGCGCTACCAGGTCGGCGCAGCTCAGGCCTTCGCTGCCCTTCATGAGCGTCTGGCTGCGCAGCGCCGCCTGCAAACTGGCCATGAGCAACGCCGCGGAGATTCCCTTGCCAGAAATGTCCGCGATAGCGATGGCCACGTGTGTCGGGCTAAGCTGAATAAAGTCGTAGTAATCGCCGCTTACGGAACGGGCTGCTTTGCAGATGGCCTCGATTTCCACTCCCGGAACCGAAGGCAGCGTGCTGGGAAAAAGCTGGTTCTGAACTTCCCGCGCGATGGAAATCTCATTTTCCAGCTTCCTGCGCTTTGCTTCCTCTTCGATGAGTTCGCTGATCGAGCCGGTCATCTTGTTGAAGGAGTCAGCTAATTCGCCAAGCTGGTCCTGCTTCCCGATCTGAACCCGGTGGGAATAATCTCTTGCCTGGACAAACTGTGTGCCACGGTAAAGGTCGGCGACGGCTCGTGTGATGCGCCGCGTCAGGACAATTCCCGTGGTCCACGCAGCGGCCTCGATGAGAATAAAAACAATACCAACCAGAACGAAGAAGATGACGTAAGAATCGCGGAGTTCTCCGAGGGAGGTGAAAATTCTCGCACTCAAATGCGATGGCCGGGCATTGGACACTGCGAGCACCGGCCGGGCAAGATCAACCGTGGCATCTTTCCCCACAAAAACGGCATCGAGGCGAGATACCACATTCACGGGAGAATCAAACCAAAACATCGGTCCTTGGAGTGCGCGGTTGCTTGAAACGATGGGCTTTGCCACACGGTATTGTTTTTCGCCTGAAGAATAGAGGACGCCCTTAGGGGCGGTTCCCTCATACATTTCCATAAGATTGATCTGGATTACGCCCAGATCTGTTGCAACCGTGCTCAGGAATTCCGGAGTGACAGGAACGCGGAGAGATAAGACCCGCTCTCGCTTGGGACCCGAAATGGTTCTCAGGCTGATCAAAGATAGCGAATCTCCTTCGCGCAGGTCCCTTTGCTGCAATAACCCGGCGAAGGATTTCCTTCCTGGTGGGGCCACTTTGCGGAGGAGCGAGAGATCGTTAGAAAACGTAATTTGCAATTTGGGAAGTTCGCGGTCGTGGACCGCCTGCGACAGCGCAGACAGAATGCGTTCCGATTCTTCCTCGGCAATGTTCGCAGGAAGCGTTTGATGCGCGATGGCAATGTGTTCACCGATGTCCTCGATCATGGCGACACGCTGATGCAGGTCCTCGTAAAGCAGATAGGCGCCCAACTGCGAGTAGAGAATGCGTGCTGCAAGCACAACCAAAATAACGATGGAAACGATGGGGACAACCGCGATGAAGAGGTACGCCACGATCAGGCGGTTGCGCAGACTCCACAGCAACTTGGTCCGCCACCATCCGACAAAGCGAAAGAAGAGATACAGTCCCGCGAGCACTGCGAGATACTCGACAAAGCTGAACACGCCTCCGCTCATGCCCAGCAGCTCGAAGACCAAGCCCGCAACAACGATAGCGGTGCATATGAGGTCCAGCCACGAGAGGCGGCTCCAGACTTCTTTCAGGCTCGCGAGAAGAGTCTTCATGGGATCGTGGTCAGAAGGAATACTTTACCTGAATACGTTCCGCGAGCGCTGAAGAAGAGCACGCGGCACCTGGGCATAGGAATCTGGCCAGGGGGTCTTTCTGTCGTTTCGTTCTCTAGAATTACTTGAGGTTTTTGCGAACCTTGCTGTGGTTGACGCTATAGGTGAAATAAATGACAAGGCCGATGATGAGCCAAACCACGAGCCGCACCCAAGTAATACGGTTCAGGCTGGCCATCAGCGCGAAGGAGACGATGATTCCGAGAATGGGCACAACCGGAACCCAAGGCGTCTTAAACGGGCGCTGCAGATCCGGCCGGCGGCGGCGGAGAATCATGACTGCCGCGCAAACGATGACAAACGCCAGGAGCGTGCCGATACTCACCATCTGCCCCAGGCTGCCAATGGGGACAAGGGAGCCGAAAATCGCCGCGCCTAACCCGACAACGGCCGTGGACTTCCACGGCGTGCGAAAACGAGGGTGAATATCACCCGCCCACTTCCACAGCAGACCGTCATGGGCCATGGAATAAAAAACGCGAGATTGTCCGAGGAGCATAACTAGCATCACCGTGCTTAGGCCCGCCAGGGCGCCGGCGTTGACCACATAGCTGCCCCACTTGACGCCGGTTTCACGGATCGCCAACGATACCGGTGCGCCGATGTTCAGCCGCGAGTAGTGCACGGTGGCCGTCAGAAGGCCCGAGACCACGATATAGAGGAAAGTGCAAATCACCAGTGAACCGAGAATGCCGATGGGCATGTCCTTTTGCGGTTTGCGCGCTTCCTGGGCCGCTGTCGAAACAGCATCGAAACCGATATATGCAAAGAAAACAACTCCAGCGCCTCGCATTACGCCGGACCAGCCGTAAGTGCCGAAAGCGCCTCCATTGGGGGGCAAGAACACCCTCCAGTTGGCGTGCGCAATGTCGGAGTGCTTCAAGACAAAGGGGAGGGCAACGGCGATGAACGTCAACACTGCTGTAAGCTTCACGAAAACGATAGCGGTGTTAAAGTTCGCCGATTCCTTAATCCCCACAATCAGAATCGTCGTGACCGCAGAGATAGCCAAGAACGCAACGAGGTTGAAGGCGGCCGTGGCGTGGGGAAGCGCCGCAAGTTGCTCGGCAGGCAAATTGAGAGTCGCAATTGGCGCCCATCGGCCCTCAAAAAGGGCCCACTGCGCACCCGGCACATCACAGATTTGCGGAGGCAGATTGATCCCATAATCCTGAAGGAAGGCGACTAGCGTGCTGCTCCAGCCGCTGGCTACTGTCGCAGCGCCAAAGGCGTATTCCAGAATCAGGTCCCATCCAATAATCCAGGCAATGAGTTCTCCGAGCGTCGCGTAGCCGTACGTGTATGCGGAGCCCGCAATCGGTATCATCGATGCAAACTCGGCATAGCAAAGGCCCGCAAAAACGCAACCGATCCCCGCTAGTACATACGACAGCATGATAGCCGGGCCTGCGTAGAGCGCCGCGGCAGAGCCGGTCAAGACGAAGATTCCTGCGCCAATAATGGCGCCGATTCCCAGCGTGACTAGGTTGATGGGACCAAGAGCGCGTTTCAGGCTGTGCTCGCCCGTTTCACCGGCCTCCTTCATCAGCACATCCAACGGCTTCGTTGCGAACAAGGGGTTGCCCATGCAACTCCTCCTCTCGGGAATTTGTCCCGCTTCATCAGCACTGCCAATTTGGCCTTACAGCATTGTAGAGGCCCAGCCCCCTGTGCCCTACAAGAAAAATTCGGTTACTTTCCGGATGCGCGTGTCGGAGCTCGCCGCGACCACAGCAAATAGACAGGTACCCCCACCAGCACAATGATCAGGCCCACGCCCGCAGTCTTGGTTTGATAAAGCAGCAGCACGGCCATGATGGCCGTCGCCGCGGCAACGTACAGAGCCGGCACGACCGGGTAGCCAAACGCGCGGTAGGGTCGCTCCAGGTCCGGCCGCTTGGCTCGAAGCAAGAAAATCCCTACAATGGTCAGCGCGTAGAACAGCAAAACCGCGAAAACAACGTAGTTGAGCAAGTCGTTGTACAAATTCCCGTAACTTACCACTCCAGCTGCGTCCATTTTGCGCGTACGCATCAAAATCAGGAGCGCGACCCACACCCCCTGATAAAGGAGCGCCGAACCCGGCACGCCCTTCTGGTTTAGCTTTCCTGTCGACCGGAAGAACAGCCCGTCGCGCGCCATGGCATACGAAACGCGGGCTCCGGCAAGAATCAGCCCATTGTTGCAACCGAAAGTAGAGATAATGATCGCCCCAGCCATGATGGCCGCGCCCACTGGACCGAAAATCGCGTTCAGCGCCGCACTCGCAACTCGATCATCCGGAACACTTTGAATCTGCACCAGCGGCAAGGTGCAGAGGTACGCAAAATTCGCCAGGCAATAAAGCGCGATGACGATAATCGTGCCGAAGGCCATGGACAGGGCCACGTCCCGCTTGGGATTTTTCACTTCGGCAGCCGTGAACCCGATGTTGTTCCACGCATCTGCCGAAAACAGCGAGCCCACTTGCGCCACACCAAACGCCACGAACAATCCAAACGCCCCGCTGGCAGCCGTGATCGTCGGCACGAAACCTCGTAGAAAATCCGCGCCGGGCTCCAGCGGTACTGCATTGCGTACAGACCACAGGTGGCCAAAGTTTTCGGTGAGGGCGCCTGCGTTTCTCCCAACGAAAATCCCCAGCAAAATCACGCCCACCAGCGCAAGCGTCTTCGCGCTGGTGAAAATGTTCTGAATTAGTTTGCCCAGACGCACTCCCAAGGTGTTCAGAAATGTAAGGAAGAGCACCATCACAACTCCAACCAACTGCTGCACCGACAGGCTGATTGCGTATTTCGACCCGAGCGATATGGGAGGGACAATCCACGATTGCGGGGAGACCGCCGGGACGAGGATTCCAAGATATCTGGCGAAGCCGACGGCAACGGCCGCAATCGTGCCAGTCTGAATCACTAAAAAGAGCGTCCACCCGTAAAGAAATCCCCACAGCGGCGAATATGCCTCGCGCAAATACACATATTGGCCGCCGGCATGCGGAAAAAGCGCTGCTAGTTCGCCGTAGGAAAGCGCGGCGGAAATAGTCAGCAGTCCTGTGAGAATCCAAGTAAGCAGTAGCCCGCCAGGCGAGCCCGTTTCGCGCGAAATCTCCGCCGCAACAATAAAAATGCCCGATCCAATCATCGAGCCGACGACAATCATCGTGCCGTCAAACAAGCCGATGGCGCGCACGAAGCCGTGTTCGCTGGGGACGCTCGATGAGGCAATCACCTGGGTGGTTTCACTCATTCGCGTTGGGCCTCACACTCCCGCCGGGTGGTTCGCGGCTCCCAGAAGCTCAATGTATTGATGTGCCCGCTCTGCCGGATCAGTCGCGCGGAGGATATCGCCAATCACTGCGACCGAATCGGCGCCGGCCTCGACGATTTCGGCCGCGCGTTCCAGCGTGATGCCCCCAATGGCCACGATGGGCTTGTCCGTCAGCCGCCGGACCTCGCGGATAAACCCCGTTCCGACCACGGGATCTGGATTTGCCTTTGTCGACGTGGAAAAGATGGGCCCCACAGCTATATAGTCCGCCGAACCAGCGGCCGCTTGCCGGAATTGCTCGCGATTGTGTGTCGAGACGCCAACCAGCCGCTCCGCTCCCACCAGCGCCCGCGCCCCTTCCACGCCCAAATCGTCTTGCCCGACGTGAACACCGCTGGCCCCCGCAAGAATAGCCACATCTGCACGATCGTTCACAATGAAAGTTACGCGTCGGGGTGCCAGCAACTCGGAACATCGCTTCGACTGTTCCAATAACTCCCGCGAAGAAGCCGCCTTGTTCCGGTACTGCAGTAGACGGACGCCGGCATCAGCCAGTTTGCTAACGCATTCTGTTTCAGGAACGGTAAGCAACGCTGCGTCTAATATCACATACAGCCGCGGTAGAACAAGGCGCATGCTCGGCTATTTTCCGTTCGTTCCCAGGAGCTTTTCGATGAAGTGTGTGTTGTAATTGCCGGCCGCGAAATCCGCGTCCGCCAGAATTCGTCGATGCAGTGGAATCGACGTCTTGATGCCTTCGATAACGAACATCTCCAGCGCCCGCTTCATTCGTCCAATCGCTTCCGCACGGTCGCGCCCTTTCACAATCAGCTTGGCGATCAGCGAATCGTAATAGGGCGGGATCACGGCATCCGCATAAGCGGCGGAGTCCACCCGCACCCCTGTGCCTCCCGGCGCTTGAAATGTGGTGATCCGTCCGGCAGAAGGCACAAACGTGTCCGGATCTTCGGCATTGATTCGGCACTCGATGGCGTGCCCCGAAGGGATAATCGCGCCGGTGGCATCTTCCATTTTCTCCCCCGCGGCAATGCGGACCTGGGCCTTGATCAGGTCCACACCGGTCACCAATTCAGTCACCGGATGCTCCACCTGGATACGCGTATTCATTTCGATGAAGTAGAGCGCGCCGTCTTCACCCATCAGGAATTCCACAGTCCCCGCGTTGGTGTACCCGATGGTTTCCAGAGCCTTGAGGACCGTGGCGCCTAATTCCTTCCTCCGCTTCGGATCCATCACCGCGGAAGGCGATTCTTCAACAAGCTTCTGGTGCCGTCTCTGGATACTGCATTCCCGCTCGCCGAGATGGATGACCCTTCCGTATTGGTCGCCTAAAACCTGAAACTCAATGTGGCGCGGGTGCTCGAGAAACTTCTCCATGTAGACGTCGGGGATGCCAAACGCTTGCTGCGCTTCACTGCGAGCGGTTTGATAGGCAGACAGAAGGTCTTCCTGTTTGCTCACTACGCGCATGCCGCGACCACCCCCACCGGCGGACGCCTTTAATATCAGCGGGTACCCAATACGAGCCGCTTCTTTGGCAAGCTGCTCTTCTCCCTCGACCACCCCGTCGCTCCCCGGTATTGTCGGCAAACCGGCTGCCTTCACCTCGCGGCGCGCGCGGTCCTTCTCGCCCATCAGCTCGATGATTTCCGGCCGGGGGCCGATGAAGGTGATCTCGGAGGCCTCGCATACCTTCGCGAAGTTGGCATTCTCGGAAAGAAACCCATAGCCCGGGTGAATGGCGTCCACATTGGTGATTTCCGCCGCGCTGATGACCTGAGGAATGTTGAGGTAACTCTCGCTGCTGCGCGCCGGGCCGATGCACACGGCCTCGTCCGCGAAGCGCACATGCAGCGAGTTGCGGTCTGCTTCGGAATAAACCGCCACCGTGGAAATGCCCAGCTCCTTACAGGCGCAGATGACCCGGAGCGCGATTTCTCCGCGGTTGGCAACTAGGATTTTCTGGAACATGGCGCGGAGTGCCGGGCTACTTCTTCCGGCTCGGACGAATGCCGAAGAGAGGCTGGCCGTATTCAACGGGCTGCCCATTTTCCGCAAAGATCCGCACAATCTCGCCCGTCTCGTCCGACTCGATCTCGTTCATCAGTTTCATCGCTTCCACAATGCAGAGCGTTTGCCCCGTCTCCACGAAAGCCCCGACCTTTACAAACGGCTCCGAACCGGGGCTGGGGGAACCATAGTACGTCCCCACAATGGGAGATTTGACCAAGTGAAGATCTTCTGTAGACCGCGCTTCGGGCCCAGCGGCAGAGGCGCCGGAAGCATCGGGAACTACGGCCGCCGCGCTCCCCGGGTTGGAAACGATGATCTCCGGCGGAGCCACGACACGCGGCGAGGCCACCACTACCCCTGAGGAAGGCTTGCGCAAGCGAATATGCAAATCCCCGCGCGAATACTCGAACTCTTCCAAATCATGCTCCTTCATGAATTGGAGAAGTTGTTCGATCTGCTCGTACTCCGGGTTGGCAAACGCCGGACTGGACTTTGTAGGCTGTTTGCGTTTCATGCCCATTTTTAGAGTTCGATAAGATCCCGCGGTGCGGTGGTCAGTACTTCCACACGGCCGGCATGCACGGCCACGTCATCTTCAATGCGAATCCCCCCCACGCCCTCTACGTACACGCCAGGTTCGATTGTAATTACGTTTCCTGACTCCAGGAGCCGCTTTTGCCCCCGCGCGACCCTGGGATCCTCATGAATTTCCAGACCCAGACCGTGCCCTGTACTATGAACAAAAAACTGGTTTAAGCCATAATTCCCCAGAACCCGCCTGGCAGCCGCGTCCACATCTCCGCAGGCCACCCCTTGGTTAACTGCCGAAACTGCCGCTTCCTGCGCCTCCAGGACGGCTTTATACCAGGTTCTGATGCGTTTCGGAGCACGTCCCACAAAAACCGTGCGCGTGATGTCGCTGCAATAGTGGACGAGTATAACACCCAGGTCGAGGACGACCAACTCATTTTTCCTCAATCGCTTGCCGGTAGGCCTGGCGTGCGGCAGTGCAGCGCGTCCGCCGAAAGCGACAATGGTCTCAAAGGATGGCCCCGAAGCCCCGCGCTTGCGCATCTGGTATTCAATTTCCGCGGCCACTTCCCTCTCGCGGACGCCAGGTTTCAACAGACCGATGCCAAACTGCACTATCTCTCCCGCTAGAATGGCCGCCTTGCGCATCTGCGCGACTTCCCCTGCGTCCTTCCGCATTCTTAGCGCTTCCACCATGCCTGACGCGGCAATCCATCGCACGCGGCTCCCGGACGCTCTCTGTGCCACCCGCAACTGGGACACCGTCAGCTGTGTTGGGTCATAGCCTACCCGGCGCGCACGGAACTCCCGCAGCGACTTACCGGCGGAATCGAACAATGACCCTTCCAGGTGCCGCACGCGAACCCCGGCCGTTTCCCCCCGCGCCTGAACGATAAAGCGCCCATCCGTAATCAGCGTCCATGCCCTCCGCATCGCCACCAGCGCACCTGACTCGCCGGTGAAGCCGGTTAAATAGAACCAGTTCGGCGGCCGCGTGACCAGCAAGGCGTCAAGGCCAGCCCCCTCCAGGAGGGCGCTTAGTCTGCGCCGGCGTTGTGCAAAAGGCATGTCCATAAATAGAACGAGGAGACCGCAGTCTCCTCGTTCTGGCCCCTCAGCTTAAAACCGAATCCAGGTATTATCCGGGAAGAATGCGCGGCGTCAGGAAGAACATCAGTTCCTGGGATGTCGTCGAGACGCTGGTCCGCTTAAACAAATTGCCGATCAGCGGGATACTGCCCACGATGGGCGTCTGGAACGTATCGACGCGCTGCGAAGAAACGATCACGCCGCCGATCACCACCGTCCCGCCATCCGCCACGGTTACCTGGGTTTCCACAGCCTGTGTATCGAGAGCCGGGATGCCCTGAATTCTCGGGATGCCCGTATCGATGGATGTGTTTTCCACCTTCACGTCCATGAAGATCGTGCCGTCAGCCGTAATTTGCGGGGTCACCTCCAGCTTCAACACGGCATCGATGTACTGAACGGAAATCGTGTTGTTGATGGTCGTCTGAATGGGAATCTTGGTCCCCTGCTTGATTTCCGCCTTTACGTTGTTCTGGGCAAAGATTTTCGGCTTGGAGAGCAGTTTGCCCACGCCTTTGGACTCCGCGGCCGTGAGCACGAAATCGAGGGCGAAGTTTGGCGAGCGATGCGAGAAACCAAAGCCGCTCGTCGGAGTGCCCGCCGGGAAATTCGTGTTTAGCGGCGTTCCGCTTGTCGTACCGTTGCCGCTGATCACCCCGCCGGACGAACTGCAGGCCGAGGGGGAAACAAGGGGGCCAATGATTCCGCTGCAGCCCACTTCCGGTGTGCCGCCAAAAAGGGAGCGGCCACCGGTTGTTGTTCCCGCAAACCCGAGTTGCGTGCCAATGTCCTCGGCAAAAGAACGTGACGCGGAGACAATGCGCGCCTCGATCTCCACTTGCTGCGACTTGCGGTCGAGCTGGGCTCGCAGGTTGTCAATAATGGGGATCACTGATGGTATGTCCCGGATAATTAACGTGTTCGAACGTTCGTCAAACAAGATTTCCCCGCGCGAGCTGAGGAATTTCTTTAGCGTCGTGGCCATTGTCGAGGCCTTGGCATAGCTCAGCACGCGAGTAACAGTCACTGGAGCGACGGCCTCGGCTTGCGCCTTTTCCAAGTCGCGCTGGGACTCGGCCTCCGCTTTCATCGTGGCTTTCGTCGCAATTCTGAGAACATTTCCGTTCAGTTGCTTGTCCAGACTGTTGTTCTGCAAGACGATGTCGAGCGCCTGATCCCACGGCACCTCGTCCAGTACGATGGTCAAGCTCCCCTTAACTGCGGGATCCAGCACGACGTTCAAGCCGCTGATCTCATGGATCAAGCGGAAGAAGTCGCGCAAATCCACGTCCTTGAGATTGACGGAAATTGGCTCGCCAGTGTACTTCGCGGGGGTCTGCGGCGGCGCCCCTTGGGCTGAATTCGCCGCGGCCATCGTCGCGGCTGCAGTGGTGGCTTGCTGAACCGCCTGCTGTGACGCCTGCTGTGGCCGCGCTGGCTCGTTCTTGCCGCTAAACGATGCCAGAGTGACTGAGGGCTGGGTCAGTTCGCTTGGCAAGCTAAAGCGAGGGGCAGGAATCTGAAAGCTATGCGCGAGCCCGGCTGGTTTCTTCGGGGCCGATGTTCCGTATTCGAAATGCGGCCGCGTGTTCTCATCTGCCAAAGAGGTCGTTAAGGTTGTTTTCGTGGATACATTCACCGGTGTAGCCGCCGAGGTTTCGAACAAAATAACCACCGCGTCGCGGTCCCGCGAGACTTCGTATGGCGTCGGTGCGGTTAGGTCTACGACCACGCGGGCCACGTCCGGCTGATACTGCCCCATCCGAACCCCAAGCACAGGAGCGGAGACCCCCGGGATTGCCGTCCGATGCACGGCCAGACGGGCGCCTACAAAATCCAGCACCAGCCGATCTGGGTTGTGCATTCGCGCCGGATGCACCTCCAGCCGCCCTTCGCCTTCGACCCGGACGGCGGACCGCTCAGGCGCTTGCGTGATGGCAACGCTGGAGATCACCGCCGCCTTGCTTGCTCCGGCCGACTCCTGTGTCTGAGCAAGCGCTGGACTCATCGCCGCCGCCATGCTCGCAAAGATCAGGCAGCCATTCCGAAGGGCTGGCCAATTCGTCTTCATTGCTGTTCTCCTGAACTGGTGGAGTAAATTCGCTTGTTCACCTGGCGTTCCACGGGCTTACCGAACGCATCTTTACCTAGTTCGTGGAACGAAACACCGTCCATGGTAATTTTCTCGACGCTGCCGTCGTACAGTTGGTCCCCCTCGCGCAAGAAATAAACGCGCGACTGGGGATTCGAAACTACGGCAATCATCCCGCTTGGGGCTCGCACGATCCCGTCCAAGCGCAGTGTGCCGACCTGGAGCCCCCTCGGACCTGGCGGCAGGGCAGGCCCGCCACCTTTGCCGGTCCCGTGGCTAACCAATGATTCAAAAGGATCGCGCCGTGCAGCCTTTACTTCGCTCTCTGCTGCCGCCTTGGGAGCTCCTGGAGTTGTCGGCTTCTCAACGGCTTTAGTGGAGCGCTTGCCCCCTGCCTTTCCCTTTTTTCCGGCCTTCGGAGTTGGCATCCCTGCCGGAGTCGCGGCTGCTGGCTGTGCCGGTTTTCCAGTTTGCGCCGCGGGCTTAGTTGCTCCCGCGGGCGCCGCTTTGGCTGGGGCTGGCGTCCCAGGTTTTGCCGGAGTCTGTGAGGCTGGCTTGGCTGGAGTCTGCGCTGCCGCCGGCTTTGCCGCAGGTTTGGCGCCTTGCTGCGCTGTTTGGCCCGCCTGGTCCGGCGCGGAATTCAATGCCACGGGTGGTATCGGGTTCATTTGCCCGCGCGCGCCTGGAGCCGCCGCCACGATCAAGAGCCCTAGTCCAAGAGTTATCGCTGAACGCATAGTTCGCTCATTCCCGCTCAGGGTTTACCAGCCGCGCCAGCCTGGGGTTTGGCTCCTGGTGCAGGAGCCGTCCCAGCATCAGCGGGCTTGGTGAAAAAAGTAGTTGCCGTAAATACTCCAGAAACCGTGGTGCCCGGCCGCACAGGGTACTTTGTTCCTTTCGAAATCTCCGGGGCGTCAAATACCAGGTCGCCGACATTGATGATGCGCGACAAGCGGCCCAGCCGCCCAAAAAAGTCCAGCACGTTGAAGTACGGACCATCCGCCTGGATTTCAAACGGCATCTCGTAGTGATATTCCTTGGGCACGATTGCCAACGACTTTAACCGGCGAATCTGGACGCTAGAGGCGCTCGCCGCCCCCTGGAGCAACCGGATGAACTCATCGGCTTCTTTTTCCTCGGGAACAATGGTCTTCAGCGTTTCCAGCTGCTTGGAAAGCGCGTCCATCTGTTGTTTCAGTTCTGCGTAACGTTGCTTATACACCTGCAGCTGCGTCACTTCCTGATTCAGTCGGGTCCGCTGCACAACAGCGGCATCGTAGGCCGCCCGCTCCTGCGCTACAGGCGAGAAGGGCGTGTAAATCCCCACGAGCAGGACCACCACCAGGATCGCCAGCGCGACCAGCACCTGCATGATCACCGACATGTCTCTTAGACCGGCCATGGCGCCCCTTACCCTTTCTTCGCCGGCGTCTTAGCTGCAGCCGCAGGCGCCGGGGTATTCGCCGCACGCGCTTGTGCAGCTTGTGGCGGAGCTATCTCCGCCGTGATCTGGAAATTGAAAGTCTGCACAGCCAGGTTCTTGTCGTCCTGTTTCGATTCCAGGATTTCCACTTTCTGGAAATAGCCGGACCGCTTAAGCGCAGTAATGAAATTGGCTACGGAATTGATCGACGCGGCCGCCCCATCCATCGAAAGCGCGTTGCCTTTGCGCGTCATGTCCGTAAGCCAAAGATTCTCTGTCCGCGAAACGGTGTTCGCCACCATATCCAGCAGTTCTTGGCCGCCGGTGCGGTCGCGCTGCAACTGCTCGATGGTCGCAACGCGCTGCTGCAAAATGGCCTTTTGCTTTTCGAACGCTTCCACTTGCTGTTTGGTCTGTTCCAGCTCCGTTTTCTGCGCTTGCAGCGTCTTGATTCGGTTGTTTTCGTCCGTCAGTTGCTTCTGCCAGGTGTAGTACAGCACCCCCAGCACGAGAAGACCGACGCCCGCGCCAGCCAAAAGGAAAAATATGGGGAGGGCACCTCCGGTGTCGATTGCCGTGGGCCGCCTGGAGGCTTTCGGTCGCGTTTGTCCAAGTAGGTTTATGCGGATCATGGCTAGTCGAAGCTCCTCAGCGCCAGACCTACGGCAATTACCAGCCGCGGGGCATACTCGCGGATTTGGTCATCGCTGTGCCGGCCGGGATTGATGAGCACTCTGCGGAAAGGATTCAACTCTTCCACCGGCATGGCGAATTCCTCGCGGAGCAAGTCTACCAGACCGGGAACTCTCGCCGTCCCTCCAGCCACGACAATCCGCTGGATGTTCTCGCCGCTCGCCGTGGCGCGGAAGAAATCGAAGGTCTTTTGAATCTCCAGCGTCAGAATATCGGAAACGCTGCGCAGAATTTGTTGCTTCTGCTCGTCGGTGACGCTCGGCAACGTCTCGCCCTTCTTCAGCCGCTCCGCGTCTTCAAAGCTCAGATCCAATTCCTTTTGCAACGCGTCGGTGTACTGGTTTCCACCGACGCTGACGTCGCGCGTAAACAGCGGAATTCCTCCGCGCACGATGTTGATGTTCATCACGCTTGCGCCGATATTCAGCAGCGCCACCGTCTGCGCCGCATCCGGCTCGTAGTTCACTTCAAAGCAGTTTTGCAGGGCAAACGCATCGATGTCCACGATCATCGGCGTCTTCCCCGCCTGCGCCAGCACGTTGGTGTGATTCAGAATCTTGTCTTTCTTCACCGCTACCAGCAGCACGTCCATCTGCGAATCCATCGACTCCAGCAACTGGTAGCTCAGGTTCACATCGGCGATGTCGAACGGAATGTGCTGGCTGGCTTCGGAGGGAATACGATCGTAAAGCTCGTCTTCGGTCATTAGCGGCAGCGGCACGCGCTTCACGATCACCGAGTGCCCGGAAACCGACGTCGCTACGTTCTTGGTCTTAATTCGCTCCGCGTCGAAAATCTTGCTGATGGCGTTGGCCACCTGCGGTGCGTCCATAATCGCGCCGTCCACCACCGTGTCTGGCGCCAGCGATTCCATGCCGAAGCCCACCAGTTCGTACCCTGCTTTTGTGGATTTCAGCTCTACGGCTTTGATGGAGCTCGAGCCAATATCCAGGCCAATGATCTGCCTGCTCTTCTTTCCACCTAATAGCCCCATAGTGCGGCCTCTTCTCCTGCGATCGTACTGCTCACTGCTACTTGCGCAGAGCTACCTGCGACGGCCCGTCGACTGGCTCATCTTCCGTTCCATCCAACGGTCCAGGATCGTCTTCCGCAGTTTCCAACGATTGCCGAGTTTGAATGCGGGAATTTCGCCTTCCGTGATGTAACGGTACAGGGTATCCGGAGAGATGCCCAGATATTGCGACGCCTGTCTCACGTTCATTACTTCACGCGATTCAATCACGAGGAACGCCACCCCGGCATTCGAAACACGTGCCAGTATTCACAAACATGCGTTGTACCCCGTCTGCGCTGCGGATGGATTGAGGCACAACCCGTGCGAGTTTTATGACATTCTTGCACTCCGACCGTCAAGGGATTCTCTGGGGTAGTTGTCCTAACAATATGGGTAGTTCTAGGCATTTCTTGGGCAATTGACCGCGGACACCCATACATCTAGGGCCAGCCTATATAGCTAGCCACAATTCATTGTGTTTTATCGGGTTTCGTACCTGTCCCTCAGGACGGTTATCCTTTGACGGCGCGTTTTGTACCGCGAACCTAGCGGCGACTTGCGCTAGGCCAGCGAAAGCGACTTCCACATCGCCGCAACCCGCTGCCTCGTCTTCTCATCCATACGGATCTCGTCCGGCCACCGCCGCGTGAATCCTTCTGAAGCCCACTTGCGCGTTGCATCAATGCCCATCTTCGAGCCGAAATCCTGCAAACGCGCCGCATGGTCCAGCGTGTCCACAGGTCCGAACGAAAACTGGACGTCGCGCTCCGGGTCCAGCGCACAAAGTGTTTTCCATGCCACTTCGCCGTAATTGTGAATGTCTACGTCGTGGTCAACCACGACAATCACCTTCGTAAACATTGCCTGCCCCAGCGACCAAATCGCGTTCATGATTTTGCGCGCGTGCCCCGGATAAGATTTTCGAATCGCCACAATCATCAAGTTATGAAAAATTCCTTCCGCCGGCATGGCCACGTCCACGATCTCCGGATACTGCATCTTCATCACCGGAAGAAAAATCCGCTCCACCGCATGGCCCATATAGAAGTCTTCCTGCGGCGGCGGACCCACCACAGTCGTCAGATAAATCGGATCCTTTTTCTGAGTAATGCACTCGATATAAAAAACAGGGTAATCATCTTCCAGCGAATAGAATCCCGTGTGATCCCCAAAAGGCCCCTCCGTCCGCATCTCATTCAGATTCACGTATCCTTCCAACACGATCTCCGCGTTCGCCGGCACTTCGAGCTCATTCGTTTCGCACCGCACCATTTCGACCGGCTCGCGCCGCAAAAACCCTGCGAACATCATTTCGTCCAGATCCGGGGGAATCGGAAGCATTCCAGCCAAGGCGGTAGCTGGATCAGTTCCAATCGCCACACTCACGGGAATCCGCCCCTCCGGATTCTTCGCGCGCGCCCGGCGGAAATGCTCCGCGCCATGCTTTTGCGTCTGCCAGTGCATCCCCGTAGTACGCTCGTCATACACATGCATCCGGTACATTCCCACGTTGCGCTTCCCGGTTTCAGGATTCTTCGTGAATACCAGCGGAAACGTAATGAACCGTCCGCCGTCCTGCGGCCAGCATTTCATAATGGGAAAGTCGAACAGGTTCACGTCTTTCCCGTGCCGTATCACTTCCTTGCATTCGCCCTTGTTCACGCTTTTGGGAAAGAACGATCCCAGCTCAGCGAGCTTCGGCAGCATTTTGATTTTGTCGAACAGCCCCTGTGGCGTTTCCATTTTCAGAAATCCCTGAATGCGCTCGGCGACCTCACACAGTTCATTCACCTCGAACGCCAGGCACATTCGCCCCACGCTCCCAAACGCATTGATCAACAGCGGGACCCGCGATCCTTTCGGCTTCTCAAACAGAAGCGCTGGACCTAAGCCGCTCGAATTGTGGGTCGGAGCTTTAGCTCCGACACTTGATCCTTGGCTAGAGCTGGGCTTCAGCCCCTGAGGAATTGCCCGGCGACCAAGACGCTGCACCACTTCCGTAATCTCCAGCACCGGGTCCACTTCCGCGCGCACGCGCGTTAACTCGCCTTCCTTCTCGAGCTTCCCAATAAACTCCCGCAAATCCCGATACGCCAAGCTTCCTCCTCAGTCTTATCCTCGCTGAAGCTACTTTGTCTCTTCTTTCAAGGATGCAGCCATGCCGCACTTGCTCAGAAGGTTGTTGGTATTCCATGTCCAAACACCATCTGTCCTCTCCTTCGAGAGGATTGAATCGTCTTTCGCGCCGACAAACCAACGGCCGTCTTTGGACAGGGCACCCGCGCCGCTATACATCTGCGCTCCGCTGCAAGCATCGTTTCTCTTTGTATCCAAGACGAGAAGATGACCGCCTAGGCTCAAAAAGAGCAAGGACCCATCATTGCTGAACTCGGCGAATGTCGGCCGCCAGGTAAAATTCTTTGGCACTAAGTCCGGGCGATCTAAGGTAATTTGTCCATTACTAAGTTGCGCGATTCGCACGCTGCGGGATTCATAGACCGCAAATTGGTCGGCCGAAACGTTGGCTGCGAGCAGCAGCGAGGAACCCCTCACCATCGGAATACTTTGGGTCTTTGACCACGTCGGCGCAGTCCATATCGCGAACTCTTTCCCATTGGCAGTTACGAGAGCTTTCCCCTCGGTGGACATGGAAACCGCATGGATCGCCGGAATTTTGACAACTAGTTTATGCTCGTCCGTACTCACAACATAAATGCTTGCTGCGTTGTCCTCGACGACTAGCCATTTGCCCTCAGTATCAAAGTTTAGCTTTTGAATCGCTGCGCGTGCTTCTTTGAAGGCCCACAACAGTTTCCCGTTGGAAACGTCCCAGATCTTTACGCTGTCATTATCGCCGCTGCCGCCCGTCGCAATGAGCTTGTCGTCGGGGCTGATCGACACAGCATTCACGTTTCCCTGATCAGTTTCGATAGCTCGAAAGAATTTCTTTGCGCCAAAGTCCCAGAGTACAACTCGACCGAAATCCTTTCCTGCCGCCAGAAATTTGGCATCGGCGCTAAACGCGAGCACGTTGACGACAGTCGGTGTGCCCACACCAGCCGTAATTGTAAGCTGGCCTCCAGGGCCAAACTGAACTCCGCTCTTCGGCTCCTTGTGTGGAGCGTCGCGAAGGACAAAATCGGCGGACGGAAAAGGTTTAGGAGACGGGTTCGAAGGAGTCCCTGGTGCTGTCTGCGCGTTCGCACAATTGGCTAAGGTCAAAAGCATGATTGTGACCACGCATAATCTGACCCCCAGCGCCCTGCGCTGACTTGCAACCCTTCCATTATCCTGGCTTGAGGATGTGCCTTCTAACACAGCAATGGCCCCTCACGGAAAACGAAAACTCTAGCACGAACCGAGTTGACCTGCTCCTTTCTTCACTTTCTCCGCCCTTTTCTAACCCAAACGCGCTATTACACATCCAATTCTTGCGTTTTCAAGGAACCAGCGTCAGCATCTCATAGTGT
>CAZGBQ010000029.1:0-30388 GCA_964524045.1 uncultured Acidobacteriaceae bacterium
GCGGCCCAAACTGGCGATTTCACTAAATGCTTCGAACGACGAACAGCGCGACGCTCTAATGCCCATCAACAAGAAATATCCTCTGAAAGCGTTGATGGAGGCTTGCAAGAATTACCCCCTGCGGCCGTGGGAGCACTTGACGTTCGAATACGTAATGCTCGGCGACTTGAACGACTCGCCCGAAGACGCGCGGCGCGTGGTGCGGCTGTTGGCACCGCTCAAGCGCGTGAAAGTGAACTTGATTCCGTGGAATCCGGGAGAATTGCCCTATCGCGAATCCGCACCAGAAAGAATCGAAGAATTCCGTCGCATTCTGAATGACAAAGGCGTGCCGGCGTTCGTCCGCTATTCCCGCGGACGCGACGTCATGGCTGCCTGCGGCCAACTCGCGCTGTTAGATGTTTCTGCCCAGAGCGGTCTAGTTTCAATCCCACCTTAGCGATTTTCACGGATGCCGATGACGGCCATGAGGCGGCCGGTCACCCCACCTTCCTTTCTGTAGCTAAAGAACAGATCCCGGAGACACGCGGTACACAAATCACTCTCAGAAATGTTTCGTGGAAGCAAGCCCGCTTCCAGCAGCTGCGCGCGATTGCCCTTGCGCAAATCAAGGAGAACGTTTTTGGGCAGCGGCTGATGCCCCGGCGGTTTCATATTGAGCCACTGCAGGGGATTTGGCTCGTCGCCGGTGCGCAGTTCGTCAAACCAGTCTGAAGCATTCGGGAATTGCGATTGGAACGCCGACGCCACCTCTGTGCCCACTTCGTAGCAGCACACTCCAATCGACGGACCGATAGCGGCGAGCAGGTCCGCGGGCCTGGTTCCGAACTGCATTTGCATCTTCCCGATAGTCTTTGCAACGATGCGTTGCAGAGTACCGCGCCAGCCGGCATGGACGGCTGCGACAGCGCGATTCTTTGGATCAACCAAAAGAATCGGAACGCAATCCGCGGTCTGGACCGCAAGGAGCACGCCAGGGTGATTTGTAATCGAGGCGTCGCCACGGCACGGCGCGTCAGGCGAGCCTTCGAAGACATGAACAAAGTCCGAATGAATCTGACTGAGCCCGGCAAGCGTCATACCTTCCGCGCCAAGGGCGGATTGAAAGCGGCGCCGATTCTCGAGAACATTTTCTTTGCTGTCCCACTCCACGAAGCCAAGATTCAGGACCTTCTCGCCGTTAAGCTCGCTCACGCCTCCCCCCCGGGTGCTGAACCCGTGCACCAACCAAGGCCTCCTCACCATGGATGTCACCTGAAGAATTCGCAGGCCTCGCGCCTCGCTTTCCGTCCAGCCATTCGACAAGATGAAGCGGTTCGGCGCTCCGCGGCCATCACCTCTCTTCTTCAGCGTGTTCGTAGGCATGATGCTTCTACCAGTATAATCGGAGCCGGTGAATCTTCCGAACCTCGGCCTGCGGGAGGCATCTTGATCATCGGAATGGGCGTGGACATCGCTGAAGTAGAACGCATTCGCGCCGCCATCGAGCGCCATGGAGAAACAATTCTCCGCCGCATATATACGCAAAAGGAGCGGGCCTATTGCGAGCGGTTCAAGAACAAATATGAACGCTACGCGGGGCGCTTTGCCGCGAAAGAGGCGGCTATGAAAGCGTTGGGAACAGGCTGGCGCCGCGGTGTTCGCTGGGTGGACCTGGAAATCGTGCGCGAAATGAGCGGCCGGCCCACGTTGGCGCTCGCTGGAGAAGCAGCGAAAATTGCGACCCAACTAGGCGTCAAGCACATCGCCCTAAGCATCACCCACACGGAAAATCAGGCGCTCGCGCAGGTGATTTTCGAATCGTAGCGTTCCGCCGCGGCGATCACTTCCCCCATCAGGCAATCGTCCTCCCGCTTCGAAACGCGCGCGTCCAGCCATTGGTTCGAGTGCCACGCGCCGTTCACTTGCAGTTTCAAATAGTTGCTCGAAAGGGCCGGTGTCGCCGGGGCCGCACGGCGTTCGTCTGTCCGCAACGTAAGAACACGAAGCTCTCTGCCAAGTTGCGTTTCGCGGAAAGCCCCTGCCTTTCGCTCAGCCAGGGCCCGCAATTCGCGGGCGCGGCGCTTGATCACGGCGCCGGGCACTTGATTGGAAAGCGACGCGGCCTTCGTGCCCGGCCGTTGCGAATACGAGAAAACGTGCAAGTACGTGAGCGGAAGCGTTTCGATGAAAGCAAGGGTCCTGGCGTGATCCTCTTCCGTTTCGTCAGGGAAGCCCGCGATCACATCCGCGCCGATGGCGGCATGGGGCAGCCGCTCGTGAACGAGCTCGACCCGGCGCGCGTAGTGCTCGGCGCGGTACCAGCGGTGCATGGCGGCAAGGATGCGGTCCGAGCCGGACTGCAACGGCATATGGAAATGCTGCGCCAGGCGCTCGGTTGAGGCAATAAGTTCCACCAAGTCGCGCGTGACGTCCATCGGCTCGATGGAACTGATGCGCAGCCGCTCGACCGCGGTCTCATCCAGAATCCTGCGAAGCAAGTCTTCGAACTCGATGCGCGGCGAAAGGTCGTGCCCGTACATTCCGAGATTGATGCCACTTAAAACGATCTCGCGATTACCGTTTTCGCTCAGGCCCTGAAGTTCGTGAACCACCCTCTCCGGCGGCAAGCTGCGGCTTTTTCCGCGCACAAACGGAATCACGCAAAACGAACACCGCGAATTGCACCCGTCTTGAATCTTCAGAGTCGGCCGCGTGTGACTCCCTTCTCCGCCAAAAACCGGTGTCGTGAGCAGCTCTGTCTGTTCGAAGATATCTCCAACCAGAACATTCGCCGGATATCGCGTTTCCCGCAGGGTCGGAGACGAAATCGCCGCGAGCGGGAAGAAGCCGTTTGCGGGCCGCTCTTCTGTCGGTTGCGAAAGCGCATCGAATAAGTCCGGGATTTGCGGCTTGTGCGAATTGCCGACTACCCAAGCCACTCCCGGAAGTTGGCGCAATTCCTCCGGCGCCCGTTGCGCGTAGCATCCGGTAGCGATAATGCGAACTTGCGGATTTGCCGCGCGTAGCTTTCGAATCGCGTCGCGGGCTTGCGCGTCCGCGGAGGCCGTCACCGTACAAGTGTTCACAACAACGATATCGGCGGCGGACGCGTCCCGCGCGGATGCGCAACCTCGCTCGAGCAATTGCCTCTCGATCGCCGCGCCGTCGGCTTGCGTTGCGCGGCATCCAAACTGCTCGATGTAAAAAGTAGCCATCGAATCCTGTGCCGGATTATTTTAGCGGCTTTGCAGAGGATATCGGGTTTCCATTTTCAAGCAAAGCGTTCACGGGAAGAGCGTTCTCTCCATCCGGCCCGCCTTTACTCACCAAACGCAGCCCCGCTACAATCTTTCGACACTTATGGCCCATCAACGCCACAATCCGACCGCCCTCGACAATCCGAAGATTTCCATCGTGATTCCCGCCTATAACGAACGGGGAACGGTTGAGGAAATTCTTCGGCGTGTCCTAGACACGACCATACGCAAAGAAGTTATCGTCATCGACGATTGCTCGACCGACGGCACTCGCCAGATTCTCGAGGCCATGGCCGAGCGGCAAGCGAACCACGAGAGCTCCGCGCCCGCCCAGGACGGCGGCGATCCCATC
Organism: uncultured Acidobacteriaceae bacterium; assembly: GCA_964524045.1. Lineage (GTDB taxonomy): Bacteria > Acidobacteriota > Terriglobia > Acidiferrales > UBA7541 > Acidiferrum. Next base: position 3,592 of record CAZGBQ010000029.1, read on the forward strand.
GAGCTACGCGATCTTCGCTTCTTTTTTCAAGCGCCCAACCAGGGCAAAGGCGCGGCCCTCCGGCGCGGCTTCGCTGAGGCCACCGGCGAAATCGCGCTGGTGCAGGACGCAGACCTTGAATACGATCCCCGCGATTATCCCATCTTGCTGGAGCCCATCATCGACGGTCGGGCAGACGTTGTTTACGGCTCGCGATTCCTGGGCGGGCCGCAGCGCGTCCACTACTTCTGGCACTACGTGGCCAATCGCATCCTCACCCTGCTTTCCGACATCTTCACCAATCTGAAGCTGACGGACATGGAGACTTGCTACAAAGTCTTCCGCCGGGAAGTTCTGAAGGGTATCCAAATCAAATCCGACCGCTTTGGATTCGAACCGGAGATCACGGCGAAAATCGCCAAGCACAACTGGCGAATCTACGAAGTCCCGATCACCTACGCCGGACGCACATACGAAGAAGGAAAGAAAATCACCTGGAAAGACGGCGTGCAGGCACTGTGGTGCATTATCCGGTTCCGGTTGAGTGATTGAGCGCTTAAGCGGAAGCCCGCGTATCCGTATCGTAGCCGTGAGGGTGTTTCTGCTTCCAGGCCCACGCCGATTGAATAATCTCTTCAAGCGAAGAATGGGAGGCTTCCCAACCCAGCACGCGCTTCAGCTTTTCCTTGCTGGCCACCAGGACCGCCGGATCGCCTGGCCGCCGCGGCCCTAATTTGGGTGTGATCTTGCGCCCGGTGACGCGCTCGGCCACGGCAATCACTTCAAGAATCGAAAAGCCGCGGCTGTTGCCGACATTGAACGCTTCCCCGGAGACGCGGTCAATTTCCAGCAGCGCGCGCACGTGCGAGTCCGCAATGTCCAGAACGTGAATGTAGTCCCTCACGCAAGTGCCGTCCGGCGTTGGATAGTCCGTTCCGAAAACGTCGACGTACGGCGAGCTTCCTGCGGCCGCATCGAGCACCCGTGGAATCAAGTGCGTTTCCACGCGATGATGTTCGCCGCGCTCCGGCGAGGCGCCTGCGGCGTTGAAGTAGCGCAGGCTCACGTACTGCAACCCCGCATAGGCCCTGTAATCCGCCAGAATTCCTTCGAACACCAGCTTGGATTTTCCGTACGGATTGATCGGAGCTTTGCGATGGTCTTCGGGAATAGGAACCGTTTCCGGTTCGCCGTAAGTCGCCGCCGTCGATGAAAAGATAAATTTTTGCACGCCGTGGCGTGTCATGCCGTCCAGCAGATTTACGCCGCAGCCTACATTGGTGGCGTAGAAGACGCTCGGTTCTTTCATCGACTTCGCGACCAGCGCCTCCGCCGCGAAGTGCATGACAGCGTCAATTGTGTGCTGGGAGAAAACACTTTCCAGCTGTTCGCGATTGCCCAGTTCGACGTGGCAAAACGTGGCGCTCGGGTGTACCGCAGCCCGGTGCCCTTCGAGCAGGCTGTCGAGCGCGATCACCTTCATTCCACGCGAAACCAGAACCTCCGCGCAAACACTACCGATGTAGCCAGCCGCACCAGTAACAAGAACGTTCAACGGATTTGACTCCTCATTGAGATATAGGAAGACGCGCTTAAATTTCCAGAGTTAAGAATACAAGGATAATTGAAATTATGCCTGCGACAACCGGCGCTGGAATGTAAGCAGGATTAGGTCCGCGCGGCGGCGCACGCCGAACTTGTTCAGTAGGTTCGAAACGTGAAACTTCACCGTGCGTTCCGCAATGTTCAGCTTGCTCGCAATTTCCTTGTTCGAAAGATTTTCCAGCAGCGAGTCCAGCACTTCCTGCTCGCGCCGGCTTAGGTTGGCTACGGAATCCGTTTTGAGCCTGCGCCCCTGGCCGGAAAGAATGGAATCCACGAATCCAGAGAGAAGCTGCCGCGGCACCCAGAATCCTCCATTGGCAACCAATGGCAGCGCGCGCATCAATTGATCGCGGGCTTCCGCGTAGGTAAGCAGACCTTTCACGCCCAGCCGCAACAACGAAAAGCTGCTGGGTTCATTGTGCTGCTCGCCTACAACGAGCAACCGCGACTCCGGGTATCGCTCCATGATGTTCGTCAGTAGAGCCCCGGTGGCGGGCTTTGCCGCGTGTGCGTCGATCACATAGACCTGCGCTTTGGGAGGTTCCAGGTTGCGCAGGTCGGGCGCCAGCACGGACTCCAACTGCTGCGCCACCACTTTGAACGGCGCTTTCTCTAAAATGCGCTCAAATTCGCTCAGCACCAGCGGGTGCGGCGAAAGGATGCATACTGTCAGTTTTTGGGACGCACGTTTCGTAGTCACTTTTGCCAGCGTAGAGAAAACTGGCCAAAGGGGCAAGTCCCTTTGGCAGCCTTGTTCACGAACTGTTACTGACGCCTAAGCTGCATCCCCGGGGCACCGATTTCAAGAGAATCTCGACGATCCGCTGGGCCGCGTGCCCGTCCCACAGCGGCGGTATTTTGCCCGTTTTGCTTTTACCGCTCAGAGATTCTTTGGCGGCCGCGACGATCTTTCCGGGATTCGTGCCGACAAGCTGGTTCGTCCCCTCGGAGACTGTCACCGGTCGCTCCGTATTTTCCCGCAGCGTCAAACACGGCACCCCAAGCGCGGTGGTCTCCTCCTGGATGCCGCCGGAATCGGTGAGCACCAGCGCGGCCTTGCTTAGTAGGCACAGAAACTCCAGATAGCCCACGGGAGGAATCATCCGCAGTTGCGGATGAGGCTGAATTCCGCTTTGCGCAATCCGCTGCTGCGTGCGGGGATGCACAGGAAAAATCAATGGAATTTCGGCCGCGACGGCGTCGATGGCCCCAAGCGTCTCACGCAACTTGTCCGAAGAGTCCACATTCGAAGGGCGATGCAGCGTAAGCACACCGAAGCGCCGCCACCCCGCCCCGTTTTTCAGGCCGAGCTCTTCGCCGACCGGCGATTGCTGGGCGATGGGCAGAAAATGCCGCAACGAATCGATCATGACGTTTCCCACCAGGAAAATGCTCGCGCGCGGGCGCCCTTCTCTCACCAGATTTCCTATGGCGTCCTCTTCCGTAACGAAGAGGTAGTCCGCCAACGCGTCCGTCAACACGCGATTGATCTCCTCTGGCATCGTGCGGTCAAAGCTGCGTAGCCCCGCTTCCACGTGCGCTACGTGGATACCCATCTTGACCGCAGCCAAGGAGACCGCAATGGTGGAGTTCACATCGCCAACCACAAGCGCAATGTCGGGCTTGTACTCTGCCAGAACCGGCTCGACGCGTTTCAGAATCTCGGCCGTCTGCAAAGCGTGCGAACCGGAGCCAACTTCCAGATTCACATGAGGTTCTGGTATGCCCATCTGCCGAAAAAAAATGTCGGAGAGGCCCTCGTCATAGTGCTGGCCCGTGTGCACCAGAATAGCTTCGATTTGCGGGTACTTACCCATCTCGCGCAGCAGCGGCGCAATTTTCGGAAGGTTGGGCCGGGCCCCGACAACGTTGAGAATTTTCAACCGTGCATGCATTACTGGACCGTAACGAACATTGATGGAAAGTATAGCCCCGAGAATTGTGCTATTGGGGCGGCAAAATCGCCATTCGCGCCTAAAAAGCACTACTTCGCTGGTTCCGCGTTCCGGATTGCCCTGAAGCTCGCGTAAACTACTAATGTCAGGGAATCGGTGGATTCCCTGCAATTTGCAGCCGTTTCCCTGCTAGACGGGCCGGAACTGTGTCGAGTAGGATGCGTGATCTAAAACAATCGGGCAAAGCGTTACGAGAGCTACTCTCGCAGCGCATCCTGGTGCTGGACGGCGCCATGGGCACCATGCTGCAGCAACGCAACCTCGCGGCTGTGGATTTTGGCGGCCCCGCGCTCGAGGGTTGCAACGAAAACCTGGTCCGCGCCCGTCCCGACGTCGTCCTGGACATTCACCGAAAGTATTTCGAAGCGGGCGCGGACATCGTCGAAACCAACACTTTTGGCGGCGCACCTATTGTTCTTGCCGAGTATGGCCTTGCTGACGACGCGCATCTCCTGAACAAGCGCGCCGCAGAACTGGCGCGGCAAGTGGCGGACGAACTGAGTACGCCGCATAGGCCCCGTTTTGTGGCTGGCTCCATGGGACCAACCACAAAAGCTATCACCGTCACCGGCGGCGTGACGTTTCACGAGTTGCGTCAGGCCTATTACACGCAAGCGAGGGGGCTTGTGGAAGGCGGAGTCGATCTTTTGCTGGTCGAAACCTGCCAGGACACCCGAAACATCAAGTCCGCCATCCTCGCCATCCGCCAGCTTTCGCGCGAAATCGGGAACGACATTCCTTTCATCATCTCGGTAACCATCGAGCCCATGGGTTCCATGCTCGCGGGCCAAAGCATTGAAGCAATGTGGACTTCCCTGCGCTACGCCAAGCCCCTCGCGTTCGGAATGAACTGCGCCACCGGGCCCGAGTTCATGACCGACCACATCCGAACGCTCGGCCAGCTCACCGGTGAATTTGTCTCCTGCTATCCGAATGCCGGCTTGCCAGACGAAGAAGGCAAATACCTGGAGACTCCATCCTCTCTCGCGGCGCAGCTCGAGAAGTTCGTGGATCACGGCTGGTTGAACCTGGTCGGCGGTTGCTGCGGGACTACCGAGCAGCATATTCGCGCCATCGCGCAAATGGCCGGGGGAAAAGCTCCGCGCAAGCGGCCCGCGGAATCGCATCGCGCCCTCTACTCTGGAATCGAGGCCATCGAAGCGGAGGAAAGCACGCGCCCGCTGCTGGTCGGCGAGCGGACGAACGTCATCGGCTCGCGGCTCTTCAAGAACCTCGTCGCTGAAGAGAAATGGGAAGAGGCCAGCGAAATTGCCCGTCGCCAGGTGCGTGGCGGCGCGCAGATCATTGACGTTTGCCTGCAAAGCACAGAGCGCGATGAAAGAAAAGATATTCCTCTTTTTTACGAAAAGCTGATTCGCAAAGTGAAGCCGCCTATCATGATTGACACCACCGACCCCGCGGCGATCGAATTGGCGCTGACCTATTGCCAGGGCAAGTCCATCATCAACTCCATCAATCTCGAGGACGGTGAGGAAAAATTCGAGCGCACCGTGCCGGTGGCTCACGAATACGGCGCCGCCGTCATCGTCGGGTGCATTGATGAAGACCCCATCCAGGCACAGGCTTTCACGCGAGAGCGCAAGCTGGCCATCGCGCAGCGCTCCTACAAGTTGCTCACCGAAAAATATGGACTCGCGCCGGAAGACATCATTTTCGATCCCCTCGTCTTTCCTTGCGCCACGGGCGACGAAAACTACATCGGCGGCGCCGTCGAAACCATGGAGGGCATTCGCCTGATCAAACAGGTCCTCCCCGATGTCCGCACCATCCTCGGCATCTCGAATGTTTCCTTCGGGCTTCCACCGGGTGCGCGCGAAGTCGTCAACTCCGTCTTTCTCTACTACTGCACAAAGGCAGGTTTGGACCTGGCGATTGTGAATACGGAGAAGGTCGAGCGTTTCGCTTCGATTCCCGCCCACGAGCGCGAGCTCGCCGAAAATCTTCTTTTTTCGCATCCGCCCAAGAATGTTTCCCCAGATCATCCGAACGCCGCAGTTTTGCGCGACGCTCCCGCGGACTGGCACCGGCAGAGCAAGGAGCAGCGAGCCGCCGTCAATCAATTCTGGATTGCGGCCATCGCCGAGCATTTCCGGAGCGCCAAGAAGAAAGAAAAAGCCCGCGGCGCCGATCTGCCTCTTGACGAACGCCTCGCAAATTACATCCTCGAAGGCACGCGCGATGGCCTAATCGCGGACCTTGAGCGCAAGCGCGCCGAGGGCACCGCGCCGCTCGACATCATCAACGGCCCGTTGATGGCCGGCATGGCGGAAGTCGGCCGCCTTTTCAACGCCAATGAATTAATCGTTGCCGAGGTCCTGCAATCCGCGGAAGCGATGAAAGCCGCAGTCAGCCATCTTGAGCAATTCATGGAAAAGGCCGATTCCGCCAAGCGCGGCAAGGTAGTTCTCGCCACGGTCAAAGGCGATGTCCACGACATTGGCAAAAATCTCGTCGAGATCATTTTCAAAAATAACGGCTACGACGTCGTGAACCTCGGCATTAAGGTGCCGCCCGAAGAGTTGATCAAGGCCTACCAGGAACATCGCCCCGACGCCATCGGCCTCTCCGGCTTGCTCGTAAAAAGCGCGCAACAAATGGTGACCACGGCCAGCGATTTGAAAGATGCGGGCATCGAGATTCCCCTGCTCGTCGGCGGAGCTGCGCTGTCTGCCAAATTTACGCAAACCAAAATCGCGCCCAGCTATGGAAAAGCCGTCTGCTATGCCAAAGACGCCATGACCGGTTTGCGTCTAATGAATCAGTTGATGGATCCGGCCACGCGCGAAACCGTTCTGCGCGAGCATGTGCCTTCGGGAAATGGTTTCAGTGTTTCGACCACCGTCAGCGTCGCGCAAATTCCAAGAGTGACGCGCTCGCCTCGCGTCCGCGCCGACCTGCCCATTCCGGCTGTGCCTTATCTCGATCGCAAAGTTCGCCTCGTGCCCGACCTGCGCGAAATCTGGGGCTACATCAATCCCTACATGCTTTATGGGCGGCACCTCGGCTTCCGCGGGGATTTCGAAAAGCATCTCGCGGAGCGCGATCCCAAAGCGGTGGAACTCTTCGAAAGTATGGAAGCGGTGAAAAACGAAGCCGCGTCCTTCATGAAAATTCGCGCGGCGTGGCAGTTCTTCGAGGCGGAGTCAGAGGGCGAATCGTTGCATCTTTTTGCGCCGGGCGCGAAGGAGCCGCTACATACTTTCCATTTCGCGCGGCAGCGCCAGGGCGATTTCCTCTGCATCAGCGATTACGTCTTGCCGGCTCAGAGCGGCCGACGCGACCACTTGGCGCTCTTTGTAGTAACTGCCGGCGAAGGCATCCGGCAGCGCTCCGAAAAAGCCAAAAACGAAGGCTACTACTTCCTCAGTCACGGCTTGCAGGCTCTGGCCATCGAAGCGGCAGAAGGCTGCGCCGAATGGCTGCATCGTCGCATCCGCGAAGACTGGGGCTTCCCCGATCCGCCGGAAATGGCCATGGCGCAGCGCTTCACTTCCCGTTATCGCGGCAAGCGCTACAGCTTTGGCTATCCTGCTTGCCCCAACCTGGAAGATCAGGCTGCCATCTGGAAGCTGCTGAAGCCCGAAGAAATCGGCGTGCAACTCACGGAAGGCTTCATGATGGATCCCGAAGCCAGCGTCAGCGCGCTGGTCTTCCACCATCCCGACTGCACTTATTTTTCCGTTGGCGACTCCGCCGAGTCGCAATAGTCAGGCCGCCGTACCCGAATCTTGTGAGACCGTTCACTTGGAAGCGGCGCGTTTGCTGCGCCAGACGTGGGCAAGCCCCCAGACCGTCAGCAAGAGCAAAAAGGCGACGAGGGCAATGCCGCCAGCCCGGAGACTGCTCCCGATGGTCCAGAGCACATGGGACACCAGCACGGTCGAAGACTGTGGCCCGTTGTCCGGCGGCCGGCCACGGGCATCCTTTGCGCTGACGGTGACCGTGAATGTTCCGTCAGCGGTAGATTCGCTTGAGGTGACTACCAACGGTGATGTAGCGGAGCTGCCGCTGATAGTGGCAGAAGGGGGAGTCGCGCAGGATGGCACGGGATGGGTCATTCCGGTGACAGCGCAGCTGAAGTCGACCTTGCCGGTGAAGTTGTTAAAGGGAGTGACAGTGATGGTGGAAGTTGCGGTCCCCGTAGTGATCTCGCTAGGCGTCAGGGGTATCAAGGTTACGTTATAGCTAGGCGTAGGCGCGCCCTGGCATTCGCAAGCAATGGTATCGCCTCGTGCGGCCTCGGTCGCACAGTTGCCGACATTGCCGGAACCGACAGTGGGTGGGCTGCACCGGGCGCCAGGCTTGCTGCAGGCGCGTCCGTTCGGAAGCGTGTTGAAGGAACACGCCTGGCCAAAAGTTGTTGGCGGGGCAACAGCCAAAGCCGCACCAAACAACAATCCGAGCACCAGGAGAGAAAGGGTTCGCTTCATAACGTAGAGATTGCGACTCCAACTCCGAGAACTTGCGAAACCATAATACCTGCGATGCTTATAAGCAATCCTCCCAATGTGGGAAGAAAGGGGTACACCCCGGCACTCTGCGTAAGAGTGAGAAGCAAAGAACTTAGCGCATACGGAACTCTGAAGAGTATACGGAAGATTGGAGGCGGCGCGTCGCCCCCCCACCCCTCCGTGGTGACGAAAAGAGTGCGCAAATCATTGATTGCAAATGGGTTGTGGGCGCTCCGTTGCGCAAAAGAGTGTGTAACCGTATGAGAGTAAATGGGTTAGATGTGCAGGCGTGTATTTGGGGATTTTGAATCGTGGGGCGGCGGGAGGAGCAGGTCACAGGGAACGAAGAGAGGTCCTTCGACTCGCTTCGCTCGCTCCCCGTCAGGAACGGGGCAGGCAGGATGACTATCCTCATCGGATAGTCAAGTTTGCGGACTAGATTCACCTATGCCTTGTATCACAGAAAGTAAACTTTGTCAAGATTATTAGTAAGTGACTGAAGAGGAAGGGGATAGGAAAAGAAAGTGGCGAGTGGCGAGTGACGAGTGGCGAGAAAGACTCACCAAACCGATGGCGGCACTCCGCACGCGTGGCGCAGGCTAGGCGGCCACGAGAAACGGAGAGGTCCTTAGCTTCGCTCTGCTCGCTCAGGACTCGCATCCTCATCGGATGCTTGGATGCGAAGCACTAAGGTAGAAGAGTCACTTTGCGAGGATTTCTCACCATGTGACTTTAGGGTTGCGGCCTGGGGCGTTCGTGCGCGCGGCAGATATGAATGCAAGCCTCTGAACCAAGCCTGACATTTGCTACGAAGCCGTCGTCACAGATGCAAGGTTCCGGAGGCGGGGGCGGAGTGCGCTTGCAAACCGCGGCAGGCCGCCCGAAGAGAACGCGGTGGATATCAGCCTTCCCGCCAGTGATTCCATAGCCGAAGGCGTTGAAGAGATTGCCCGGATTTGAGATGGTGGGCACCGCTTGGCGAAGGGTAACGTAGTCTCCAAAACGGCCTGTGCCGGTGTCGCTGGCAGTGGTGATGTACACGATGAAATCGCCCCAGAATCCAACGACGTGGTTCTCGTAGTTTCCATTTCCTCCATATTCGAGAGAGAGCCCCACTTCCCCAGTACAGCGGTTCGTAGTGAGCGCGGGATAGCCAAAAGCGTAATCGTTATTCCAAATCTGTACCTGCTGTGCGACCTGGAAATTGTTGCTGCGATCCAAATCCACCATGTTCACATGAGCTTGCTTGAAATTATGGTCCAGGCCAGCGGTCCACGCGAACCAGACGTGGTTTCCTGAGCGTGTGCCACCAGCCATCCAGGTGCCGACAGCGCTTACCATGCCCAGCCAGTTCTGATTGTCGGGGGTAAGTGAGGTAAAGCCGCCATTGGTCCAGAGTGTGACGGAGACATCACGCCAGAAGTAAGTGTTGGAGCTTTCCGCAAGCGAGAAAACGCGCATGCTGCTGGTATTGTTGTGCCCCGCCCAAAAGATCTCGTTTCCGGTGTTTTGCACAAGGTGAGCGAACCAGGCCATGAGGCTGTCCGCCGGGTTGGTGAAACCCAAAGTGATGGTTCCTCCCGCCTGGAGTCCGGCGAGCGAAGTTCGCATTACCACATGCCCCCGGCCCGGGCCAGAGACATTCCAGCTCATGTAAAGGAATTGGTTGCCGATGGAGAGATCGGGATAGTCAAAACCGCCGCTAAAGCCAAAAAGAGGCGGAGTAAGGTTCCAATAGGTCCATGCGGTGCCGCCGCTGCTTTGGATCTGCGCCGGACTGGCGACGGCCAGTCGCACACCGCCACCACCTTGCAGCAGCCAGATAAAGCGATCAATGCTGGGCGCGTATTGCACAATCTGGTCGCAACAGAACCCCACGGCATCATTTGGGAAAATGGCCGTTGGATTCAATTGAGTGAAGCTGCCTCCGTTGTTTGTTGAATAAGCTGCCAGCGAGTTGGCCGAAGCGAAGATGATACCGCCAGCGTTGGCGCTGCCGCTCGGCTCGGCAATGAGGTTAGCGCCAGTGACGTTCAGGCTTTGATTCGCAAGAAAGATGATCGCCGGCGGATCGCCAAGATGAGCCTTTTCCACACTTGTATACGTCGGTGTAGGTTTTCCCGCGACGTAGGGGCCTTTGGGAACCGTCCATTCGGACTGGTTGACCTCAGAGTCGAACTTAGGCGGTCGCGGTAGATACTTTCCGCCTTTCACTCTTCCGGGCTTTATTGTCACGATTTTCAGACGGCCCGACCCGGGAGCTGCGGGCGGTACGCGCAAGACAACTCTGAATCGAAAATGGCAAGCCCTTTTCGGCTCTTCCCCCGTAGAGTATTTCCCTTCGAGAAAAAGGCTGTACGGAGCTCCATGGCGGAAGGGACCTCCGGAGAAATCCGACTCAAGAAACGCCCCGCCATCGACCGCAATCGTGCCGAGTGACGCAGGTAAAGAAGTTGTCAGAGTGCCGCCAGCCATCCGAACGGAGGTTACTTCGACATTTTCTGCCGCGGACTTGCCGCGGTTGAGGAAGGAGACGGCAGAAAGAAGAGTCTTGGCATCCGGCACGCTGACTCCGGGAGCTCGCGCAACAAGCTGGGGCGCGCGCGCTTTTTCTTTTTCTTCCTGGCCTTCACACTGTTGCTCATCTCCTCGGTAGGGTTCCTCCTGATTCGTCATGGCCCTTTCGGAGCTGTCTAATTCGGAAACACTCGTGGCTCGGGCTGCCCGCGGCTCCGCGGCCCCCGCATCGTATGCGAGAGTCGGGGTGCGCTCGGGCGGGGTAGCGTTGCCCGCCCAACTGAATACGAAGGGAACTGCTGCTAAGAAGAGGAATTGTCCCGGGTTTCGCATGATGGTTCCTCCCTTCCAAGGGGCCCACCCGTCGCTGGCGGTGGTAGTTGTTGGCAGGTAGTGCGGCTCGGCTGAAAAACGTTACAGGCAGCTCGGCCCTGCGCGAAAATCCGAGGATCTCCGCACGCGTGGCGCAGACTAGGCGGCTCCGAGAAACGGAGAGGTCCTTCGCCTCGCTCTGCTCGCTCAGGACTCGCATCCTCATCGGATGCTCGGATGCGGAGCACTAAGGTAGAAGAGTCATTTTGCAAGGATTTCTTTATGTCAGGGCTGAAGCCCTGACCCCCTAAAAACATAGCGGAGGCCCTGCGAGGCTCAGGGCAAGCGGTAAGAGCCGGAGCCTAAAAATTCGAGAAGGCGCATATCCCTGAGAAGCTGCAACTGTTGGCGGATCTTGGGCTGGATGTGGCGATTGGCGGGATGGAGTCTGGCGAGGGCGTCGGCGTGGGCGTAGACGTCCGAGAGCGAGAATTCGGGCTTCTTCAGGGACTGCACCACCTGGAGTACGTCGAGCGTCCAGCCGCGCTTTTCCACCTTGAGGCGTTCGAGTGGGCGTAGCCGTTTGTAATCGTCGCGGACGGCTTGTTGGGGGCGAACAGTTCCTTCTTGGATGACAGGGATGCGGGCGTTGACGGGAATCTGGTCCAGCACGATGTTGCAGCCGATCCAGCCGGCGCGGCGCGCCATGGCGGCGAGAGGCGGACGGCGCTCGATGGCGGAAAGCGCAAAGGCAAAATGCGGAACCAGAATTACCGTGCGGACGAGCCAGCCTGTCAGGTCGTAATGCAAGACGTAAAGATTGGGCGTGCGGTCTTCGAGAATGGCGCGCTTCATTTCGGAGTAGGCGGCGTCGACGATTCTTGCGCCGATGGGTTTGGACTGGCTCTTTAGCTGGAAGGGAGAATCACAGGAGGGACAGACATAGTCGATAGCAGCCGTGCCCTGCGGTGAAGGCTCAAGGCGGGGCGATTTGCAGGCAGGACAGAAAAAATTTGAGGCACCCCAGGACTCCGTGCCAACACGAGCCCGCTGCGACGCGCTCTTGTACCGATCTAGGCCGGCAGTGGGGAGATGCAAGTCCACGTCTAAGCCGCGTTGGCCTTCATCAGGCCCATCTCTATTCCGAAAGGTCTAAGGATATCGTCAATCAAAATGCGGGTATGCCATGTGTCTTGTTCAGAGGGAGTTACGGAACCATGAAAATGAAAATATCTATTTCGGAGCGTGGTGAGTTCCTGGAATTTGAGGTTGAGCCAATTCTTGTCCTTCTTAATCTTTCCGTAGTGAAAAGCGAAAGAATCACTCCAGTTGTGGCTCAGTATTCTCGGATAGTCTGAAAAGTCGAGGAAGTTCAATGGTTCGCCAATTTTATCCCTTTGTTCCCATTTGGATTCGGCGGATTGTTTCACGGTAGGGGGTATTCGTTGGACCCACCAATCCGGCGAGAGCTTGCTTAGCTCGTCTTTTATGATTTGCCGCATGTTCTTTTCGAAGAACCCTATCGCGCTGAAGAAAAGGTCTTGGCGGGTTATTTTTCGCGCCTCTTTCAGCTTGTCGACCGCAAAGTCGGTGTGGATATTGTTCACCTGAACTAGAAGATCGATGGCTACACTCTCGCGACCGCCTTCGGAGCTCGAGTTCTTTAGGACGTCGTCCAGCCTTCCGGTCATCAGAGAAAAATAGTTAGCAAGAGGATCTCTTAGCAAAGCCCGGAAGTCTGCCTGCGTTGAAAGAACCTTCTTGTAGTTGAAGGCCTCTTTTAGGACTCGCAGCATGATGCTAATACCGTTGTTGGAAAGAAAAAACCGTCTCCACCACACGGTCTGTCCAAGCTGAGAGCACAAGTCTTGTAAGGCCCGGTACAGCCTATTCAGCCGGCGATAGATGTGCCCTGAGGCCTCGTGCAATCGTTTTGTCGTCAGGTCTTCTAGTCTGGTTTTAGGGCTGTAGCCGAGTGCTGATTGAAGCAGGCTTTGTTTGATGACCGCTTCGCAAACGTTCGCCATATAAATCTTATAGTCTTTACGTGGTTTCTGGCTGACTTCAGGAACGTAGACCTTCTCATAGAGCCTTGAATTTCGGTTGCGGCTGAGATCGCGGACTAACGACGAAATAATCCCTGTGTACTCGTTCGGTGTGAGGTGAAAGTAAAGATCCCAAAGGAGATTCGGGTCAACAGGTTTCTGGTTCTTATTGATATCGACAAAAATCTTGCCTTGGTCAAACGTCGTCATAAACTGGACGCCAATAACCGAAAGCGAAGAATCTAGTTTGTGGGTCGAATTATATCCGTAGATTCTGTGTTGGCCGTCAATTATCCAGAGACTGGCCGGTACCACAGGAATCCTCAATAACCCGAACTCGACTTTCTGGTGGGACGAAGCAAGGAAGACAGACGACTTCCTCGCGAATTTCACGTTGTCGGGCAAATTGACGACAACACTATTTTTGAAGCTATTACCAGCGTTGATGTAGTCCTCGAGGGCTTTTAGTCGCGAACCGTTTAGGAGGCGTTGGTATGCGCTGGGGAGATTTGACTCGAGACGGGCAACATACCCGAGATCGAGGAGTGTTCTGGCTGGAGCAAAGAATGCATAGATGGATTCCGTTCGCCGATTCGACGCGTGCTTGACGCGTAGGGCAGGTAGCAGAATCTTGGCTCTAGGCATCGCCATGGCCTCGCGTAGGTCTTTAAAATGAAGCTCTTTCAAGATGTACGGCAAGGCCCTCCGATTGATCGCCTTAGCGAGGTTATTGACTGAGTGGAAGTACTTTGGCGTCCAAATGGCAATGTCTTTCGACATTTGATGTCTGCGCCGATGCTTTGCTATGTCCTCTGTTTTTCCAACTACGATCACGAAACGAAAATACCTAATGTGCTTGCCGTGTCGGTGCCTGATTTCCCGTCGTATCGCTGTCTTGGCGGCAGACAGTCTATCAACCGCCTGCTTTACATTTACTCGTCGACCCGTTTTACATTCAAAGACTAGAGCTGTTCTTGCAAAAACTCCGTAAGCATCTACCTGATATCCGCCGAGTGAGCATTTCGGCCCTCCGTTAAAGTCGTCTGCCTGGAGATGCTTTGAAACGAGCCGAAGCATCTGTCGCTCAAGGTTTTTCCAAGTACCCTGTGACATCCTTAACTGCCTCTCAGGTTACAACTTCAGAAGCCTGATAGCCGCTTGGGTCGCTCCGAGCTCCGGTTACCTTGTGCCTGAGAAGAAATAGACAGTCGGCAATCGACATTAGTCGACCGGTATATATCGGCGCGGTGATTAGATCACGTCATGATCCGGGAGGGAAGTGAAAGGAAGCGAGAAGAGAGGAGAGCCAGCCGACGGCGTGAACGTGACGCGATTCTAGTCAGGCGAGGTAGATGGAGGTCTCGGTTTTGATGATGAAGAGGGCGTCGGAGTCGGAGCGGCCCGAGGCGCGGAACCTCTGGCGGGCTTCTTCGAGGGAGTCGGCGAGAACGGAAAAGATGACGCGGCGGTCGGCGCGGCCGATGAAATAGAAGCGACGCTCAAGCTGGACGAGTTGGAGCTGGGCGGACATTTTTTCTGAGCGGCAGAGAACGCTGCCCGAAGACGGCGGCATAAAGCCGCCGCTACAAAGTCCCGAAAAGCAGATCCCTCGTCGCATTGCAAACGTCGCAACGCTCGCTCGGGATGACACACGGGCCGGCGAGACGCCGGCGCTGCAGAGACGCTCGCTGGCGCTCGCGTGCCGGGCCCCCGACCGGGTCGGGATAAATTCCGCCCGGCCCCTACAAAACCTATTCTCCGCGCGCCGCGAAGAGAGATTCCTCGACTGCGCGGGCCGACCCTTCGCCGGGGCGAAGGGAAGAGAAAGTCGGCCCGCTCCGCTCGGAATGACAGCGCGTGAATGGGCGCATTTGGATCGATCCACAGGATCGGAAACGAGATCAAGGGAAAACGTGAAGGAAGAGAGGGAAATTTCGACCTGTACCAAATTGGAACAGAGGCGGCGAAGCGAAAGAGTGAGGAATTCGGGGGAGAGTTCGCAGCCGAGTGCGTGGCGGCGGAGGCGCAGCGCGGCGAGAAGGGTGGTGCCGGAGCCGGAGAAAGGGTCGAGGACGAGGTCGCCTTCGTGGGAGGAGGCAAGGAGGATGCGTTCGAGGAGCGCGACGGGCTTTTGCGCGGGATGCTTGCCGAAGCGCTTTTCCCAAGCTTCGGGAGGATAGATTTCCCAGACGGACTTCATCTGCTTGCCGCGGTTCGCGTCCTTCATCAATTTGTAGTTGAAGGTGTGGCGCGACTTGGCGTTTTTGGCGGCCCAAATGATGGTTTCGGTGGCGTGGGTAAAATAGCGGCAAGAAAGATTGGGAGGCGGATTGGGCTTCACCCAAGAGATGTCGTTCAGGAGCTTGAAGCCGAGCTGCTGCATGGCGAAGCCGACGGAATGGATGACGTGGGCGGTGCCGGAAACCCAGATGGAGCCGTTGGGTTTGAGGACACGCTGGCAGGCAGCGAGCCACGCGCGATTAAATTCGTGATTCGAATCCGCTCCGCGGGATTTGTCCCAGTCGCCTTTGTTGACGGAGACCATTTTGCCGGCGTGGCAGGTGATGCCGCCGTTGGAGAGGAAGTACGGCGGGTCAGCGAAGACCAGGTCGACGGAGGATTCGGGGATGGCGGCGAGGATTTCCAGGCAGTCGCCCTGGTAGATACGAAGGTGGTGCTTGGTGTCGTCGAAGGATGGAGTTGGAAGAGTGGACATTTTTTGGATGAAGCAAGGCCCACACGCAAACCCGGCGTGTGGGGCACCCGCACGATCAACGAAGGAGCACAGCCAGGAGTGGCTGTGCCACTGATTGATCAATCGGGATCGTTGATCAGAAGGATAAGAGAGTCAAGGAGGCAGAAGTGGCGAGTGGCAAGTGGCGAGCAGGAAAAGAGAAGGAGCACAGAGACGAAGGAAAGAAAAGCCGACATGCGGCTGCCGCGGATTCACGCGGATTTTCACGGATTAGAGAACGAGAAACGGCGAAAGCCAAGGAAAAAGAGAGATTTCTCGTCGCTTCGCTCGTCGAAATGACGGGTCGCACTGCGTTTTTCAACTAGCTGTTAGAACTTAAAACTTAGAGCTTGCAACTGAAGTTTAGTAGGCACCGTCGCCGCTCAAAACGGCTGCGGGAGTTTGCAGAAGAATCTTGACGTCCAGCCAAATCGACCAGCACTGCGAGTAGCGCAGGTCCAGGCGGACCATGTCATCGAAGCAGGTGCGGCTCCGCCCGCTGACCTGCCACAGCCCGGTAATGCCAGGCTTCACTTCCAGCACGCGACGGCGGTGCCAAATGTCATAAATCTCGAATTCGTAGGGCAGCGAAGGCCGCGGACCGACCAGCGACATATTGCCCATTAAAACATTCCAAAACTGCGGCAGCTCATCCAGGCTGGTCTTGCGCAGGAACCGGCCAATGGAGGTGACGCGCGAATCATTCTTGATTTTGAAGACCGCGGGCTTGCCTGATTCTTTATGCTCGGCATCCGCATGACCGTTGATAAACCGCTGGACATACTCCTGGTGAATCTTGGGATCGTTGTTCGCGTACATCGTGCGGAACTTCAGGCACTGGAAGCGCGAGCCGAATTGGCCGAGACGTTCCTGCCGGAAGACCACCGGGCCCTTCGACGTCAGCTTGATGAGAATCGCAATCACAGCGAACAGCGGGCTCAGCAAGGTCAGCAATAAGGCGCTTCCGGCCACGTCGATGGAGCGCTTCATGGCCTGCGAAGCGCGCCGCTTGTTGTCTCCCTTGGTCAGGTCCGGATAAAACCTGGTGTTCGCAACCGGCTCACCCGCGTCCCGGCTGCCATTCTCGGGAAACAGATGCGTGGTGATGACCAGGCGGGAAACGCTCTTGCCGTTCAGTTGTTCCTGCAGGGCGCCGCGGACTTTTGTCTGCAAAATCTCTGTGATGGGGCTGCTGCCTTCGGAGCTGACCTCGGTGAAGATCACTCCGAGTACGACGCCTTCGTGATACCAGCCGATGAGGTCCGTCTCGCGCGTGGATTTCAGAAGCACGGAACAAACCCGCGACAGCAAGCGCTCCGCGCTCTTATCCTCGACCGCAGCGCTCGCGTCCAGCAGCATCAGAACGAAAGGCTTGCGAGACCGCTCGGCACGGCGCCGCTCGAGCATCAGCATGCTGTGAAAAGAGTCTTGCTGAAGAACTTCGTCCCGCCCGGACAGCAGCGAACCCACCGCAGGAGCCGCTTTGCGCGTGTTGGCGCGCAGCACTCCTTGTTCCCACAGCGCCGGAATTCTTGAGTAACCGTTTCCCATCAGCGTTCTGACCTCGCGAGACCCAGACTCCCGAAAAACTAAGCGACCACCGGTTCGAACGAAGGCGCGATCACATGCGGCTGCCCCGCGCCCACGCGCCTCGGCTGAACCGGAGAAACCACCGACCTGTCAATTTCCAGCGCCACAGACCGCCGAAGCAGCGAAATCGAAACGACGATGCGCCGCGTTCCCTTGAAGCTGGTCAAAACTCCCTCGACTCCGCAGAGCGCTCCGTCTTCGATTCGAACGAGTTGCCCCACTTCCAGGTAGGGGCACGGTTCCACATGCATCCCGGTTGCGACCATCCTCTGAATCGCTTCGATCTCCGATTCCTCGACGGGAATAGGAACGCGCCCCGTCCCAACCACGCTGATGACACCCGGCGTAATCAGCACCGGCAGGCGATCGCAGACGTTAAACCGGCAAAACAGGTATCCGGGGAACAAGGGGGACTGCATTTCTTTGGTTTTGCCGCTGGTGCGCTTTAGCGTCTTGTAGATCGGAAGAAAGGTTTCATATCCCTTGCAGGAAAGCAGAGCGGCTGTCGAACTTTCCCAACGGCTTCGCAATTGAAGGGCATACCACCGGTCAGGACTGGGCTCGGTGTTCATCCTTGCTTCGGACCTCCTCTGAAGGACCCGTAGACGGCTTGAAGCACTCGCGGTTGCAGCTACACCCCAACCGTGAAGGACACTTTCACGGCGAGACACTTGGTACTAGGCAATCAGCCTGCCATTGCCTAGACGGCCCAGCCTTCTCGTTTGTCAAAAGCTGCGTGCCCTAACATATTGAAAATGAGTCGCTTATTCATGCAGAGAAAGGGCTGTTACATAGATGCGACGGTTTGGTGACACAGAGCTTGGTACACAGGTGAAAAGCCTTACCCACATTTCCCACTTGGCTTCCAAGGTTGTTCCTTACGCGGGGCTGCTAACGCTCCAGTAACATTTTTGTTTTGAATAGTTTACAGTGAGGCTCTTAATAGTTGATTGGATGGAGTGTTCGAGCCATCAGGAAGCGCATGGCCATCCCTGCGATTGCTGAGTCTCAATCGATCAGAGCACCATTAGAAAGTCGATTTACTTGTGCTTTGGGGTCAGGAGAAACGCCCGGGCAGAGCCATCAGGCGCTTGCTGCTCGACGATGATTTGGCCGTTCTTGTTAATGCCTGTGGCGCACGTAAACACCAATCCGGAGCCTTTGGGGGCCGCACTATTCAGGTCGACAATCTTGCCATTTTGCCACAGTACGGCGTGCACGCTCCCGTTCGAGCTTACCGAAGACCCTGCGATTTGCCCGGAATCGTTCACTGCCAGGGCCTGCGTTCCCGTTCCGGACGAGTTGGAAAGCGACGCCAACGCTTGCATCGCTCCGCTCTGCCAATGGAAGCCAACGCTGGAGCCGCCGGCAACTCCCGCCCAGCCAACAACCTCGCCTCCATTGTTGACGGAGTTGGCCGTGCTGTGGAGCCCGCCAAGCGTGCCTAAATCAGTGATCACACCATTCAGCCATGTGACTGCGCGAATGACGCCCTGGTTGCTCGCAAAGCCGCTCGATACTCCAACAATTTGGCCATTATCGTTGATGGAAATGGCAGTGCTCCCGCTGCCGCTCCGCCCCAAATCGCCAATGAATTGCTTCTGCCCGTTGACCCACTGCACCGCGCCGCCGCGAACATTCTTGGCCGACGCTACGCCCACGATTACGCCCTGGGAATTGATCCCGCGCGCCGCGCTGGTCTCTCCAGGCACACCGAGATCGGTCATCACCCCATTGGCCCACACAAAAGCGTGCTTCTCGCCGCTGGCGGTGCTGGATTCGCCTACGACTTGCCCTGCATCATTGATCGCGTACGCGCTGCTGGTGCTTCCGCCCAGCGTGCCCAGATCGGTCATCACGCCGTTTGACCACAAAAACGCATGATCCGACGACGTACCAACGATTTGGCCTGACGTATTGATATCCGATACTTTGGCCCAATTGGATCCAGAAAGCGCGCCCAGGTCCGTAACTGCGTAGTTCGCTTGCGCGGCGGCCAGCGGCGTCAATGCGCCGGTCAGGACACAAAGAGCCAGTATTCGATTGCGAAAATCTCCCATATCGCTCTCCTTAGCGGGATAACTGCGTGTAGCGCTATGCGCTTTCGCGGCGGGACGGCGCGACCATTCCAGTATCACTCAGCCTGGGTTCCCGACAGTGCGGTTGTGAAGGATGAGTATCCAATGAATTATTTACTGCAAGGAATGCTGCCTGGCACCGGAAGCAAATAGGAAACTATGCTTACCACACTTTCCAGGGCTGCTTGCCCGAGGCCCACAACTCTTCCAGGAGCATTTTGTCGCGCAGCGTGTCCATGCTCTGCCAAAAGCCCCGATGCCGGTAAGCGCTCAATTTGCCTTCCTGCGCCAGCTTTTCCATCGGTTCGCGTTCCCAAACTGCGTTATCGTCCGCGATGTAATCAATCACTTTGGGCTCAAGCACGAAAAAACCGCCGTTGATCCAGCCCGACCCGCCTTCGGGCTTCTCTTTGAAGCTCGAAATCACGGTTTGTTCGTGGTCCAAGCTAAAAGCTCCGAATCGCCCTACGGGCTGCACCGCCGTTAAGGTCGCCAACGCACCTTGCTCGCGGTGAAACGCGATCAGATCTTGGATGTTGAGATCGCTGACGCCATCGCCGTAAGTCAGGCAAAATGTTTCGTCGCCCAGATGATGGCGCACCCTCTTCAGGCGGCCGCCGGTCATCGTCGATTCGCCAGTGTCCACAAGCGTGACCTTCCAGGGTTCGACTCCGTTGTTCAGGAAGCTCATCTTCCGCTCGCGCATCTCGAAGGTCACGTCGCACATATGCAGGACATAGCTCGCGAAGTATTCTTTGATGAGATGGCCCTTATACCCGCAGCAAATGATGAAATCATTCACCCCGTGATGCGAATACAGCTTCATGATGTGCCAGAGAATCGGTTTTCCGCCGATCTCGATCATGGGCTTTGGCTTGACCTGGGTCTCTTCGCTCAACCGCGAGCCAAACCCGCCAGCCAGAATCACTGCCTTCATATCGGGTGCTTCCTCCCGGTACTTCTTCCCTGTTTTTGGGGTTTGAGCCCTGAGCCCAAAAACTGGGTTGACACAGAGCAATCCCGGAAAGAGAGGAGCAAATCAGCGACCAAGGAAGGGTAGCTGGTCTTCGCACATTGCCAATGTCTCCACCGTGCAACTAACTATTTATCAACATCTTACAAATCCACCCCTGGGAACGGCTCCCTAGCGAGGCTGTTCCGGGCTCGGTGTCAAGCACGCCTGTGGGAAAAACTTTGCCACTATTTCCCTGGCCAAATCCACTCCGGTCACTTAGCCTCTTGGCGCGAGACATGACATTTTGCGACAGCTTATGCCTGTCGCTCCCTGTCGCTTGCACGGATGAGCGTTTTCCGATACAAGCGAGTCATGAGTTGCAAGAGCCGTCGGCCTTTGCATTCAAGTGACCTTAGGAACGCCCGCGATCAGGAGGAAAGCTCCATGGAAGAGAGAGCCATTCGCAAGCCGGGAGCGATTCGTACGAGGGCGCTCGCGACGATTGTTCTATCGATGGTTTGCGCCACGGGCTGCTCCGTGAAGAAGTTCGCCATCAACAAGCTGGGCGATTCGCTCGCCAACAGCGGCACAACCTTCGCTTCGGACGACGATCCTGAATTCGTCGGTCAGGCCGTACCCTTCAGTCTCAAACTCATTGAAGGGCTGCTAGCGGAAAGCCCCAAGCACCGCGGCATGCTCTTCGCAGCCGCCAGCGGGTTCACGCAATACTCTTATGTGTGGGTGCAGGAGCCTTCCGAAGAAATCGAAAGTGAAGACCTCGCAAAATCCAATGTGTTGAGAACGCGCTCGCGAAAACTGTATTTGCGAGCGCGCGATTACGGCTTGCGCGGACTCGATGCAAAACACGCTGGATTCTCGCAGGCTGTGCGCCAGGACCCTAAAGCGGCCGTGCGCGTCGCAAAAAAGAACGATGTCCCACTACTGTACTGGACCGCCGTTTCGTGGGGCGCAGCAATCGCCCTTTCGAAAGATCATCCAGAACTCGTAGCCGAGCAGGTCCAAGTCGAGGCACTCATCGACCGCGCTTACGAACTGGATCCCGGCTACGATCACGGGGTGATTGACCAATTCCTGATCAGCTACGAGTCGGCGCGACAGGGAGCGCAGGGAGATTTCGCGGCGCGTTCCAAAGCGCATTTTGACCGTGCCGTCGCGCTCTCCGATGGACAATTGGCTTCGCCTTACGTCGCTTACGCGGAGACCGTCACGATACAGAAACAGCAAAAAACAGAGTTTGAGTCGCTGCTTAACCGCGCGCTCGCCGTGGACCCCGATGCGCGCCCCGAATGGAGGCTGAACAATCTGATTATGCAGCGCCGCGCACGCTGGCTGCTTTCGAGGGAAGACGAATTGTTTCTTGAACCGGTACCTGAGGGCAAACCACAATGAAGCACCGCACCATGAACTACAAATCTTTCCTTCTTTGCACAGCACTCTTGGGGTGCGCCCTGTTGGCGCCGCCGGTGGCCGACGCGCAAACCCGGATTCGCCTGGCCACGCTGCTGCCACATGGCACTTCGCAATACCAGGCCCTCGAAAAAATGGGCCAGGACTGGCGCGCCGCGAACAACGGCGCCATCACACTCACCATCTACGGCGACGGCACCATGGGCACGGAAGCCGAGTCCGTTCAGCGCATGCGAATTGGCCAGGTGCAAGCCGCAACGCTCTCCGCAGCTGCCCTGTCTGACATCGATCCCTACCTTGCGGCCATCGAAAAAGTCCCCATGCTTTTTCGCTCGCTTGAAGAAGAGGAATTCGTTCGCGACAAGCTCCAGCCCCAGCTGGCGGCGCATTTGGAGAAAAAAGGCTTCGTCGCGCTGTTCTGGGCCGATGCCGGCTGGGTGCAAGTTTTTTCTCGCAACCCGATTCTCCGCCCCGCCGACTTGAAGGGAACGAAGCTGCTGACCACTCCTGGAGACCCGGCGACGGTCGATCTGATGCGCGAATTGAAGATTATTCCCGCCGAGCGCGCCTGGAGCGATGCTCTGATCGGCCTCGAGACGGGAGCCGTGGACACTCTGACCACGACTCCGTTTCTTTGCCTGGCAGGCCAATTCGACCGCACAGCCAAGCACTATCTTGCTCTGAACTATGTGCCGCTGGCCGGGGCCACCATTATGTCGAAAAAAACCTGGGACGCCTTGACTCCGCAACAGCGCGAGCAGATGACCAAGATCGCCCTCCGGACGGGCAAAGAGATCCAGGCCAGCAGCCGCGCCGAGAATGCCACCTCCGTGGAAGCTATGAAGAAACACGGCTTGCAGGTACACACCATCACGGCGGAGTCAGAAAAAGAATGGCGAGCGTATTTCGAATCTGTCTATCCCAAGGTCCGAGGCAACCTTGTTCCTGCAGAGATCTTTGACGAGGTTCAGCACCTTCTGAGTGACTATCGCGCGGGGCACAAGTGAGCGCAGGAAGCGAAACCGCAGACCTTCTGCGCGAGCCTTCCCCAGAAGCTGCCCCGAGGCCGCTGTCGCGATGGGCCGCTGCTGAAAACACCGTCGTCGCCGTCGTGTTGGCCGTGATGGTCTTATTGCCGCTGGCCGATCCAATCCTGCTGCGTCTTTTTGCCTTCTCGATTCAAGGCTCCATCGCCATCGTTCAGCATTTGGTGCTTGTCGTCGGGATGTTGGGCGGTGCCGTTGCCGCCCGCGAGCAGCGACTACTCGCCCTCTCCAATTTCGCGGAGAGCCGCTTTCGTGGCCACTCGCGCGATTGGGTCACCGCTTGTACTTCCTCCATCTCCGTGGTCATAACGGGCCTTCTCGCCATTGCCTCCTGGCAATTTGTGCTCACCGAGCGCGAAGCGGGCAAAGTCCTCGCCTATGGAGTTCCCGTGTGGATCGTAGAACTCCTTCTTCCCGCGGGATTCGCAGTCATCGCTCTCCGCATCTTCTGGTACTCGTCCAAGAAATGGCTGCCCCGTCTGTCCTGCGCGCTCCTTTCTGTGCTGCTAGCCGCGGCCGTCTATTTCTTTTCTCATACGCAACATTTCGTCGCCGTCGCGCTCAGCCTGCTTGGCCTGGCTTCCCTTTTGGGCGTTCCCGCTCTTGTCAGTCTTGGCGGCGTCGCGCTCATCCTCTTCATGGGCGTCGATCAACCGATCGCCTCGATCCCTGTTGCGCACTACGCTCTGGTTATCAATCCCGTGCTTCCCACTCTGCCCCTGTTCACGCTTGCTGGCTATTTTCTCGCGGAAGGCGGTTCGCCTCGTCGTCTGGTTCGCGTCTTCTACGCACTCTTTGGCCGCTTCCGCGGCGGCCCAGCGGTTGTAACCGTGCTCGTTTGTGCGTTCTTCACTTCTTTTACAGGAGCTTCTGGCGTCACGATCCTCGCTCTTGGCGGCCTGCTTATGCCCATTCTCTCGGGAGCGCGCTACTCGGAAAAAGATTCTCTCGGTCTCATGACTGGCGCGGGATCGCTTGGCCTGCTCTTGCCGCCCTGCCTCCCCCTGATTGTGTACGCCATCGTCGCCAAAGTACCTATCGAGACCATGTTCCTCGGAGGCATCGTCCCCGCCTTCGTCATGATTGTCGCCACCGCTCTTTGGGGAGTCTTCCGCGCAAAAGAAACCTCTACGGAAAAACCTCCCTTTGACTTTCGAGAAGCCCGCTCCGCTTTATGGGATGCCAAGTGGGAGCTGTTGATGCCTGTGGTTGCTTCCGCGGCGCTATTCAGCGGCTTCTTCACCACCGTGCAAGCCGCTGCTGTCACTGCTTTTTACGCCTTCCTCATTGTTACCGTTATCCACCGAGAGCTGCGCATTTTTCGCGACCTGCCCCGCGTCATGGCCGAATGCGGCCTGCTCATTGGGGGCGTTCTCCTGATTCTCGGCGTCTCTCTCGGCTTCACCAACTATCTCGTGGACGCAGAGGTCCCCGCGCAGGCCGTGACGTGGGCGACGCACAATATTCACTCGCCGGTGTTGTTCCTTCTGCTGCTCAACCTCTTTCTGCTGATCGTCGGCTGCCTCATGGAGATTTATCCCGCAATCGTCGTGGAAGTTCCCCTGCTGGTTCCTCTCGGGGCCGCCTTCGGCATCGACCCCATCCGTCTTGGGATCATCTTCATGGCCAATATGGAGCTCGGCTACCTGACGCCGCCCGTCGGCTTGAATCTCTTGATGTCTTCCTATCGCTTCCGTAAGCCTGTTTCCGAAGTTCTCCGGTCCGTTTTGCCGGTTGTCTTTGTGCTTTCAATCGGCGTCCTCTTGATCACCTACGTACCCGCGCTGACAACCGCGCTGCCGCGCTTGCTCGGCCGCTGAGGAGCATCGTCCCCGCTTCACACAGGAGCTGATTGAGATCGTCCGTTGACAACTGAAACGGCTGATTGAACGGGCCTGGCTGTGCCATAATTCTTTCTTAAGAAAATCGACTAACGTGTGGCGCGATCTGCGGTTCACGAGTCGCGGATGCGGAGTCCGTTGGCATTCTCTGAGGGGGCGTTATGGCATTGCGCGATAGCTGGATTGAAAAGAGGCTTAGTGGCGAGTCGCGGGTGGAGAGCGGGGAGGACAGGGCCACATCTCCGGTGAAAAGAAATGGCGCCCATGAGCCCGAGGAACGAAACATGTCGCAGATGCACTGGGCGCGCCAGGGCGTCGTCACCGAAGAGATGCAGTATGTCGCGAAGCGCGAAAAACTCGAACCGGAGCTGATTCGCAGCGAAGTCGCCCGCGGGAGGATGATCATTCCCGCGAATGTGAATCATCGAAACCTCGAGCCGATGGCCATCGGTATTGCCAGCAAGTGCAAAATCAACGCCAACATTGGAAATTCCGCAACCAACTCGAATATAGATGAAGAGTTGAAGAAGCTGCACCACGCCGTCCACTACGGCGCGGACACGATCATGGACCTCTCGACCGGCGGCAATATTCCCGAAATCCGCAAAGCCATCATTGACGCATCGCCCGTTCCAGTTGGCACGGTTCCCGTGTATGAGGCCATTTCACGTGTGCGCCGCCCGGAAGACCTGACCTTCGAGCTAATGCGAGAAGTGATTGAAGAGCAGGCCGAACAAGGCGTCGACTACATGACCATTCACGCCGGCGTGATGCGCGAGCATGTGCCGTTCGTGCGCAAGCGCATCACTGGCATCGTGAGCCGCGGCGGCTCGCTGATGGCGCATTGGATGGAGCATCACAAGAAACAGAATTTTCTTTACGAGAATTTCGACGACATCTGCGAGGTTTTCAAGAAACACGACGTCAGTTTTTCTCTGGGCGACGGCTTGCGCCCCGGTTGCATCGCCGACGCCAGCGATGAAGCGCAATTCGCCGAACTGAAAGTCCTAGGCGAGCTGACGAAGAAAGCCTGGGAGCATGACGTCCAGGTAATGATTGAGGGCCCGGGCCACATTCCTATGGACAAGATCAAAGAGCAAGTGGACCTGGAAATGGAATGGTGCCACGAGGCGCCGTTCTATACGCTGGGGCCGCTGGTAATCGACATCGCTCCTGGCTACGACCACATCACCAGCGCAATTGGCGCGGCGATGATCGGCTGGCACGGCGCGTCGATGCTGTGCTACGTCACGCCGAAAGAGCATCTCGGCCTGCCGAATCCCGAGGACGTAAAGCAGGGCGTAATCGCGTACAAAATTGCGGCACATGCAGCGGACGTGGCGCGGCACCGGCCGGGGGCGCGCGACCGCGACGACGCGCTTTCTTACGCGCGGTTTCTGTTCGATTGGAACAAACAGTTTGAGTTGTCGCTTGATCCAGACACCGCACGCGCCATGCACGACGAAAATCTGCCCGACGATTTCTACAAAGAAGCCAAGTTCTGCTCCATGTGCGGCCCGAAATTCTGCTCCATGAACATCACGCAAATGGCCGAAGCTGAATCCGGCCAAGACCAGGCCGAACGCAAACAAAAATTCGTAGAGCTGCTGGCAAAGGTCCAAAGCGCGGGAGCGTAGCGCTCGTAGGTCTCAAGAACATGGATTACGGGATAAAGCGGCATCCTCAATCGGTTCCGGGCGACTTCTATGTTGAGCAGGGTTGCTGTACGGCTTGTGGAGTGCCCGAGGTCATAGCACCCGACTTGGTTGAACACACGGCGGAAAGGTATTGGCACTGCTACTGGAAGAAACAACCGGAGACGTCGGAGGAATTGGATAGAGCGATTGAGATACTGCATACGCAAGAATTGGGCTGTCATCGGTATGGTGGAACCGATCCCGCAATTATCGAGCGCCTTCCGGCTGAGTGCTGCGATGCTGTATCCGCACCGAGACTCGGCAGGACATGGAATCTCTCAGGTGGCCCCGAAATCCGGTTCGCGTTGCTTGACAAAGAAAACCTACTGGACCGGATTTTGCGAAAAATCTCCCTTGCACGACATCAAGAAGCGAAGTAATGGGCACAGGAACAATTAGAGCTTGTTCCGCGTATAGTCGAATAGAAGGACTTAGTATGCTTGCGTTGAGCCGAATTGTAGCGGAGGAGGTGTGAAGATGTTTTTTGCGATTTTCTCGATTCTGATGTACTTCCTCCCAACTTTGATTGGCCGCCACAAAGCT
>CAZGBQ010000030.1:0-29821 GCA_964524045.1 uncultured Acidobacteriaceae bacterium
TCTACTTGATGCAACTCCTCGGTTTTCACAGCACTTGAAGCGCGTTTACCGTGGGTTTACACCGTTTCCCACGGCTGACGCCGTGGGCTATCTTCTTTGTTAAAGCCCCTTAGGGGCATGATACCTTAGCCCATGGCGCTAGCCGTGGGTCTTCTGGGAAATCATTCCCACATATGACGTTCGTCGTATTCTATTTTATTCCTCCGCAAATAAGCAAGCATTTCCTGTTGGAACGAAGCCTTCCGATGATGTATTTCCTGGTTTGTAATGTAGCGAAGCACGGTCGCGGCATTTGATTGGCTCACACTAAAAGCCCCATAGCCGGTTTGCCAAGCGAAATCGGCGCGCGCTGGCCATCGTTCGTGCACCCAGCGGGAAGAGTTGGTCTTGAGCGTGCGTAGAGCATTCGCGAGCGCGACGGTCGCTGGAAGACGCATCAACAAATGCACATGATCGGCAGTACCGTTGATAAGGAGCGCAGAGCCTTGAATCTCTCGAAGGATTCCACCCATATATGCGAGGAGTTGTGGTTTCAGTTCTTGGTCGATCAGCGGGACACGGCCTTTCGTGCTGAAGACAATATGGGTCAAGAGATTCGTAAAGGAATGCGGCATGATTTTATCCTTTTAGCTCTCCACCGCTCGCGCTGTGGGCTAATGTAGATTATCCTTTGTGAGGATTAGCAGAGATGATAGCCCATGGCGTGAGCCATGGGGAAATTGTGAAAAGAAGGGTTCCTATGAAAATTGCCGCCGGTCATAGCTTCTACGAATTGGTCAAGGCCCGCGCTCAGGCGCTCGTTCCCAACCCTGGCTGGGCGTTGGTTGATACGAACGGGGCTTGGTCGGAGTCGCCGGACGATTGTGATCTGCTCGTGCTGGCGGGCGATACCTATACGAGTGCGTTGGTGGAGCGGGTTGTCAAGATTCCTAACTTGCGCTGGGCGCATACCGAAGATGCCGGTACAAATGGATTCTTTTACGAGACCATGCGCGCCCGCGGCGTGCCGGTCACGCATAGCCCGGGCTCCAACGCGCGTGAAGTGGCGGAAATGACGTTTGGCTTCATGCTTTGGTCTGCTAAGCGGCTGGGCGAATTTCGCGAACACCAACTTGCGCATCGCTGGAGGCCGCTCGGACTTGAAAGCCTCAGTGATAAAACCATGCTGATCGTAGGGCTCGGCGCGATTGGTGGTCGCGTGGCTCAATTTGCCAAAGCCTTCGGCATGCGGGTGCTCGGCGTTCGACAGTCATCAGCCTCAATTGCGGAAGTTGACGAGCAAGGAACGCTCGCCGATCTGCCGAGATTTTTGCCGCAGGCGGATTTTATGGTGCTCGCTGTTCCACTCAATGACCGTACCCGGGGACTGATCGGCGCCGCCGAGCTTGCCTTGATGAAATCAACCGCAACGCTGATTAACGTTGCGCGTGGGGCCGTGGTTGATATCGCTGCGCTTCAGCAGGCCTTGATGACGAAACGTCTGCGCCATGCGTGCCTCGATGTGTTGCCGCAAGAGCCCTGGCCAGCCGAAAGTGACCTCTGGGACACGCCGCGTTTATTTTTGACGCCGCACAATGCATCGTCTTCACCGCTGTATATCCCGCGTGTGGCCGAGATGTGGTTGGAGAATTTGCGGCGTTACGTGCATAGAGAGCCACTGCGGCATCTGGTGCGATGAAAGTGAGCGCCCTTGGCGTGTAGTCGCACCCTCCTGCGGTTATTTCTTTCCCGGTTTTTCCGTCACTGATTTGACAAGAAACCTCCGTTCTTTCGCATCCAACCGTCCTTCGATGATGAGAGCTTTGCCGACGAGCTCGGGCTGCTCAAGTCGATGAATGAGTGCATCCGGTCCGTAAAAACGTACTTGCCTCATAAGGATGCCGGCATCCACCGCACGCTCTTTTTCATCAGGGGAGAGATTCTCGACTGATCCGATTCGCAGTAAGCGCGGCGCATCTCCCAGGAAGATCTTGACGGTGACAATATCTTCTTGTTCTTTTGCCGACGGGGCCAGTAAGGAGCCGGTCAGCCGAATGTCTTTAGGCCGGTCGGGGTACACGGGATCAGCGCCACGAGCAGTGGTAAACCAAAAACAGAGAAGGAACAGGAAACCAACGAATCGTTGCATTGTCATGGTGATTATCCGATCAAAGAGAGAGTTGAGATAGAGACAAGAGGAGAGTGACTCTCTGTTTCCGTTCTCTATCTCTTTGCTGGAGAAGGAGGGCATTGAGCATGTTGTAGGTCAGATGTCGGTTTCTCGGAGAGGTTTCACAATACCTGGGCAAGGTCAAAGTGAAAAATCCGTGCAGCGTTGTCGCGCGTCATCTTGCGCACTTCCTCCTCAGGTACGCCCTTAAGCATTCTGTCCAAGAATTGTCGCGAACGCGGCCACGTGGATTCCGAGTGCGGGAAGTCGTTGCCCCAAATCATGTTGTCCACGCCGATGCGATGACGGACGTCAACAGCCGTTTCGTCTTCCTGAAAAACCGCGAACAGGTTGCGCCGCCAGTAGTCGCTGGGTAGCAGGCCTTCTTTCGACTGATAGCCGCGATACACGGGACGCTCTCTATAGGTGTAGTCCATCTGTTGCAACCAATGCGGAGCCCAGGAGATTTCATGCTCGACGGACCCCACGCTCAGCCGTGGATGACGTTCAAAGACACCGGCGAAAATCATCGCCGTCAGCGAGTAACGCACCCAATAGTCTTGCGTGGGGCGCAGTCCCGCCGCCGTGAACGTTTTGAAGCTCATGGAAATCTCGCAGCCTGGGACATTGGCGCGCTGCGTGGCGAGGTGCAGAAGTAACGGCATCTGTAAATCTTGCGCTGTGGCCCAGAACGGTTCGTACAGGGGGTGACGATAGGGACGGTCCACCAGCGGCGTCACGGGAATAAACACGCCAGCGAGCCCCAGCTTGGCGCAGCGTTCGAGTTCCGTGCAGGCTTCCGGCACATTGTCCACATTAATCATGCCAATACCTTTGAGACGGTGAGGATGTGGTCGGCTGAATTCGGCGATCCAGTCGTTATAGGCGCGGCAAATCGCAGAGAGCAGCTCAGTGTCTTCGAGATGATACCAGAAGAGTCCTTGGCTGGGCTGGACAATCGCGCCCCATACCCCGTCGATTTCTAACTCTTTCAGCATCGCGTCCGGAACATAAGCGCCTTCGCGGACATCTTCCCACACACCGACAAAGTCGATCTTTTCCGGATCATCGAAGCGACGGCCCGCTTGAGTGACAGCCCCCAAACTCACAACTTGTTGGTCGCCGATAAACCACGCGTCAAATTCCACGCCTTGCTCGGTCTTCTGTCGTTTGATGCGCGGGGCGCGGTCTCGCATGGCGGGGTCCATATGGCTAGAGTAGAGGTCCGGAGGCTCGACGATGTGACTGTC
The DNA here is from genome assembly GCA_964524045.1 of uncultured Acidobacteriaceae bacterium. GTDB lineage: Bacteria > Acidobacteriota > Terriglobia > Acidiferrales > UBA7541 > Acidiferrum. The sequence goes on from CAZGBQ010000030.1 coordinate 3,400, forward strand.
ACCAGAGATGATTTTGTACGCGGTCATGGAGAATCCTCCTTTACGGGGAGAAAGACGTGATACGTGCACCACTCTTGATTTGAACGATCACGCACCACGCCTTGCGTGCTACGCCACCTTCGGAAGCAGCCCCGCATACTTATCGAGCGTGGGCAGCACCCGGTCCGCTCCAGCCGAGGGAAGGAAGAGGACGACACGCTCCACATTGAGGTCCTGGAATTGTTTAAGGGTGTCTTCTTTGCTGGGTGCGCCGAAGATGGAGATGGGAAAATCTGACAGTTTCTTCCCCGCTTGTTCGGCACGCGTTTTCAGCTCCTTCTGCGCGTCGGGCAAGGTCTTGGGCGTGATGCCGACGGGAATCCACCCATCGCAATAGCGCACGACGCGGTCGATGCCTTTCGGAGTCAACGTGCCCAGGAGAATCGGTGGATTCGGTTTTTGCGCCGGTTTTGGATAACTCCAGATTTTGTCAAAATTGACGAATTCACCATGATATTCTGCTTCTTCTTTGGTCCAGATTTCTTTCATGGCCTCGATGCGCTCACGCAGCACCTTCCAGCGTTTGTTGAACGGCGTACCGTGATGCTCCATCTCTTCCGCGTTCCAGCCGCCGCCGATGCCGAAGAGGAGACGACCATTGGACAGGGCATCAACCGTAGCAACCTCTTTGGCCATCAGGATGGGGTCGTGCTCAATCACCAGGCAAATGCCGCTGCCAATTTTGATTTTTTTCGTCACCGCCGCCGCCATCATCGCCACGAACAGATCATGCGTATGCCAGTATTCTTTGGGCAGCTCGCCACCACCGGGCCACGGGCTTTTGCGGCTGGCGGGAATGTGGGTGTGTTCAGGAAACCAGATGGACTCGAAGCCGCGCGCTTCGCACTCCCGAGCAAGATCATCCGGTCGTATAGCGTAATCAGTCGCAAACATTGTCACACCGAGTTTCATAGCGCCTCCTTAGAATAGTGAAATGAATCGTGAATGGATGCTGTACTGTACCGTTCCAAGCGCCGATCGGTCTAGGCCGCTGTCGTTCGTGCTCCTCTTTATTTGTCCGCTGGCAGCAGCAATGATGGAACCTCACCGCTGGTAAACACAGTCTCCGGGTTCCGTTGTTCGAGGATGGCATTCATCCGCGCGCGAACGAACGCAAGAAATTCCGGGTGTGGGAGAATGTAGAACTGTTCGTTCTGCACGGAGCTGAACACTTTCTCCGCGACTTCCGCCGGCGGCATACCTGAAGCAATGCGGGTAAACATGGTCGCGGCGAATAACTGTTCGGCTTCGGAGAACTGCGGCATCTCGACCTGAAGACGAGCCGGGCGGTTTCGTTCCGAAGTAGCGATGTTGGTGTTGACGAAGCCGGGGCACAGCACGGAGACTTTGACTTTCGCTTTTTGCATCACCAACTCGAGTTGCAACGACTCAGAAATCGTGACCACAGCGAACTTGGTGGCGTCGTAGACAGCCATGAATGGCGCGGAGAGCAGTCCGGCCATTGAGGCGGTGTTGACAATATGTCCTTCGGTGTCTTGCTTGAGCATGATGGGCGTGAAAGTACGAATGCCGTGAATTACCCCCCAGAGATTGACGCCGAACCCCCACTCCCAATTTTGCAGCGGTTGAGTCCACGACGGACCGAAGCCGCCGCCGACGCCAGCGTTATTACACACGATATGGACGGCGCCAAAAGCATCGAGCGCTTGTTGCGCCAGCGCCGCCACTGACTCGGCTTTCGCCACGTCGGTCACGACTCCCAACACCGTAGCGCCTTTGGTGCGCATATCCTCTTCCGCTTGGCGAAGTGCGCCCTCTTCGATATCGGCAAGCACGATTTTCATACCGGCGGCGGCGAAACGATCCGCCATCGCCCGGCCAATGCCGCTCGCTCCTCCGGTCACAACAGCGACACGGTTGGTGAACTCTTTCATACACAGACCCTCCTGCTATTCCAAAGACAATAGAACTCCCTTACGCTAGGCACTCTATCGTTCTTCTGTCTCGTTGGCTATGGAACTTTACTGCTCCCGAGGGAGGACCTTATGGTGCGCCTTTCTGCTCAGACTTGGGATGCGATTTGCCGCCACGCCCAAGCCACATTTCCGGATGAATGCTGCGGAGTTATTCTCAGCCGCGGCGTCGTCCAAGAGGTGTGTCCCATCGCCAACATTCAGAACGCCATGCACGCGAAAGATCCGCAAGGATACCCTCGGGATGCTAGGATTGCGTACTTTATGGACCCGAAAGAACTTTTGACGGTACTCAAAGAAGTAGACGAAGGAAAAGCTGACCTCAGCGCGTTTTACCATTCCCATCCTAATCATGACGCCTATTTTTCTGCTGAAGATAAGGCGCGGGCGTTATTTGGGGATGAGCCTTCGTATCCTGGCGCTTCGTATGTGGTGATTTCGATTTATGAGCGCGAGGTGAAAGCGATTCGTGCGTATGCGTGGGACGTAGAGAAGAAGGATTTTGTAGAACAGGAGCTACGAACTGAGGTATAGTGGCGTTGCCAAATTGTGTCCGGTGGGATAGGAGCTGCCGGTATCGTGAGAGGAGGATGGATTATGGCGAAATGGCGTTGGTGGTTCGTTGGATGGGCGTTAACAGGCTTCCTCTTGTGGGTATTTGCCCCTGCCCATGCGGAAGACTTGCTTCCCAAACCAGGGGCATGGTCAGTCGGAGTAAAAGCCGGGTACGGAATGAGCCTCGACAACAAAGGCGTGGATATGGCGCCGGCGCATTTGCATATTGGCTACACGGTTTTTAACGGTCAATGGTGGCTTGTGCCTTCTGGTTCGTTTGAAGTGGCCCTTGAACCGTTTGGCGGGACGTACGTCTCGCTAAAAAAGAAAACAGCTCACGGCGATATGGAGGCGGGACTTGGTTTGCCGGTGCTGACTTATTATTTCGATCTCGGGCATGGAATCGCCCCCTATATCGTGGGGGGGGTCGGCCTCATGTACAAGGACCTGCATGGATACCATACAGGCGGCCCTTTTACCTTTATGGAAACAGCAGGGTTGGGGCTCTCCTATTTTTTGAACAAAAATGTGGCGGTGAACGCCGAATATCGCTTCCGTCACATGTCGAACGCGAGTATTTATAGTCAGAATGCAGGATTGAATTCAGGGATATTTTTAGCTGGATTTTCCTACTATCTTCCAAACGAGTGAGTCCTTATGCGCATGATCCTTCCCCCTCTTCCCGAGCGCCGAGTCATAGACAGGTATTTGTCGAGCTTTTTCCGCGACTATGGCGTGCTGGATTTCCGCCGGGCCGTATCGCTGATGTGCAAATTCTACCAACTCAAGCGGCCTCGTATCGAGTGGTATGAATATCTGGACTGGGGGAAAACCGCCGGGAAAACCTATGAGAATGGTCATATTCATCTCGTCCATCCAGAGAACTGGAAGCGCGGACGGAAATACCACTCTGAGCGACAATGGATTAATGTCGTGTATCACGAACTCGGACACTACATTTATTGGACGGATGCGGAACGGAAAGCGGACACGTTTGCGTATCGCATGGTGCGGGGTCTTTATCTCGAGCGGGAGCGAACCATTCGCCTGCTCCGCATCGTCGCCGGATCCGTCAATACCCGAGCGGAGGGGGTATGCCGAACAGCGAGAAAAAAGCGCCCAGCATCGAGAGTCGTTGGTGGGTCGACCAAGGGAAGGGTCGTGAACGGGTCAAGCCGGAAGAACGGCAAGCGCCTGCCGGGGCGCAATTCTTTCGTAGCGTCGAGAATTACGATCAAGAGCAAGCGCGCGAGCATCTGACCAATCTCAACCTCAAACTGCTCGCTCAAGCGGACCCAGCTCCTGGGGAATGGGCGTATCTGCCGCTCGTGGAGGAGCGCTCGCCGGCAAAAGAAATCGAGAAGATCAAACGCGCCTTGCCGCTGCCGATGACCGCACGCGGGGTGCTGGTGGATTCGGGGTTGTCGCTGCGTGCGATTGTGACCGGGACGCCTCCCCAAGAACGCATTCTCGAATTTAACTTTATTGATGAAGCGTCTTTCGACTGCTGGATTCGCGGCGAGTGGGTACATGAGGCCGTGTTTAAGGACAAGCACGCGCTGCTCCAGAAAGCGTCGCAACTCTTACAACAATATCTCGACAAAGATATTCTTGAACAGGAACAACTTCATCATGCGCCCCGCGCGCAAGGCGGCATGGCGCCAGCCCGCACCGAGTGGTGAAGTCGTTCGATAGCTCTTTCCTGCGCTGAGGCGGTAGGGGGAATCATCACAGCGGGGGACACATCTGGCCCGAAAGGGGGAATCTGCGATGCCAAAGGTCACGGCCAATCACTACGAAATGTTCTACGAAGTTGACGATTTTACTGATCCCTGGAAGCCGTCCGAAACTATCTGGATTCAGCACGGTTTCGGTCGCAGCTCGCAGTTCTGGTATCATTGGATTCCCCCGCTTGCTGGGAAATATCGCATGCTGCGGCGCGATATGCGCGGGCACGGCCAGTCCGCCGATCCAGGAAAAGATTACGTCTGGTCCGTAGACGATCTCCTTAACGACATGAAAGGGTTTCTCGACGCCCTGGGCCTTGACAAAGTACACTATGTGGGAGAGTCCGTCGGCGGCATTCTCGGAATCGCCTTCGCCGCTCGTTGGCCGGAGCGGTTCAAAAGCCTCACGCTCTGCGCCACACCAACCGCGATTCGTCCGTGGGTGCAAGAGAAATTCGCCGTCGGTTACGCCGATTGGCACACCGCGCTAGGAAAACTTGGCGCCGCGGGCTGGGTCAAAGCCCTCATGGAACAGGGCGGCGGCATCGGCACCGCCAACCCCGCCCATATTGATTGGATTATTAAAGAGTGGGGAAAGACGAAGACGCACGTATTGCAAGGACTCTGCCGCTTGGTGCCAAGTGTCGATGTCGAGCCGATTCTGTCGCAAGTGAAAGTGCCCACGTTGGTTTTGGCGCCTGCGCACAGCCCGCTTTCACCGCTGACGGAACAGGTGATGATCCGCGACAATATTCCAGGTGCACGGATTGCAGTCATTGAAGGTCACGGTCATGAGATTTACCTGGACGGCGCCGAGAAGTGTATTGCCGAACTGCTCTCGTTTTTGCACTCGTTGAAGTAGCTAGGGAATCCTCAATTGTTCGTAATAAGGAGGAGGGGCCATGACACACGCAGGGCAACGTTTCCGCCAGATGTTGAGCGGACCGGATATGGTTGTCGCCCCGTTCGTTTTTGACGCTTTCCAAGCCAAGATTGCTCAAGCGGCAGGGTTCGAGGCGATTTACATGACGGGGTTTGGCACGGCGGCGGCGCGCGGCTTTCCCGACGTGGGTCTCCTCACGATGGCGGAAATGGTCGAGAACGTCCGCTCCATTGCCAACGCCGTGGACATTCCGCTGATTTGTGATGCGGACACCGGCTATGGCAACCCCGTCAATGTCTATCGCACGGTACGAGAGTATGAAGCCGCTGGGGCTGCGGCGTTGCATATCGAGGACCAGGTGTGGCCGAAACGCTGTGGCTTCTTGGCGGGTAAGCAAGTGATCCCCCTAGAGGAGATGGTTCCGAAAGTGCGCGCGGCGTGTGATGCGCGGAAAGAGGTGATCGTGATTGCCCGCACCGATGCGCTGGCGGTGAATGGCTGGGAAGACGTGCGTCAGCGAGCACATGCCTATCGAGATGCTGGGGCTGACCTCATTTTTGTGGATGGTATCCGTACGCTCGATGATATGCAGCGCTATGTCAAAGAACTGGGCGATTTGCCGTTGCTCTATAACGGACAACTGCTGCCCGTGCCGCAGACAGCGAAGATGGGGTTTAAGCTCATGATTAATTCTTCTACATTGTTAACTTTCTATCTACGAATGCGTGACGCCATGCGCGAGTTGAAGAACACCGGAGCAATCACAAATAGCAACGAAGCTGGAGCCTTCGGGGAATTAACTTCCCTCTTGGGAGTGCCTGAAGCGTTGGCGTTAGGAAAGAAGTACGAACAGCGGGCGTAACGAGCGTTCCTCGTGTTCGTTTCTGGTCCTTGCCTGAAGATAGGGTTTCCCATTCATGCTGGCTTGCAATACCGGCGAGCAAAAAGGATAATGGCGGACCGTCAGAGAGGCGCTGGGTACTAGGAGGAACATCATGGCTGAACAAAGTGTGACCGAGAAAATTCTGAACGTACTCCGCCCCTACGCCGCCCATTGGGGGGGAACGCTGGGGCGCGGAGATTTAGTGATTCCCCAACGAGAAATCCCACGAGTGATCCATGAGATCATTGACGCTGTGCGTGAGATTACTGAAGGACGACGTGAGGCTTCGGACCTTGATCTATTTCAAATGTTGAAAGAAAGTCGTCATCTTTCGTCCATTCAAGACCAGATCAGCAAAATTAAAGAACAGTTCGTCGTGCTCAACCGTAAATAGTGGCGCTTCTCCCGATAGTTGCTCTGGGTGAACGCGCGCCTTTTCCCGTTGCCCGCGTTGTCAGACAAGCAGCTCTGCTGTTGTTAACACAAGATGAATCCCGCGTTTTCCGCTCGCCTGGTGAATGGTCCTTTCGGTGATCCAGGCTTATACATTCATTTGCGTTGGGAAGGACGAGCGCTGCTCTTTGATCTCGGCCAAAATGATGCGTTTCCTTCCGCTGAATTGCTGCGTGTGACCCATGTGTTCGTGTCGCACTGTCACGTGGATCACTTCATTGGCTTCGATCGAGTATTGCGGTTGTTCTTGGCGCGCGACAAGACGCTCCATCTGTTTGGGCCGCCAGGCATTATCGACTGCGTTGCAGGAAAACTGCGAGGCTACACGTGGAATCTGGTCGATAACTATGACTTCGCCATCGAAGTGCACGAAGTAGCGCCCACTGAAGTGCGTCGCGCCCTGTTTCCGGCGGCGCGGGCGTTTCATCCTGAAGTGTTGCCTTCTCATCCACTTGTCAATGGCGTGCTCCTCGATGAACTCGCGTTTCTTGTGCGCGTGGCCCATCTGGATCATAAGATTTATTCTCTCGGATTTGCCCTGGAAGAGAAAAGCCACCTCAATGTGGACAAAGACCTGCTGGACCGCTTGGGTGTGCCGACTGGCCCCTGGTTGTCTACGGCAAAGCAGGCGCTCCGCCAAGGAGAGCCTGACGATTTCATAGTCACAGCACAGTGGCGACAAAAAGACGGCACGGAGCAACAGCGCAACTTTCCGTTGCACGAAGTGCGTGACCAGCTCATCAAAGAGACGCGCGGCCAGAAGATCGCCTATGTGGTTGACACGATATACACACCAGAAAACGCTGCACGCATCGCAACCTTGGCGCGCGGAGCAGATCTGTTTTTCTGTGAATCGCCCTTCCTCAACGAAGATGAAGACCAGGCAACGAAACGGCATCATTTGACGGCTCGTCAGGCTGGGCTGTTGGGGCGCGCAGCAGCAGCGAAAAAACTCGTGGTCTTCCATTTCTCCCCGCGCTACGCTGGGCAAGCCGAGCGCATCTACCGCGAAGCCCAAGATGCCTTTCATGGAGACGAGGAACACCTCAAGGACGCGTCGTCAGCGGCTGTGCAGCCCGAAGGATCTTAACACCGTCATGAACGTTGCAATTTCAGAAGCGGTGCATCGCTTTATTCTGGCTCACACCGTTGCGCGGCTGGCCACGGCTGACAAAAACGGACAACCTCATGTGATCCCCTTCTGTTACGCGTTCGATGGTGAACATTTCTATTTTGTTGTTGACGAGAAACCCAAGCGCCAGACGGGTAAGCCGTTGAAGCGCATTCGTAATATGATGGAGAATCCCCAAGTGGCGCTGGTCATCGACGACTATAGTGATGACTGGACACAATTGGCCTACGTGTTGGTGACCGGGATTGCACAACTTGTGACAGATGAGAGCGAATATGACGCAGCACTGACTCTGCTGCGGGAGCGCTATCCGCAATATCGCGCCATGTCCCTTTCCTTTCCGCACAATACGATGGTGCGGATTGAGCCCAAGAAGGTGCTGGCCTGGGGCCGAGTCGAGTAGCCGACCATTTTTCCCTTTTTGCCCTCCTCGCGCCTAGCGGCCCTCCTTCCAAATAATACTTTGAGACCTTGAGACCTTGCGTTCTCGTCGATCAGAGGCTGCCTCCTGAAGTGAAGCGGATGCAACCTATTGACGTTATTTTTTCAATATGAAATATAATTTTTCACATACATGAAAATTTGCTCATATATTTGTCTTTCCTGTCAATACGATGCTCCGGAGGCTAGAGGCTCGGAGACAGTACCCATCTACTCGTAAACGATAGAACATCATTGGTGAGAACGCAGGGAATGGACGTAAGGAGTGGTCATGGCGTGGAAGAATCTCAACGTTGAACGAGGAGCAGTAACGCTTCTCCGAGTTGATCGGCCAGACCAGCGGAATGCGATCGATTTTTCTACGATGGACGAGCTTGAGGCGGTGTTATCTATCTTAGAACAGGATGCATCGCTCCGCGCGCTCGTGCTCACCGGCGGAGGGGACACGTTCGTGTCTGGAGGAGACCTGAAAGATTTCCAGACGCTAGTCACAGCTGAAGACGGCAAACGGATGGCGGAGCGCATGGGAGCGATATTGATGCGTGTGAGTTCTCTGCCTGTCCCAGTCATTGCTGCGTTGAATGGCCCGGCCGTGGGTGGCGGGACCGAAGTGGCGTTAGCATGTGACCTGCGCATCGCTGCGACGAACGCTTATTTTTCCTTCCGCCAAGTGACGATGGGCATCATGACGGCGTGGGGTGGAGCGCCGCGACTGCTGGCGCTTCTGGGGTTTTCGCGCTCGTTGTATTACCTGCTTACTGCCGAACGCATCTCACCAGAACAGGCGCTGCAGATGGGGCTCGTGCAACATGTGACGCCTGAGGGACAAGCAGTCGCTGGCGCTCTCGAACTCGCGCAACAGCTTGTCAATCAACCGCCGTTGGCCGTGCAGGCAATCAAGCGAACTTTGCGAAAAATTCAAGGCGTTTCGTTTGACGGTGCTACTGCCATCGAAGTGCAGGAATTCGGCAAAGTCTGGGCCTCTGAAGATCATCAAGAAGCAGTCGAAGCGTTTTTTGCGAAACGCTCACCAATATTTCGCGGGAGGTGAGGTCATGAGTACATCAGAAAACAAACAGCGCTGGCAGACGGTCACAACACCCTTCCCACCGCGCAAAACTCTGTCTGGCCTCTCGGTCGATCCGCTGTATCTTCCCGAAGACCGAACAGGAACGGACGAAGAAAAGCTTGGGCTGCCCGGCCAGTACCCTTTTACGCGCGGCGTGTACTCGACGATGTACTTAGAGCGACCTTGGACGATGCGACAGTACTCGGGCTTTGGGACGGCGGAAGACACCAACGTCCGCTACAAGCGCTTACTCGCTGAAGGGCAAACTGGCCTGTCGGTCGCTTTCGATCTCCCGACGCAGGTCGGGCTGGACTCGGACGCGGAGGAAGCGGAGATAGAAGCCGGACGCGTTGGGGTCGCCGTCGATAGTCTGGCGGACTTCGAGGTGTTGTTCGATGGTATTCCGCTTGACGCGATCTCAACTTCGTTCACGATCAACGCCACTGCGCCCGTGATTTTGGCCATGTATATGCTCGTGGCGGAGAAGCAAGGCGTTCCGTTCAAAAAAATTTCCGGGACAACACAGAACGATATTCTCAAGGAGTTTGTCGCACGCGGTACGTGGATCTTTCCGGTGGAGCCGTCCCTACGACTGGTGACTGACTCTATCACATTCAGTGCGGAACACTTACCCCGCTTCAACCCGATCAGCATTGCCGGCGCTCACTTTCGCGACGCCGGCGGCACGGCGGCGCAAGAAGCAGCTTTTACCTTGAGCGACGGCGTTGTCTACGTCGAACGGGTCCTGCAACGCGGCATGCCGGTCGATCAGTTCGCGCCGCGGTTATCATTTTACTTTTACACCTATACTGACATCTTTGAGGAAGTTGCCAAGTATCGCGCGATGCGGCGCTTGTGGGCGCGCCTCATGAAAGAGCGCTTTGGCGCGCAAGACCCGCGCTCCCAGATGTTTCGCTTCGGCGTCGTGTGCGGCGGCAAGAGTCTCACACGTCAGCAACCGTTGAACAATGTTGTCCGTGTTGCGTATGAAGCGTTGGCCTCCGTACTGGGTGGAGTGCAGTCTATGTTCACTGCGGCCTACGATGAAGCTTACGCCCTTCCCACCGAAGAGAGCGCCATCCTGGCGCTACGCACCCAGCAGGTCCTGGCGGATGAAACTGGGGTGACTCATACGATCGATCCCTTGGCTGGCTCTTACTATGTCGAAGCGCTGACCGACAAAATGGAAGCCGCCATCATCGCGACGATGGATGAAGTCGATCGCTTGGGCGGCATGGTGCGGTGCGTCGAGAACGGCGCGATTCAGCGCATGATCGCCGACGAAGCGTACCGGAGCGAACAAGCGATCTCGTCCGGAGAACAAGCTGTCGTCGGTGTCAATCGCTACCAAAGCCAGGAGGCCGGGCAATTACACCTCCATGCCTATGACGCTTCCATCTTCGAGCGACAACGGGAACGCTTACACGAGGTCCGGCGTCGCCGAGACGGACGTACGGTCCAGCAATGTCTGAACGATTTGCAGGCCGCTTGTCGAGAGACAGACAAACCACTCATGCCGTACATCGTGGACGCCGTGCGTGCGTATGCGACGATTGGCGAAATCACCAATACGATGCGCGACGTCTTCGGGGTCTTTCAGGAACCGGTAGTGATTTAAGGAGGAGCGTCCTATGACCTATCGTGTACTTATCGCCAAACCCGGACTGGATGGTCATGACCGAGGCGCAAAAGTGATTGCTCGCACCCTACGCGATGCAGGCTTCGAAGTCATTTACACGGGCCTGCGTCGCAGCGTGGAAAGTATTATCGCGGCAGCCATACAAGAAGATGTCGATCTGATCGGGCTGTCCCTCCTCTCGGGCGCGCATATTCCGCTGACGCAGAAGTTAATGGCTAAACTGAATGAAGCGGGTGTAACGATTCCTGTGATTGTGGGCGGGACGATTCCTGAGCCGGACATCCCTGTGCTGCACCAGCTTGGAGTGCGTAAGATCTTCCTCCCAAGCACGCCGCTCGATGAAGTCGTGCGAGGAGTGACCGCCGTGGTTGAGCAAGCTCGACGGGAAGAAGCTGCCAAGTGATCCCTTGTGAGGGAGTGGTCTGCATGGATGTAAAAACTGCTGGTCGTACGCTTGATCTCTTCGAAGCCTTTGCCAAAGCGCAAACGCCGCTCTCGCTTTCTGAGTTGGCGCGCGCTCTGAAGGCGCCTCCGTCAAGCTGTTTTAATCTGATCCGAGCGTTGCAAGCGCGCGGCTATCTTTACTCCGTACAGCCGAGACGGCAATTGTATCCCACACGTCGGCTGTTCGATGTGGCCCAAGCCATCGCGGCTGGCGAACCGTGGATGTCGCGCATAGAGCCAGTCCTTGTGCAACTACGTGACCAGACGCGCGAGACAGTCATTCTCGGTAAGCGTCAAGGCGATCAGGTCGTTTACCTGAACGTTATCGAAGGGCCGCAATCCATTCGCTATTCCTCTCAGGCGGGGGCGCTTAAGCCCTTGCACTCCAGCTCGATCGGTAAGGCGTTGCTCGGCGCGCTCGATCAAGCAGAGTTAAACGAGCTGCTCCGACAGTTACCCCTGCCGCGAGTAACCGAAGCGACCCTGACGGACCGGAATGCGCTCCTCGCCGACATTACTCGCAGTCGAAAACAGGGCTACTTCGTGACCACAGGAGAAAATGTGGCGGACGTGATGGCGGTCGCCGCAACGGTCCGCTTGGGAAGTGAGATCTACGGGATCGCGATCGCGGGACCGATACATCGAATGACCGACGCCCTGGCGGGTCATGAGGAGGCGCTCAAAGCCGCATGCTCGGCAATCTCAGAGATCACGTCGGTGCGCGCAGCACCACGCAGAGGCTAGCTGCATCAAAGTCCACAGAAGGGTAGACTCTCACACATGTCATGGTGAGACGTTACGCGCTCACCTCGAAGAAAGAGGCCTTATGCGTGGAGGATTCCTTCGTGTCAGCATTGGGGTGGGCGCCGTGGCGTTGCTGCTTACCGGCGCAGGATACGCGTGGACAGGAACGCCCTCGTATTCGCTCTATCGCATTCGCCAAGCGCTACTGACGCACGACTATGCGACGTTCTCGAGCTACGTCGACGTGGACAGCGTGCTAGACCGCGGGTTTGATGAATTCACGAAGGAGCAGCCGCAAGGAGAAGAAGGCGCCTCCAAACCGCACGGCCTGTTCGGCAAATTGTTAAAGAAAGGGTTCCTCAAAGGCCTGGGAAGCGAGGCCCGCGACCTGATGAATGCTGGGATGAGCATTGCTGTGGAACAAGCCGTGCGCGATCCGAATCGCTCTCTGCCGGAAATTCCTTTGTTTGCGGTGGTGGCCGCCTTGTGGAGCGGACAAACTGAGAATGAGGACATCCGCTTTCCCGTCAAAGTCAAAAAGGGCGCGATTGTTGAAGTGAAAACTCGCAAGAGTCCGGCTGGCGTGTGGCGCGTGGTCGAAGTAGACAATCTCCCAGCGCTGCTACCCTTACTAAAGCACCGCCGGGACAAACAGGCACAGCCCGTGGAGGAGTGAGCAGAGAGAAGGAGGCGGCAATGAGTACAGCATCTCCAAAGTTACGGTTTGGCCTCTGGTATGCGTTTCGCAACCCGCCGCAATGGAGACGGTCATACCAGGACATTTACAGTGAAATCCTGGAGCAAATCGTGTGGGCCGAGCAGATTGGCTACGATGACGTTTGGCTCACCGAACATCACTTTGCCGACGACGGGCACGCACCGTCACCGCTCGTGCAAGCCGGCGCCATTGCGGTGAAAACGAAGAAGATGCGGATCGGCACCGGAGTGTTGCTCTTACCCCTCTACCATCCTGTACGCGTGGCGGAGGATGGTGCAACTGTGGACATTCTCTCTGGCGGACGCTTCGAACTCGGAGTCGGTATTGGCTACCGAGTAGAAGAGTTTTCTGGCTTGGGTATTCCACGAGAACAACGCGGCGGACGCGCCAACGAAAGTCTCGAAATCATTCGTCGCTTATGGGAAGGTGAGACGGTGACGTTCAAAGGGAAACATTTCCACATCGAGAATGCGCGCCTCACTCCTGGACCGATGCAGCAGCCCCGCCCGCCGATTTGGGTGGGCGGATTTGCCAGGGCGGCGGTCAAACGGGCCGCCCGACTGGGAGACGGTTACATTGGGACAGCCGACATGCGCGAGTCCTACAAAGCATATCTGGAAGAACTCCGCGCCTTGGGGAAAGACACAACCAATCCTCAGCTGGCTGGCGGTCACTTCTGGTTGATCGTGGCGCACGACCCGGAAAAAAGTTGGCGAGAAATCGCGCCGCACATTTTGTATCAAATCAATGTCTATGCTGAGTGGTTGGAAAAAGCAGGCCAGAGTCTCTTCCCGCACTTACCAGATGAAGCCGCGCTCAAAGCGAGTGGCATCCTCAATGTTGTCACGCCGGAGACCGCCGTGCAGATGATTAAAGACTATGTGGCCGAAGTACCGATCCAGCGCTTTTACACCTGGACCCTGCCCCCTGGTTATCCCGTCAAGAAGATGAACGAGCACCTGGAACTGTTCGCCACGAAAGTGATGCCGTATTTCCGTTAACCTGGCGACAGAAGAAAGTAGGCTGTCATGTCCGACATTGGGCTTACCCATATCGCTCTGCCAGTCACTAGTGTTGACGAGAGCATCGCCTTTTACGCGAAATACGCCGCTATGCAGGTGGTCCACAGCCGCGTTGACGCCGAGAGCGGCATTCGCGTGGTCTGGCTCAGCGATCACACCAGACCATTCGTGATCGTGCTCGCAGAGATTGCTCCGGTAGGCGCTCCGCTCTTACCGTTTGCGCATCTCGGCGTGGGCTGCGCCGCACGTGAAGAAGTAGACCGATTGTGTGAGCTTGCCCGCGACGAAGGGCGCCTCCACTCGGGGCCGACCGATTCCGGGTATCCGATCGGCTACTGGGCCTTTCTTTCTGATCCAGACGGCCACACGCTGGAAATCTCTTTTGGACAAGAAGTGGCGCTGGCGGTGACATCAGCCCAGTAGCAATGGGGCTACGCCTTCGGCGCATTCGCCAGGATCATCGTCGCTGCGGCGCTGAAGATGCCGCCTAAACCGTGCGCCAACGCCACCTCAGCGTCTTTGACTTGACGGTCGCCGCACTCGCCACGCACCTGCCGCACCGCTTCAATGATGATGAACATCCCGTACATGCCGGTATGCGCGTACGACAACCCGCCGCCGTTGGTGTTCATCGGGAAATCGCCGCCCGGTGCGGTGCGCTGCCCCGCTATAAATGCGCCCCCTTCACCTTTCTTACAGAAACCTAGATCTTCCAGCGCGAGAATAGGGGTGATGGTAAAGGCGTCGTAGAACATCGCGACGTCAATATCTTTGTGGGTGACTCCAGCCATAGCGAAGGCTTGGGGACCAGAGATCGTGGCCCCGGTCGCTGCGGTGAAGTCCGGCATCTGATTGATCCAGCAGTGCCCCATCGCTTCGCCGGAGCCTAAAATGTAGACAGGTTTCTTCTTCAAATCCTTCGCGCGTTCAGCGGACGTGACAATGCAGGCTCCGCCGCCGTCTGTAACCAGACAACAATCGAGAACATGGAAAGGCCAGGCCAGGATCGGCGATTTCATGACATCGTCAACCGTCAGTGGTCCGCGTTGATTGGCTTTAGGATTCAGCCGCGCCCAGGCGCGCGTAGCCACGGCGACTTCGGCAAGCTGTTCTTGGGTAGTGCCGTACTCGTGCATGTGGCGAGTGGCGATGAAGCCATAGGCGGTGAACGGAAAGACAATGCCGTACGGCGCTTCAAACTGCCACAGTAAGGAATCCTTCGACGAACTCGTGCTGGGCATCGCCAGTCGCGAGCGTCCAGACTCACCGTGGGTGATAAGCGCCACCTCGCAGAGACCAGCGTCGATTGCCGCCATCGCGTGCTGGACGTGATGCAAGAACGAGCAGCCGCCGACCATGGTGCCGTCGATGTAACGAGGGCGGAGTCCCATGTATTCAGCGGTTTCGGTGGCGAACAGACGCCCCGCGCTAAAGACACCGTCAACATCGTTCTTCGTGAGCCCCGCATCGGCAATCGCGTTGCGCGCGGCCTCCATGTGCAATTGTAAAGCTGATTTGTGCGGCAAGGTTCCCAACGCATCGGACTCCGCCACACCGACAATGGCAAATTTACCGGAAAGATTTTTGAAGTTACTCATAGTGTTCCCTCTTTTCCCCTTTCCTGTCTTCCGTCTCACGCCTGCGGTACTGGTCTAAACTTGGGCAATGCTACAGTGTCGCTGATATCGTCGAACACCACTTCCACGTCCATGTCACAGCGCAGGTTTTTCGGATCAGGCTCCACGCCGACGATATTGGTGGCGATGCGCGGGCCTTCCTCCAGTTCTACAATGGCGGCGATAAACGGGGCAGGGATGCCTAAGACGGGGCGCTGCGGGATCGAAAAGGTGTGCAATTTGCCCTTGCCGCTGGCTTTGATCCACTCTAGATCACTGGACCAGCAAAACGGACAATCGCTGCGCGGATAAAAGTGGCATTTCCCGCAGCTCTTGCAGCGCGGCAGCAGTAACTCGTGGCGTTTGGCTCCTTCCCAAAACTCTTTGGTCTCCGGCGTTGGCGTCGGCGCCAAATGTTTCATTTCAGCCATGTAGTTTCCTCCTCACGTTATCGTCGTATTTGGTATGGTCGAAGTCTTCCCCTCTACGACACGAAGGCAGGAGGTGTCAACGGTGTATTCGACATGCGGCTCGTCTCACGCTAAAGAACGGTAAGCTGGAAGCCTGTGGGGCGAAGAATGATACGTGCTTTTACCTCGGCTCGATACACGGTGGATATTGGCCATCACTCCTACCCGATGGACAAGTATCGCCTGGTGCCGGAACGGCTGCTAGCAGAGGCCGTGCTCTCAGCGGACGATCTCCTTGAGCCCGAAGCCGCCACACTCGACGATGTCTTGCGGGTGCATACGCCTGAGTACGTCCATGTTTTTGTCGACGGTACATTGGAGCGGAAAGCCATGTTACGTATCGGGCTGCCCTGGTCGCGCGAATTAGTGCAACGGGCCTTTGCGGTGATCGGCGGCACCATCGGCGCGGCCCGTCTGGCGCTTCACGAAGGCGCCGCTGTGAATCTCGCCGGCGGCACGCACCACGCCTTTGCCGATCATGGCGAAGGCTACTGCATTTTCAATGACATGGTCGTGACGATGCGGCGACTCCGAGCAGACGGCGGGGCCCTACGCTTTCTCGTTGTCGATCTTGACGTACATCAAGGCAACGGCACGGCTGCTCTGTGTCAAAACGATGCCGAGGTGTTTACCTTTTCCATGCACGGCGAAAACAACTATCCGGCCCGCAAAGAACGCAGCTCGTGGGACATCGCGCTAGCAGATGGCGTGACCGACGAGCAGTATCTCGACATATTAGTGTGGGCCTTGCCACGGCTTCTTGAACAATTCTCGCCCGACTTAGTATTTTATCAAGCCGGGGTCGATGTGTTGGCGGGAGATCGTTTCGGTAAACTGCATCTGACAATGGCAGGGGTCGGAGAGCGTGATCGTCTGGTTTGTGAATTTGCCCGCCGCGCCGGGCTACCGCTGGTGATTACGCTTGGTGGCGGCTATGCGCGCAACATGCACCGCATCGTTGAAGCACACTGTCAGACGGTGCGAGTGGCGAAAGGGTAAAAAAGAGGAGCGGGATTTTCTCTCTCTATTTTCCGGAATGTCTAGCAACGCCCCGAGTCATAATGACGAGAGAAAGAAAAAGGCCAGCGCCAACGGCAAAGCTGATCCATTCTAAAGTAGTCATGTTTGCTCTTTACATTTGCAAACGCCTTTCTTATGTCACCGTTGGCACTTCTTCTCCCTGCGCCAGGCGCGTCAAGAATTTCCGGAGCTCGTTGTCCGTCAATCCATGCGTCCCGGAGGACGCGAATAAGAGCGCAACCTGCTGGTCTTGAGCAGACAGGCCCGACAGCTTCTCCTGCGCACGAGCGCGCACGAGCGGACCGATCAACCGCGCGAGTTCTGAGGTAAAGCGCGCGGCAAGCAACAGGCGCTCTCCAGCGCTCTTGGTGCGCGAGAGGGCTTCGCGATAGACGGCGGCGATACCAGCGTGCAGAAACACTTCATTGCCTTCGACGGTCCAGAGCTTTCCTCGTAGCGGCGTCCAAAAAAAGGAGAGCTGCTCCATTTCCGGCCACAATGCTGTCCGCAGCAGCGAGGAGCTTTCAGCAGCGATCAAGCGTACTAAGGTAGCTTTCCACTCTTCGGATAACTGCACTCCACCACGAACGTCCCAGTCGCGCTTCACCGGCAGTCGTTCGACGATGACTCCGTTTTCGTCGAACACCACATGGGACTCTAACGCCTGGCCGAGAATCATCAGCCCGGTAACGTACTGTGGAGGGCCGTTTTCCCGCTGGCGTAACCACACTGCGTACGCTTCGGTCGTGAGATCAGGGCGGTAGTAGATCGTCCCACGGTCGTAGACTTTTTCTATTCCGTCTCGTAGTTGTACGCAGGTGTGTGCGGCGGAAAAGAAGCGTTCATACGGGTGTGGGGCCCAATCGACGTCGGCTTCTTTCATTTCCAGTTGGACGGCAGCCGTCTCCACTCCTTCCGTAAAGCGCTCGCGCAGCGCGCCGGGTTCACCACTGTAGCGGAAGGACTCGCGCAGCGTGGAGAACAGTCGCTCGCTAGGATAGGGGCCGCGATATCGCAGCACTGACTTCTCTTGATCCTGCGCGAGCAGCGCGACAACATTGAGAATGGTGGAGCCGCCGCCCGCCGGCAGCGCCGTCGGGTTGTCCAACGGCGGCAGAAAGTCGATAGCCTCATACGACACCGAACGAAAGAGGGTCAACGAGCGATCGAGAGAAAACCCGTCTTCTCCGTCGAGCAGCCACACGCAGTCGGACTCGCCCCAGCCCAAATGTGTAGCCGCGCCCCGCACCACGCCAAGAAAACGCCCATCAAGGCCCCGTACTTTGAAGTGCGTCAGTTTGCCTTCAGATGTCCAGTGCAACAACAGCAGCAGACGTCCTCGACGATCAAATGAAGCCAGACGTTGTCGTCGCTCTGGGGCGAGAGTCGGGGGTAGAAAGAATGTCAATCCACCGTGGCGCGAGCGGGACGCGATGACATGCTCTCCAAGGACAAGGCGCATATCATTTTTTTCTTCGGTCAGCGTAGCTTGCTGCAAAGCTGAAGATAGAACGGAGAGGGGGATGTGCCGACCAACCTCCGTCTCCAGCACGCCAAGCGCTTGGGTCATCAATTCGTTAGGAAAATGTTCTATCATAGCGTTCAAGCGAGGGCGACGCGAATCGTGTCAACTTGCGCAAGCGAGAGATAGCGCGCCAAGATATCGGTCGGCGCTTCACGGAGCGCGTCAAGCGAAGGAAACCCGGCTTCCACCAATGTTTTTATGTCGTCGCGGCTCAATCCCGGCAACTGCGCACGGGCAAGGGGGAGACAGTCCGGGGAGACACCGAATCGGACGCACGCGGCCAGTTCGGCCAGATGCTCGGCGGGATTCCAGCCCATCACCTCGGCGATTTCCGCCGCGGCGTCAACGAGCCAACTCACTTCATCCGATGCGGTCATAATGGTTCCTGCATAACATTGATAACGGCTTTCCAGTTGCGCCAGGTCTTCTCCTTGGGACCAGCCGAGTAATAGAAGCGCCATTTTTGCTGATCGCGTTTCTTGAGAGGTAGGAAGCATGCGCGTGTTGAGCAGGCGTTTCAGTTCTTCTCCGGGCTCCTCCCCATGTTCGTGCACATATTCGCCAATTTTGCTTTCGTAGACTCGCCCACGATGTTCCGAGTTGGAGAGTGGAAGATGGGTTTTCTTGCCCTCTTCCGTCTGGCTGAGCAAATATAAAAGCTCCACTTCAGGAATCGCGCGCCCGCGCGCGGCCTCAAAAAACCGCGCTAGTCGCACCGCCGTTGCCGCGCGAATCCCTTTGCGAGCGGCGGCCTCTCCCAAAGTGGAGGCTTCTAAGCGCCCGTCTTCGCTGATTGTCACAAGCTGTGTGCGCACCAAAGCGTCGAGCGCCTTCTCGATCTCGGGGGCTAGGGTTCCTCTTTTGTTCGTCGGCTTGCCGCGCTGCTGAAAACCAAGATAGGTCAAGTCAAAAAAATCATACACTTCCTCTTTGTTGAGGCAGACTTTCGAAGCGACGAGATTGAGCACACGATCGGCAAACCCTTCCTGCCCCGGGGCAGGCGCGAATTGCTCCTGCTCGCCCATGACATAACTGCGCCACAGCAGATCAGCTTGAAACTGATTGGTCGCGATCAGAATGGAGCGCCCAAATTCTTCCCGCAAGCCCAAGCGGCCTGCGCGACCGGAAATGTTTTCATACTCGGCCCACGAAATCGGCACTTCAATCGCCGCGCCGGTGCGCCTGTCGGTGTCCCATTTCACCGCTTCAATAAAAACGGTCGTCGCCGGTAAATTGACGCCAAACGCCAGCGTAGTCGTGCAAGCAATCACGCGCAGTGTCCCGTCACGGTAGTAGGTTTCCACTACGGACCGTTCTTCAGAGGTCAGGTCAGCATGGTGAAACGCCACGCCGCCCTTGAACGCGGAGCAGAGTTGCGCCTTCAGCGCTGTCTCTTCGAGGGGCTCAAGAGCTTCTAGCGCGGCATGGGCCGCAGGAAGCCCGCTCTCTTCGGCAAGGGCCAAGGCGCACTGCACCGTATCCTGTTTGCCTTTAAGAAAAATCAGGATTTGTTCATTCTTCTGAGCAAGGTGTTTGACGTTGGCAAAAAGAATCTGGCGCGGATCATCGCTCTCTCCGGGAGCGAGACGCTCTTCTCCTTCTTCGCCGCTGTTGTAGGCTTTGTAACGAAACCGCTCCCCCAACAACACGCCGCGATACAACTCGACCGGACGTTCATCTTGAAAAAGTAAATCTGCTTCCAACCAATCCGCCACGTGCTGGGCTTCGCGTAACACGGCGGAGAGACCGAGGAGTTGCGGGCGCGGAGCCGATGCTAAGAGTTTAGTAAGTGACAACTCCAAACCAGGGCCGCGCTCCGGATCGCCCAGCATTTGCAACTCGTCTACAACGACAAGCGCAACACTGCGCAGCAGGTGGGGCTGACGCACCAGCAACTGTGAGAGCTTTTCGTAGACGAGCACGGCCAAATGAAAATCGCCTTGCTCGAGGTCGAGATCAAACTCTCGTCGGTCGCGGGTGGCGACGACGACCTTGACCCCGTACGCGCCGTAGCGAGCACGAAAAGTGTGGAATTTTTCTTCGGCCAGGGCGCGCAGCGGCGTCAAATAGAGCACGCGCTTCCCGGCGAAGGCGGCCCGCATGGCGGCCATCTCGCCGACAAAGGTTTTTCCCGATGATGTGGGCGAGGAAATCACCAGGCTCCGGCCTTCAAATAACCCGTACCGTTGCACGGCGACTTCCTGCACTGGCAGAAGGAATTCGCCTTGTTGTTGAGCCCAAATGTCCAGCAAGGTGTCGGGGAGATCATATTTACGTAAATCACGAATGCGTCGCATGTCACACTCTCCAGCGTTTTTTCATGTTACGTTCGGCGAAGCTGCTGCGCAACTTCTGTTTGCACCCTGTGTTTCTTTTCCTCAGAAGGCGCCAAAGAGAAGGGATTTCCCAGAGGAACCTAAACGAAACCACTAACCCCGATCATCATCGGGAACCGCAAGAAAGGAAATTTGACAATGAAACGTACTGCAGTCCTCACTGCCGCTCTGATGTTCGCTGGCTTTACCTCCTTGAGCATCGCTGCCGAAAACTCCGCTCCCCAAGGCAAGCAACAACCGGTCGTCCAGAGCAAGTCTACTGTGACCTCGAACTCGGTTATGGAAAAGAAGAGCGAAGTGCTGCCTGGGAAAGAACAATCTGCCGCCCCACAGCAAGGAGAAAAGGTCGTTCAGAACAGCGCCCCGGCAACTGAGAAGTCCATAAGTGAGAAGAAAGAGACGTCGACCTCCACAATGGTGAAGTCCAGCCAGACCGAAAAGAAAGTGGAACAGAAGCCCCAAACCGCCCAACCGAATACGAACCCTGCTAAGTAAGGGCATGGGTTTCAGCGAAAGACAAAACAAGAGATATTTACCCACAACTCCTTGACGGCCTGGCGCAAGCGAGGCCCAAGGGAAGAAAGAGAAAGAACT
Organism: uncultured Acidobacteriaceae bacterium; assembly: GCA_964524045.1. Taxonomy (GTDB): domain Bacteria; phylum Acidobacteriota; class Terriglobia; order Acidiferrales; family UBA7541; genus Acidiferrum. Next base: position 24,644 of record CAZGBQ010000030.1, read on the forward strand.
ATGAAACGCTCGATGATATTGGCCGCTGCTCTGATGTTTACTGGGGTCACCTCGTTGACCTTTGCGCATGACGAAACCGCGTCCGGCGTGCAAAAGAGTGCTTCCCCCGTCGCGGCGGAATCCGCGAAGCCGGTCGTGCATCATAAAGTCAGAATGCATCATGTCACCAAAAACAAGAAACAGACTTCAATGACAACTTCCTCCTCGGCTGCGCCGGTTGTCATGAACCACAGTAACAAGCCCCAAGCTGGAGTGAGAGCCGAGAGCCAGCCGGCCACGAAGACAACGTCCGAGTCGGCGAAACCCGGTACGAGCACGGGAACAGAAAACTCGCATGCGTCTCTGCCGTCGAGTCAGCCAGCGGCGAATACTAACGCTGTGCCCAACAAAATGGAACCGACGAGCATGAACGAAAAGAAGTCCGAACCAGTAGCGGAGAACAAATCGGCGACGACTTCAACCGATGCAGCGAAAACGACCGTGAACACGACATCTGAACATACCCAGGGCGCCGCTGCTACATCCGCAAAGTCCACTGTCCCGACGCCAAGTATGCCGACCGCTCCCACAACGCCTCTGGCGAAAACGGTGACAACCCCGGCTAACCCCACAGCTCCTGCCGCGGTCCCGGCTCCGGCGACAACGCCGACCAAGTAACGCTTCTTCTCTCTGCTTCCCTCGAACCGGACAGGCCAGTCGGCTTGTCCGGTTTTCTTTTTGCGCTATCCAGTTTCCTTTTTCAGTTGTATAGTGTCCATCATGCGTGTGTACAATGGATTGGCTTTGGGAGTAGCGTTCCTGATAGCTTTCAGCCTGTCCGCTTTGGCGGCGGAAAAACACTCGGCCCGACCTGCGGTCTCTACTCCATCCTCCACAACCCCCTCGCAGCCCTTGTCAGTCTTTGCCGAGGGAGAATTTTTGACTTATACCGCCAAACTCAATGAGATCCCTGCTGGCGATGCCGTCATTCGTTTGCGTAGAGATCAGCAGGAAGGACGCAACGTCTATCGTGTTGTCGCGCAAGGGCGCACCAACGAACTGGTTGATTTTCTCTTGCACCTACGTGGGGACGCCGACGGAGTGTTTGCGGCGAATGGCGGAAGTCCGATCGCGTTTCGACTCACCTATACCGAGCGAGATCGGCCACGCGAACTCGACGTGCGCTATGATCCAGAAACACAAACCCTTGTTGGAACGGCGAAGAAAAAAGACCGCGCCCAAGAACAGCGTGAGCCGGTGGCTGGATTGTATGATCCTCTCTCTGCCTTCTATATCTTGCGCAGTCAAGAGTTGGCATCCGGATCATTGCAGCAAGTGAACGTGTTTACCGGAAAGGAGCGCTATCAGATTCTTGCGCACGTGGTTCGCAAGGAAACCATTCTCCTCAACGAAAAAGAACAAGCAGCCCTACGTCTGCATCTTGAAGGGTTCCGTGCTAACGAGAGTGAGCGGAAGAATGCGTTTCCGGCGGAAACGACGCTTTGGGTCTCGCCAGACGCGGTCCACGTGCCTCTGAAACTCGAGAGCGTACTACCAGTTGGAGTCTTTGTGGTGGAACTCAATGGTCGTTAAACATTTGTGAATAACATAATGCAAATGGGGCAGGCTGTTGACGATCATAGGCGTGTGTGACTAGGCTGAGGCTATGATTTCCGTACATGATGCGTTGACGACGATTCTCGATACGGTCTCTCTGTTAGCCGGAGAACGAGTGAGCCTGTTACAAGCGGCGGGGCGCATCCTTGCCGAGGATATTCATTCTGAACGAGAGGTGCCCCCATTCGCAAACTCGGCAATGGATGGCTACGCGGTTCGTTGGGAGGACATTCGTGAAGCGAGTACGGAACAACCCGCCTCGCTTGAAATACTCGAAATCATTCAAGCTGGGGCCGTGCCTCAACAGACGGTGACGATGGGCGCGGCAAGCAAGATCATGACCGGCGCGGTGTTACCGCACGGCGCCGATACGGTGATCCGCGTTGAGGATACTGAAGAATACGATGGGCGCGTGTGGATTAAGCGACAAGAAAGACCAGGAACCCATATCCGCGATCGTGGGGAAGATATTCATCGTGGCCAGAAAGTTCTCGAGCGCGGACGGGTGTTGGGCTCAGCCGATATCGGTTTGCTGGCGTCCGTTGGTCGTAGTTTCGTCTTGGTGCGTCAGCGTCCACGGGTAGCGATTCTCAGCACCGGCAATGAGTTGGTTGAAGTTGACGAAGCCTTACAACCTGGACAAATTGTCAACTCTAACGCGTACACCTTGGCGGCGGCGGTGCAAGAGGTTGGCGGTTTGCCCATCCTGTTGCCAATTGCCCGCGATACGCTGGCTGAGATCCGCGCGGCGCTGCACGAAGCAGTCCGACATGATGTCGTACTTTCAACAGGCGGAGTGTCAGTGGGAGATTTCGACTTTGTCAAACAAGCAATGGATGAATTGCACATTCGTCGCTTGTTTTGGCAGGTAGCACAAAAGCCTGGAAAACCGCTGACCTTCGGACTGCTCCAAGAGCGTCCATATTGGGGCCTGCCCGGCAACCCCGTGTCTGCGCTGGTGTGTTTTTATCTGTACGTGCGGCCGGCGCTGGCGCGCATGATGGGGCGCGAAAAACTGTTTCTGCCGGTCGTGGCTGCGACGATGGGAGAAGATATCACCAAAGCGAAAGGGTTGACGGAATTTGTACGGTGTCGTGTCGTGTCCAGTAATGGACATCACCAGGTCTTTTCGACCGGCAATCAGAGTTCCGGCGTGTTAAGTTCACTCTCATTAGGAAAAGGGCTCATCATTGGGCCGCCTGAACTACCACTCTTACCCAAAGGGATGCAGGTGAACGTGTTGGTGCTTGATCCCGAGCAATTTGGCGGCGAGACAATGCCCTTTTAGTTTTTTTGCAGAAAGAGTGAAACATTTTTGCTCTTTGAGGCATTTATATAAACAAGGCGAGACCGCTCGCAAATTAATCACTTTATGGAGGGGGTTCGATGAACGCTTTTGGAAAAGGTTTTGTCATTGCCAGTGCGGTAGCCACACTTGTCGCTAGTGGCGCACTCAGCGCCCGGGCGGACGAAAAAGCCGGCGGCGAAGTGTCCTGCGCGGGGATTAACTCGTGTAAAGGACAAGGCAGTTGCTCCGGTGAAGGCCATTCCTGCGCCGGTAAGAACTCTTGCAAAGGGCAGGGTTGGGTAAAAGCGAAATCCGAGAAAGAGTGTGCGGATAAGGGTGGGAAGGTCGTCCATCCTAAGTAACCCATTGTTGTCGAGGCGGACCTAAGGTCCGCCTTTTTTATTTCAACGTTCTCATCCAGCTTTGTCTCGCCTTCGTTTGCAGGAGCAACTCATGGCTTTTTCCGTCCCTTATCTTGGTCACGGCGTCGGGTTGCGCACGCAGCACTTTCCCTGCCTCTGGGAGGGCACGGCGCAAGTAGACTGGTTTGAGGCGATCTCGGAGAATTTTATGATCCGTGGCGGTCGTCCACTGGCCGCACTGGAGAAGGTTAGAGCCGTTGCGCCGCTTGTCCTGCATGGAGTGTCGCTCTCGTTGGGCTCAACTGATCCGCCGAACGAACAATATCTACGCGATTTACAAGTTTTAATCCGCCGCTTCGAGCCGGCCTGGGTCTCGGATCATCTGTGTTGGGGCAGCATTGGCGGCCACTATGCGCATGATCTGCTGCCGTTGCCCTATACGGAAGAAGCGATCCAGGTGGTGGTGGAAAACATTGGTCGCGTGCAGGAATATTTGGACCGACAAATACTGATTGAAAATGTGTCGAGCTATCTGACCTATGTGCACTCAACCATGCCGGAGTGGGAATTTCTCGCGGAAATTGCTCGGCGGGCCGATTGTGGTATTCTGCTCGATGTCAACAATATCTACGTCAGCGCTTTTAATCACCAGTTTGACCCACAGGTCTACATTGACCACATCCCGCCCGATCGGGTCGGACAAATTCATCTGGCTGGCCACAGCGATAAAGGAACGTATCTCTTCGACACCCATGATGGGCCGGTCATCGATCCGGTCTGGGAGTTATATCGCTTCGCCGTGCGCCATTGTGGCCGCGTGTCGACCCTGGTGGAGTGGGATGATCAGATTCCTGAATTTGCAGTCGTGTGCGCCGAGGCTGAGCGCGCCCGAGCGTTGGAAATCGAGGAGTTGGGGCTTGCGTATGCTCAGTCTGCCTGAACTGCAATCGCGTTTCTTTGCTTCGCTTGCTCGGCAACCAGGAGTTGGACCGCTGAGTTTTGACCCCGCGCTCGTGGCCTGGGTGGAAGGGCGCGGTCAGTTGGGAGCCGAAGAACGTGTTGATATTTACGCTCAGATGTACTACGCCCGCCTCTTTGAAATTCTGAAAGGCGATTTTCCTCGCGTCGCCGCCATCCTCGGTTGCGACCGCTTCCATGAAGTCACAAGCGCTTATCTTGCCCAACATCCGTCTACGCATCCTTCCTTGCGTCAGCTTGGGCGATTTTTCTCCGCGTTCCTACAAGCTCGACCTGAAAGTGAGGAGTTGCCCTTCCTCAGCGAGCTCGCTGCGCTTGAATGGGCTCGGGTGGAAGTTTTCGATGCCCCTGACACGGAACCTCTGCGTGCGGAACATCTGCAAATGATCCAGCCCGACGACTGGCCAGCGCTCATATTGCACCTCGTCCCAGCTTTTCAGGTAGTGAACAGTGAATGGCCGCTGCATGTCATCTGGAAAGCTGCGGAAGAAGATGAGGCTCCGCATGAAGAAGCAGTCGCCCGCGAGCCTTCAGTGCTACGCGTGTGGCGCAATGGCTTCTCCGTCTATCACACAAAGATGGATGCGACTGAACAAATGGTTCTTACCGGCGTCATGGCTGGTAATCCTTTCGATGCAATCTGCGAAACGTTGGAAAGCCAACTCTCGGCAGAAGAGTCCGCAACTGCTGTGGGCAGTCTGTTGCTGCGATGGATCGAAGACGGCGTCCTGGCGGCGAACTTGCTCGAGCATTAAGTTCCCATCTTGAGGTCGAACCGCAGTTAGTCACATCTTGATTCTTGCCGCTGTTTTCCGCTACAACGAACCAAACTTTAGCCGGTTAGGACCCTACGTGGAAGGAAAACGTCTTTACCTCCGCTTGGGAGATAAAGTAATTCACGCAAACTATAGCCAATGGGGCGAAGGGGTTGTCGTCGAAGTGATGACCTCGGTC
>CAZGBQ010000031.1:0-29242 GCA_964524045.1 uncultured Acidobacteriaceae bacterium
CTGCCGCCGCCCGCAGCAATGACGACAAACTGACGGCCGTTCACCTCGTAAGTGGCGGGCGTTGCGGTTCCGGAGAGAGGAAGCGTTGTCTGCCAAAGCAGTTGGCCGGTGGCCTTGTCGAACGCGCGAAATTTTTTGTCAAAATTGGTTGCGCCGATGAATAGCAAGCCGCCGGCTGTAACGATGGGGCCGCCGTAGTTCTCCGTGCCCGTGTTTGTCACCCCTTTGGCGGCCAGATCAGGATACTCGCCAAATGGAATCTTCCAGACATATTCGCCGGTGTTGAGATTGATGGCGTTGAGCGTGCCCCAGGGAGGGGCGACGGCCGGATAACCCTCCGGGTCGAGAAACTTGTTGTAGCCGGTGAAGCGGTATTTCATCGGCGCGGAAGGCGCAGGGCTGGTGAGTTCTTTGCTTTCCCCGCTGGTCAAAAAGTTGAGAAGGCCAAACATCTGTTCTTCCGTGAAGTTCGGGAAGCCCGGCATGCGGCCTTTTCCAGTCACAATGATGGTGGCAATTTGCCTCTCACTCATCCGTTCGCCAACGCCAATCAGGGAGGGAAAAGATGGCGGCGAGCCGGCCATCTTTTCGCCATGACAAATGGCGCATTGACTTAGATAGATGGAGCGCGGGCTGTTCGGACCGGTGTTCGGAGCGAGCGCACCGGTCCAAGCCGCGTCGTTCGAATTGAGGTAGAGGATAGCCGTTTCCGGGTCGACGGCCGGTCCGCCCCACTCCGCGCCGCCGTCAAAGCCGGGAAAAACGATGGTGTCGACACCGACGGAAAAAGGAAAAAACTGTCCTTCGCTACGGAACTTCTTGAATTGTTCGAGCGCCCATTGATGAGCTTCGGGAGTGCGATTGGTGAGCAGATCTTCGGTGAGAAGCTGGCGGGCAAACGGCGCGGGGCGAGTAGGAAGAGACTGTTCGGCAGATGCAATTTCCCCGGGCACGGTGCTGGGAGGGTATTTGCGAGTCTCGAGAGGGAATAGAGGCTTTCCGGTGACACGATCGAAAAGATAAACGAAGCCTTGTTTCGAAGTCTGCGCGACAGCGTCGATGTCTTTGCCCTCGCGCTTAATGGCGAGGAGCGCGGGGGGAGCTGGAAAATCGCGATCCCAAATGTCGTGATGGACGCCTTGAAAATGCCAGATGCGCTCGCCGGTATCCGCATTCAACGCGATCAGGCAGTTGGCGAAGAGATTGTCGCCGATGCGGTCCGCGCCGTAGAAATCAAAAGCGGCGGAGCCCGTCGGGACATAAACGATTCCACGGCGAGGATCGAGCGTCATGCCGGCCCAATTATTCCCGGCGCCGGAAGTTTTCCATGCATCGGGAGGCCAAGTGGAGTAGCCGAATTCGCCAGGGCGAGGAATTGTGTGAAATGACCAGCGCAGTTTTCCGGTGCGAACATCGAAAGCGCGAACATCGCCAGGAGGGGCAGGCAGAGTCTCGGGGTTCCGACCGCCGACGATGATGAGGTTTTTGTAGATGATTCCGGGACTGGTTAGATATATCGATTGGGAGCTGGCCGGTTGGCGGCCGAGATTTTCGCGGAGGTCGACGCGTCCCTGATTTCCGAAACCGGGGACCGGCTTGCCGGTGGTGGCGTCCAGAGCGTATAGGAAATTCATCTGACCAACGAGAATTCGTTTGTCCTTGCCGTCAGTCCAATACGCCAGGCCGCGATTCGGCTGCGTTCCAATGATGCCCGATTCGAACTTCCACAACTGATTTCCCGTTGCGGCGTCCAGGGCAAAGACTCTCTGCGTGGGCGTGATTCCGTAGAGCACACCGCCGACAACGAGGGGGCTGGTTTGCAGGCCGCCTTCCTCAGCAGTGTCGTAAGTCCAGGCGACTGTTAGTTGCTTGACGTTTTCGCGGTTGATTTGAGCAAGCGTGGAATAGTGATCGTTCTCGGGCGCGCCGCCGTACACCGGCCAGTCGTGGAATGAGCTGGGTTGTTGGGGGGCGTGTAATTGCGCTGAACCGGATGGGGTTGCGAATGCGAGCGTAAGACCAAGCACAAAGCCACGCGTGCGAATGAAAAATACTCTCAATGGTTCATTACCCGCTAGCTAGGGGAATCAGAAAAGCTTTCCGCCGCGGCAAGCGCGGAGGGATAACACTTCAAGAAGCGGTCCGCGTGAGTCAATTTCAAGACGCCGTCGATCATGCCCGTGCTACCCGTGAGGCACAGGGAGCCTCCGGCGTTCTTGAGTTTGGAGAAGCAGCTGACAATTTTGCCCAGGCCACCGCTGTCCAGCTTGGTGAGTCCGGAGAGGTCAAGTATTACGCGCTTGTGGTTTTCGCGGAGAAGGTCATCAAAAGCCAATTCGAGCTGCTTGCACTCCACGCCCATTTGTAAAGGGCCGCTCAGCTCGAGAGCAACGATCCCAGGTTTCAGTTCTTTTTTGGTGATTTGCATCAGTCCCCAGCCTAGTTAAGTTCCAGCCGAGCCGCGAGAGGACAGAGTCTCTCCGCTTTCATACGGGAAGTCGCGAATCATGCGCGTGCAGTCCGAGAGCGCGTCAAGAAGCGAGGGCCCCCAGCCGGTTGGGAGAACGGGCCCTGCTTTTTGGTTGACCTCTTTATCGGCCTGAGCGAAAAAACGCGCAAATTGGCCTTTGGGAGGGGTTACGAATTCCTTGACGGTGATCAGGAAAGTTATCTCCGAACCAGACTGCTGTTTCTTGAACGAGAAATGATGAAGAAAGGCCAGCTCCTCGGAAGCGTCTTTCTGGGCAAATCTCCAATCACTCACGAATTCCTCCGCGGAAGACCAAGCATGAAAAAGGGAACTCGGCGTCCTTCAGCCGCGTATGTTAGGTCGAGCCACGGGACAAGTCAACGCGCCCGAGACATGATTTGTGCAATGCAAACGATTCGGAGAATCCTGAGAAGTTGAGGATTCCACAGGCTTTTGTGTTCCTTGACCGATTCGCGCAGGGCGATTAGTATCCCGGCATGCCCTCGACAGACGGTTTGCTCGGCCAGAGCATTTCTCACTACAAAGTTTCACGAAGGCTCGGTAGCGGCGGAATGGGCGTTGTTTACGAGGCGGAAGACACCCATCTGGGGCGGCGCGTGGCTTTGAAATTCCTCCCCCAGGAAATGGCCCAGGACGCGCAATTATTGGAACGTTTTCAACGAGAGGCGCGGGCCGCTTCCGCTCTGAATCACCCGAGCATTTGCACCATTCACGCCATCGAACAGCACGAGCGGCAACCGTTCATCGTGATGGAGTTGCTGGAAGGCCAGACACTCTCGCAGATGATGGGGAGGCAGCCGTTCGCGATCGAAAAGCTTCTGGGTATGGCCATTCAAATTGCGGATGCGCTGGAATCCGCGCATGCCAAAGGAATCGTGCACCGCGACATCAAGCCGGCCAACATTTTTGTGACGTTAAGTGGTCAAGTGAAGATCCTGGATTTTGGGCTTGCAAAAATGGAGAGGGGCGAAGGCGGGGCGGGAGCCGTTTCGCAAATGGAAACGCTCGTTGCTACGGACGAGTTAACGAAGGCAGGAGCCACGGTGGGAACCGTGTCATACATGTCGCCGGAACAAGCCCGCGGTCAATTGGTGGATGCGCGGACGGATTTGTTTTCGCTTGGAACGGTCCTCTACCAGATGGCAACAGGAACGCTTCCTTTTCCGGGCGATACGTCTGCGATCATTTTTGACGCGATTTTGAACCGGGATCCTTTGCCCGTCGAAGCTGTCAATGGGACGGTACCGCGGGAGTTCGGACGCATCCTCGAGAAGCTGCTGGAAAAAGACCGCAATCTTCGTTGCCAGTCGGCAACGGAATTGAAGACGGACTTGCTCCGTTTGAAGCGGGACCTCGAGTCGGGCCGGAGGCATGCTGCAGAGGTGAGCGATTCGAAGGCAGGAACCGTTCGAAACGCGGCAAAATCTCTGGCTGTCCTGTATTTCGAAAATCTGAGCGGTGTGAAGGAAGACGAATATCTCCGCGACGGAATTACTGAAGACATCATCACGGAACTATCGAAAATTCGAGGTTTGAATACCTTTTCGCGGCCAACCGTTCTGGCGTTTCGGGATAAGACGGTGACGCCGGCGCAGGTTGGGCAGCAATTGAAGGCGGCATACGTGCTTACAGGAACGTTGCGGCGCGCGGGGACCCGGCTGCGGATCACGACGCAGCTTGTGGACACGCAAACGGATTTTCCGCTGTGGAGCGAGCGGTACGACCGCGAGATGAAAGACGTTTTTGAAGTGCAGGATGAGATCGCGCGGAAAATCGCCGAGGCGCTTCGCGTGACGCTATCGCCCCAGGAGCTGGAAGCGCTGGCGATTAAGCCCACGGAAAATTTGCAGGCGTACGACTTGTATTTGCGCGGAAAGCGATACGCGCGGAGGCAGACACGGCAGGATTTGGAGTTTGCGTTGCAAATGTTCGAAAGCGCGGTAGCGATGGACCCAAGCTTTGCGCTGGCGTATGCGGCCTGTGCCAATGCCTGCGCGATGTTCTATTGCAACTATAGCCGCGACATCTCGTGGATAGAAAGAGCGCGCGAGGCGTCGGGGAAAGCTGTGGCGCTTCACTGGGAACTGCCGGAAGTGCAGGTGAGCCAGGCGTGGGTGCTGTACGCCACGGAGCTGCACGATGAAGCGGTGCGCATGGTGCGCAAGGCAATTGAGCGAAAGAAGGATTGCGAAGGAGCGTACTACCTGTTGTGCCGAGCGCTGTTTTCCGCTGGACGGTTTCAGGAAGTGGTGGACATTATGGAGGCCGGCCTGGAGGCCAGCGGGGAGGACTACAACATTTATGTGCCGCTGGGGAATTCGCTCGGAGCCTTAGGCAAGCGCGAGGCGTATTTGAACTTGCTGCAGCGGCAAATCAGCGCGCTGGAGAACCACTTGAAGCATGTTCCGGAAGATGCCCGCGCGCGGATTCTGTTGGGAGCGGGTTATGCGGAGCTTGGCCGCGCGCAAGACGCGTTGAAAGAGTTGAATCTGGCGGTCACGCTGAGGGCTGGAGAGGCTTCGATTCTTTATAACGCAGCTTGCCTGTACGCTACGCTTGAAAAAAAACAGGAAGCGATGGATTGTCTGAAAAAAGCGTGGGAAGCGGGATTTAGGGACGCGAGTCATGCGCGGCGCGACCCCGACCTCGCTCCATTGCGCGATGATCCGGAGTTCGACCGGATGTACCCAGAGAAAAAACCAGGCGCGGCGAACGCTTAGAAGTTTTTGCCGGTAAAGTCAGCGCTCCCACCGATTGTTACTTCCAAGCTTTCTCTTAGGTTAATGCGAAGAGACATTCCTCGCTTCGCTCGGAATGATGGTGGGGCGCGTTCTTCGGCAAGCTGCTAAGCTGTAGACAAATTGACCATCCTTCGTCAATCAGATTTCCGTACCGTGAGGGAGGTGTCTCAATGAAGTGGATTACACGCGAACATGTGAAGGTGGACCGAGTGGCGTGTCCCTGGCTGATTCGTAAGTTTGTTGACCAGCATGCAGAATTTTACTTTGTGCCGGCGGAGCAGGTGACGGGCGAGGCGCAACGACTCGGTGCGATTCCTTTTGATGTGCCTGCAGTGGAGCTAGGACATCATGGAAAGGAATGCTCTTTCGAGGCGATTTTGAAGAAACACGACTTGACGGGAGATCCAGCTCTCGTGCTTTTGGGGAAAATTGTGAACGGCGCGGATACAGACAATAGTCTGTGGCAACAACCAGAGGCCGCCGGGCTGAAAGCAATTGCTGAGGGTTTCCGCCATCTGAATTTTCGCGACGATCACGAAATTAATGCGGCGGAATGGATTGTTTATGATGCCCTGTATGCGTACTGCAAAGAAATGGTAGGCCACGGAAAAGTAGAAGGGGCCTTCCGCTGAGGTTGCTTCAGAAGGCGAACCATCCGGGCCAAGGGAACCGGAGGCGCAAATCCAGAATAAAGCCACAGAGTATTTCGGAATTGACCGCAACGTCGCGGCCGCGTCTGGCGCAGTGTTCTTCGTAGGGCTTGGCGAAGAACTTTGGAAGAAGTTTATTCCCAAATACCTTGAATCGCTTGGCGCGAGCGTAGTCGCCGTCGGGCTGTTTGGCACTGCGGAGGATTTCTTCGACGCCATCTATCAGTATCCTGGAGGCTGGCTCGCGGATCATTGGGGCCGCCGGCGCGCGTTCCTGACATTTCTTGCCGTGGCGGTCGCAGGTTATCTCGTTTATTTTTTCAGTCCCGCATGGCCTTACCTGTTTCTTGGGCTGGCGCTTGTGATGGTCTGGCAGACGATGGGTTCGCCGACGATCTTCGCGACCATCGGTGATGCGCTTCCGAAGGACCGTCACACGATGGGCTTCACCGTTCAGTCGACGCTGAAGCGGATCCCCATGGTGATCTCACCTGTAGTAGGCGGACTCATCATTGGGGCCGTTGGTCTCGCGCGAGGCGTTCGAATCGGAATCGTCATCACGTTCGTGTTGGCAGGTTGTGCGGCAGCGCTGTTGCTCTCCCTGCGGTTGCCGGTCAGCGTCGCAGACGCAGTGAGTATCGGCGGAGTCTGGGACTCCTTTCATCCGACGCTAAAGCGGCTACTGGCTTCGGACATCGTGATTCGGTTGTGCGAAGGGATGGCGGATATTTTTGTGGTTTTGTACGTGACGAACGTCAGCGGGATCACGCTGCCGGAATACGGAGTCCTAGTCGCGATTCAATTGCTGACGTCCATTCTCATCTACGTGCCATCGGCAAAAGTTGCAGAGCAGGTTGGCCGGAAACCCCTGGTCATCGCGACATTCCTCTGCTTCGCGTTTTATCCGGTTGCGGTTATTCTCACGCACAGCTTCGCGGGACTAGTGTTTGCATTTATCCTCGGGGGCTTGCGGGAGATTGGCGAGCCTGCGCGCAAAGCGATGATTGTCGGTTTCGCGCAACCACAGTTCCGCGCGCGAACCGTCGGACTGTACTACCTGGTGCGGAGCTTGTCGATAACGCCTGCGTCGGTAGCCGGCGGGTTGCTCTGGCGAGTGCGGCCGGAAATCACTTTTGTTACCGCTGGGATCATTGGTCTGCTAGGGACCATGCTGTTTGCCTTATCCGTGCCAGAGCAGGACGCCATCTGAATGTATCTCTAGACGCTGGCATTACATTCGATAGAATGCGGGAGCGCCGAAGTGCACGTTGCATGAATCAGACGGAGACTCAATGAAAATTCCCTTTCGCTCTTTGCTTCGCATTTCTTTTCTGGCGATTCTTGCCGTGGTTGTAGAAGCTTTGCCGATCGCAAGCGCACAAGAGCGCTACACGCCTGCGCCCGAGAATTTGAAATCGCGCGCATGGTTCCAGGATGCGAAGTTCGGGATGTTCATTCATTGGGGCGTGTACAGCGTCTTGGCCGACGGCGAGTGGGAAATGGAAACGCGCCACATTAAAGGCAGCGACTACACGAAAGTTCCAAATTTTTTCAATCCGGTTAAATTTGATCCCGCGGCGTGGGTGGCGTTGGCAAAAGCGGCGGGGATGAAATACATCACCATTACTTCGAAGCATCATGACGGATTCGCGATGTTTCATTCGAAGCTGACGGACTGGAACGTAGTAGCGGGAACGCCCTACGGGAAAGATGTCATCGGCATGCTTGCGGCCGAATGTCACAAGCAGGGAATCAAACTATTTGTCTATCACTCGCAACTGGATTGGCATTCTCCGGACTATTTTCCTCGCGGCAGTACGGGGCATTCGACGGGCAGGGCCAATGCGGGGAACTGGGACGCGTATTTGAATTTTATGGATGGGCAGTTGCGGGAACTGCTGACGAATTATGGAGAGATTGGAGGCGTGTGGTTCGATGGGATGTGGGACAAGCCGGATGCCGACTGGCATCTGGCCCGAACGTACGCAATGATCCACCAGCTGCAGCCGCAAGCCCTGGTTGGAAGCAATCATCACAAGACTCCTTTTCCCGGCGAAGACTTCCAAATGTTCGAGAAGGATTTGCCCGGCGGACACACCACGGGATTCAATCCGGAGCAAGGAGTGAGCGTTTTACCTCTGGAGACCTGCGAAACGATGAACGACTCCTGGGGATTCCGGATCACCGATGATCACTACAAGAGCAAGGCTGAATTGATCCGCTACCTGGTGCGCGCTGCGGGAATGAACGCGAATTTCCTGTTGAATATTGGACCGATGCCAAATGGAGAGATTCAGCCTGAGTTTGTTCAGCGCCTGACGGAAATAGGGAAGTGGACCGCGAAATATGGCGAATCTATCTATGGCACGCGCGGGGGGCCAATATCTGCGGGACCGTGGGGTGTGACAACACAACGTGGTTCTACCGTTTATGTGCACGTGCTGGACTGGAACGAGCCGCTGCTGGCCGTGGCAGGCATCCCGCGCGAGGTCCATTCGGCGAAACTGCTGCGCGATGGAAGCAGGGTGGAGTTCAGCGTGGTCAAAGGAGGATTGGTGTTGAAGCTTCCGGACGCGCAGACCGACGAAGTGGATCGAGTGATTGCGCTGGAGCTGGAAACGGCGAAATAACAGGTGTGGCGGCCAACTAGTTTGAACTGGGGCTGTTGGAGGGAATCGAATCAATGGCGAAGCGCACGGCAGCTTCAAACAGGGCGACGCGCGGATAGTGGTTGTGGTCGGCGGCGGACCGGACTGTTGTGTCTGACGCCGATTCATAATTCAGGGCCGCTGCCAGGTGGTCGGCGCGGAGAACGCCGAGAAAATCCCCGCCGGGAATAAGCGCGTCTTCCTGGAGGAGTTGGCTGTCCGTGCGAGAATCGTACGCGGTGAGCAGCTTCCAGGCTTCAAAGAGCATCTTGGAAGTTGTGGACGAATCCGAGACCGCAGCGAGCGAGAAAGAAGGAACGAGCGGATCCGGATGATCTGCATTGAACTGCCTACGAACGTCCTGTCGAAGAGACTTGAACGCTTGCGCCACGTCCCCCTGGCAGGTGCCCAGCTTTAGGGTAGAAGTGTAGCGTTCGACAATAGAAGGCATCGTCTCAGCGATGGGGGAGCCGCCGACAGCTCCAGCGATGGTTACGAACGCAGCGACGGCGGATTTCGCCTGTGCGTCGGCTGACAGAGCTTCCTGAACATCGGGTGCGCCCTTGCTGTAGGCCACGACAATATATTTGCGTGAATCGCTAGCCATGGCGTTCTTCAGATAGCTTGCGATCTGCTGGCCATTGTCCGCGCTCGAAGCGTTCGGCATCTGCACAAACTCCACGGTCATTCCGTGTTTTTCTTTCAAATGCGCTTGGCCGTCGGCAAACGCCTGCGTGTTGGCCTGGCAAGAACTGAGAACGCCAGGAACAATGAGAACGCGGTAGTTTGTGGGAATCGCTTTGAGCGGAACGGAGTGATTGGAAATGGCGTCGCCATGGATGTAGTTGGTACAGGGACCCCAGTCTCCAGAATCTGGTTTTTCGCCGCTCAGAACGGAACAGAACACTTCGGCGAATCCCGCGGACAGGTCTTTGCCGGACTCGGCAAGCTTCAAGATGAGCACCTGGCCGTTCGAATGAAATGTGCCGCCGGTGGCGGTCTTGGCTTCCCTCATCGGATTCTCAGGGAGGAAGTGCGTTACTTCCCGCACGAGGCCCGTAGAAGTCAAAGTCTTCTGGACATAATCCCGCTCGAGGTCGATGTCGGGATCGATCTTGTGAGTGATGCCGTTGTTGCGCTGGTCGCGCTCGAATCCGGTATCGTGAGTTGCGGCGCCGACCCACAGCACTCCTCCATGCACCTGAAACGGCGCCTTCCAAACGCGCAAGTGATTGCGCGAAGCGACTACGCTAATCGGCTCAGCGTGAGCCCAGCCGTAGTCCTGGGGCCGGCCAAACAGGTAGAGCTGGCTCATGGGCATGGTGAGATACGATTCTTTGGAAATGCTTTCGAGAAGCCCGTGGAGAACAGTGCCTCTGACGTCGGCATCGACTTTGACCCATCCAGCGGTCGTAAAGACCTTTTGCATGGCTGTTTCTGAACCAAGAATCAGAAAATTAACCATGTCTCCTGGATTGCCTTGCTTGTCGGAGATGCGACGGGGGATTTGTGAGAAGAGGCTCTTATCGACGCCAGTGATAGAGCTGACCTGCTTGGCCACTTCGCGCTTGCTGCCACCTTCCGGCGCGTAGACCTCGACGCGCACGAGGTAATTTCCCGTGCCGGTGTCATTGGTGGTCTGATTAATTCCGAGGGAGAGACGTCCTGCGATGGGCGCAACCACATCGCGCCGCGCGCCTACGAGAAAAGGCTGAGATGAGTCTTTGTCTCCGATTCGCCCGATCAGCGCGCCGCGGCCGGCCTCGTTGAACGGAAGCACGCGGAGAAGGTCCCGGAAGCCTCGGCCCAGACCCTCCGGGCCATTTTCATTTTTGGCGTCGGCGTAGCGCAAGTTCCCGGTCGCGGAAATCACCACATGCTCGCCGGGCTGGACGTCAATTCCGGTGTCGATCCAGGATTCCTCGCCTGTGAGTTGCACTTCTTGAGAGATACGCTTCTTGCCCGACGGATTTTGCGCGCCGGAAGCGTTTTGCTGTGGTTTGGCTTGCTGCGCTGGGGCCGCTTCTTGAACAAGCTGTGCGCGGCCTAGCGCCGGGATCATGGCGGACAAGCCCAAGATGCCAGCGAGAAACAGGCCTTTTTTCAGTTGACGTTGAGGCATGTACGGGCCATCCCTCAAAGAATCTCTGTATGACTTCACAGTTTACAGATGCGGAAAAAAGAGGCAAGTGTTGCACTAACAACGCTGGGGCAGCGGGCAGCATTGTTAGCCGCATCATAACCGTTGGCCCAGTAACGGCGGCGCTGATCGAACGCTAGGGGTCGACGCGCGATTCCTTGACGGGGACAGTGAGCGACGGTAAATTGAATGGATGCCGTAGGGTTGCGAGAGGACATACACCGCTCAAGCGTGCCCTTCCATGCTGAGAACCGCCGGCGCGAACAGGGAAACAGCGACTTGGCTCAAGAGAAACCTGCAGCCTGCATGAAAATACTACGAAGAATAATTCAGATTGGGGGACTCAGCGTGGCCATGGCCCTGACCGCCACGGCGCAGGAGGCTACCCCCGCCCAGGGGAAAGTCGAGACCCAGACACAGCCCAGCACTCAGTCGCCTGCGGTTCCTCGTAAGCAGACCCCCCAGAATTCCGTCACGGTGGATGGCAGTGAAGCCATGTTCACCACGATGTGCGCGCTGCTCGCCGCGGGCTTTGAATCGAACGTCAGCTCCGACCATTGGACGGCCTTCCGCGCCCAGATGCGCGAACGGCTTCGCCAACAGCAAGGGCCGGCTGTCGAAGCGGTGCGGCAATTCTACCGTCAGCACGAATTGCGCGATCCGGGAGCGACGCTTTCGCGGTATCTCTGGTTTGGGCTGGTGTCCGGGCCCGCGCCGCAGTTTCAATCCATCTTGCGGCGTGACGAATTGCCTCCTGACGTCATTGCTCTCCTGGGATTCAGCGAGCTTCTCTCGAACTATTACCAGGAACAAAACATTGGACAACTCTGGCGGCAAGTGCAGCCGATTTATGATCGTGAAATCGCGCGCCTCCATGAGCCGTTGACGCAAATGGTCTTCACCACGACGGGATACCTGCGTGAGATCCTCGAACCCTACGGGCGGCGGAAATTCAGCGTGGTTGTCGAGCCGCTCGTAGGACGCATCACGAACGTGCGCAATTTCGGAGACCACTATGCCCTGGTGCTCAGCGGCGGCGATGTAGTGCCGATTGATGTTGTGCGTCATGCATTTTTGCACTTCATGCTGGACCCGCTCCCATTGATGTATCCGCATGTGGTGGCGGTGAAGCGCCCGCTTTACGAGCAGGCAGCCAAAGCTCCCCGACTTGGCACGGACTTGAAGGATGACTTTCCTTCTTACTTTGCAGAGTGCATGGTGCGCGCTGTTGAATTGAGGCTCAAAAGGATGTCCCCCGGAGAGCGAGAAGCGTCTTTGGCGCGCAACGACGAAGGTGGGTATGTATTAGTTCGCCCGCTATTCACAGCACTGACTGTGTTTGAGAGTTCCGAGCCGTCAATGAAGCGTTTTTTCCCCGATATCGTCAGAAGCATCGATGTAAATGTGGAAGCAAAGCGTGTGGCGGCGGTTCATTTTGCTCCCGCAGAGGAAACACAGGCAGACGCGGCAGCGGCCGAAGCGGTGGCCCGGCCCAAGACGCCTCTTCCGACCACGGTTCCCAACGACACGGAAGTGATCGCCGCACTCACCGAGGGCGAGCGGCAAATCGCCGCCAAAAACACTCGCGCAGCGGAGGCGTCTTTTCAGAAGGTCTTAACCAAGTATCCCGATCAGCCGCGCGCCTGGTTTGGGATTGGCGTCGCAGCCTATATGGATCATGATGCCGCCAAGGCCAAGCAGGTGTTTGGGAGGTTGACGAGCGGGGAACACGCGGCAACAGAAGACCCTCGGGTGCTAGCCTGGTCGCATGTCTACCTTGCGCGGATTTACGACTATGAGGGAAATCCTTCTGTAGCGAAGACGGAGTACGAATCAGCGTTGGCTGTACAAGGCGGGCCGGACGAAGCGAAGCAAGCAGCGCAACGGGAGCTCGCCGCGACAGCAAATGACAAACAGGTAGTTCGCCCGTGACCCAAAGCTTAGTGAAGCATGGAAGATGCTCAGGTTCAGCCGATGAAGACTGAGCATTAGGTTGCCGAAAGCAAGAGGTTTGAAGGAGAAACACCATGAGAAGTAAGTGCAATGTCGACTTAAGAATGGCGGCCCTAGCTCTTCTTATGCTTGGCGCGTGGGGCATCGCCGCGGCCCAGAGCGGATCGGGAGGCCAGAGCCAGCAAGGTGGTCAAAGCCAGCAGCCGGCCGGCGACAAACCCAAGACCTCTGATGTCACTCCGTTGTCGTTGGATTCCGCACCTCCGCCGGTGAACGCCGAAGAAGACGCCGCGTTTAAGGCCTTTCAGGACGCGCCCACTTCCGATCTTCAAAAAAAGATTGAGTTAGGCGAAGCCTTCCTGCAGAAATACTCCCAGAGCCGGTACCTCCCGCCGCTCTATGCGGCTATGACGCTCTCTTATATGCAGACGAACCAGATCGCCAAGATGCTCGAAATTGGCGACAAAGCGGTGGCACTGACTCCGACGGATGTGACAACGCTCGCCATTCTCGCGCAGACGATTTCTCGTGTAACCAACTCGACGACACCGAACGCAAGCGCGCAACTGCAAAAAGCCGAGGACTATTCGAAAAAGGCCATGGAAGTGGCTCCCACACTGACAAAGCCTGCGAATTTGACCGATGAAGCGTTCACCAACGCAAAGAATCAGGCGCTCGCGGCTGCTCATAGCGGCTTGGGATTGGTGTACGTAAAGCGCGGAAAGAATCAGGAAGCCATTCCCGAGCTCGAGGCTTCCGTTAAGCTCGATGCGAATCCGGATCCCGTGAACTATTACCTGCTCGGTGTGGCGAACAAGGGCACGTCGCACTTTGACGACGCTATAGCCGCATTCAACAAGTGCGCCGCTACGGCTGGCCCCATGCAGGCCACCTGTAAGACGCAGGCAGACGAAACCAAAAAGAAGAGTGCGACGGAGTTGAGCGCCCCGAAGTAAGTTAGCGCGGCGTTCACATGAGATGCAAGAGACGATTCGCATTGCCGGCGCGACGTTGGAGGAACGCCTGGGGCACAAGTTCTCGAATCGAGAGCTACTTGAGAGGGCGTTGACGCACAGTTCGGCCATACCTGAGTTGCGGGGCGCCGGCGTCGAATTACCTCCAGACTCTACGCACTTATCCGACAATGAGCGGCTGGAATTCCTGGGCGATGCGGTCCTGGAGCTGCTCGCCAGCGAATATCTTCTCGCAGCTTTCCCGGAATGGTCAGAGGGCCAGCTCTCCAAGAGCCGCGCGCGCATCGTCAATGCAAGTTCGCTGGAGGCGGCAGCACGGCGCTTGCGGTTAGGTGAGCATTTGCGTCTGGGCCGCGGCGAGGAAAAGACCGGCGGCCGGGAAAAGCAAACGCTGCTTGCGGACGCGTTCGAAGCAGTTGTGGCTGCTGTGTACATCGATGCAGGACTGAGCGCCGCCCGCGAGGTGCTGCAGCGCGCTTTGTTCGAGCAGGCGCTGGAAGAGCGCGGCGAGCGCATCGCGGAATCCGACCGCAAATCCGCGCTGCAGGAGTTCCTGCAGGGCCGTGGACAAGCGCCCGCGGAGTACCGGGTGGCCGGAGAGAGCGGGCCCGATCATCAGAAAGTTTTCCGCATTGAAGTGTGGATCAATGGAGAGCGCCTTGCCAGGGGTGAAGGTACCACAAAGAAAGAAGCCGAGCAGCAAGCGGCGCGAAGCGCGCTCGAACAACTTGAGCAGATGGAAATAAAGGGTTAAGGCAAGTGTCTGACCAGCTACCAATAGAGACCCAGGCGCCGCTAGTTGAAACCGGGGCGATGGAAGGCCAAGAACCGCCGCCGGTCACAAAGCCGTCCAAGGATCACCACCAAGCCACGCTTTCCGAATATCTAGAGTCGCTTCTCGTTACGGTGATCCTAGCGCTTTTCGGCACAACATTCGTAGTGCAAGCCTTCAAGATTCCCTCCGCCTCTATGGAAGGCACGCTGCTCATCGGGGACCATGTGCTGGTAAATAAATTCATTTTCGGCGGCACGGGCGCGTGGTACGAAAAGTTTCTGCCCTACAGGCCATTGGAGCGGGGAGACATCATCGTTTTTAAATACCCATACGGCGAGCACCCCCATTATGTAAAACGCATCATTGGATTGCCGGGAGACCACCTCAAACTGGCCGATGGAGACGTATTCATCAATGGCAAGCGCTTGAGCGAACCGTACGCCGTTCACGACCCCTCAGCTTTTACAGACCCTTTCAATCTTTCCTTTCCTCCGGTCCGAGGGCAGATGATATCTCCCAACGTGATCGACGAGTGGAGGCCCCAGATTCGCAAGTATGTACAGGGCGACGAACTGGTTGTTCCCGCCGGGAAGTATTTTGCGATGGGTGATAACCGTGATCGCAGTCAGGATAGCCGTGACTGGGGATTCGTGGACCGCGACGCCATCATGGGTCGACCTTTTTTGATTTATTGGTCGGTGGAAGCCAAGAGCAGCGATTACAGCGGAGAAAGCACATTCTGGTCACGGTTGGCAGGAGTCTTCGACACCCTTGCGCACCTGCCGACGCGCACGCGATGGAGCCGGATGCTGCGTACGGTGCATTAGCGGCTCGTCGAGCTTCCGCTGCCGTGGTTCGCTACCCTTTTGGGCCAGACTCTCTTAGACTTTCAAGCCAGAATGAGCGCACTTCGAAAATGGTGGAAGCTGGCAGTTACCGTCACCTTGGCGGTTGTGGCCTTGCAAACGGGTGCCTCCCTTTTGGTGAGGACTCATCGCGCCCATGCCTATCTGGTCGCTCACTTGAAGCGCTCCTTTGGACGGCCGGTGGAGGTCGGCAGTTTTGGTGTGCGCCTTTTGCCCATCCTGCAACTAAACGCTGACGGAGTTACTGTTGGCGAAGACCCCTTCTTCGGCCACGAGTATTTCCTTCGCGCGGAACACCTGAGCGCAAGCGTGCGTTGGTCAGGACTGCTGCGCGGTCATTTCGAATTTGGAACGCTTTCCTTCAGCAAGCCCAGCCTCATTCTAGTGCGCAATTACCAGGGACGATGGAACCTCGAGCAATGGTTGCCGCCCGCAAAAGCGAGCTCTCCAGGCGATATGCAAATTTACGGCCCGCCTGCGCCGGCCCCTCCCGTGAATCGCCTTGAACGAATAGAGTTCGATGAAGGCCGCATCAATTTCAAGAATCAGGATGACAAGCTGGCGTTTGCCTTCACCGGAGTTTCGGGCAGCGTCGAGCAAGTCTCGTCAGGCCGCTGGCAACTGCAGCTCGAAGCTCAGCCGTGGCGCAGCGGAGTGCCCCTGCAATCTGCAGGAACAATTCGCGTGCGCGGCGACTTGGCTGGCACTTCGACCCGGCTTCAACCAGCGCAGATTACTTTGCGCTGGAGCGAGGCCTCGCTTGCCGATATGTTTCGTTTGTTCCGTGGCCAGGACTATGGCGTGCGCGGGCTTTTTGCTCTCGATGCCACCGCCAAGAGCACCGCTGCAAAAGGCGACGGCCCCGGCGATTGGACCTACGCCATCCACGGGCGTGCTGCGCGGATGCACCGTTGGGATTTGACGGAACGTCCAGACAATCCCGCGTTAAATGTGAACATCAACGGCCGGTGGAATGTCGGAAAGGAAATCCTGGTCGCGGACCAGATCGCTGTGGAGGCTCCCCGTTCGAACCTGCGTGGACAGTTTCGTTATCCGCCGGAAGGTTCCGGCGCATTGGAACTGCGCTTGGATTCCATGGGCGTTCAGGCATCGGACTTGCTCGCCTGGTATCGCGCGTTTCATGGTGGCGTTGCTGAGGGAGTTAGTGCGGAACAGTACTACACGGGCGGGATGATTCTGCGTGGCTGGCCGCTTTCCCTGGAGTCAGCCGCAGTCTCCAGTAATGCCGGAACCATCAAGATCCCGGGATTTGCCGAACCCGTTCGAGTCGGTCCCGTAAACGGCGGCCGCGAGCGTTCCAATTTCGTGATTGGCCCCGTGCGAGTCGCTCTCGGCGGAGATCCTCGCGACGTCATCACTCCTAAGAAACGGCGTGTGGCTTCGATCATGGAGAACGCGGCTGATTTGACGTTCACGCAGGACTTGAGTACGAATGCCGGAAACCTCAGCGTGGAAGGAAACATTTCCAAGATCGAAGACTTTCTAAAATTGAGCGCGGCGTTGGGGCGGTCCGTCAATCACGGCTGGGAACTCTCCGGCCATGCCATCGCCACTACGCAATGGGCATGGAGAGAACCCTTCAAGGGCAGTTGGACGGGGCTTGTTGGGTTCAGTAGCGCATCCTTGACCGTCGCTGGTTTGAATCAGCCGCTCAAACTGTTGGACGCCAGTGTGAATTGGGAGGACGGTCGCCGGTCAGCCCGCGTTCCGAGAGCGGAGGGCTTTGGCGGGACTTGGACCGGTGTCATCTCAGAAGAGCCGCAGGCCGACGCGTCGGTTGCGCCAGGGTGGAAATTCGATCTCACGGTAGATCATCTCAATGCTGCCGAACTCGACCGCTGGGTGGGTCCGCGCGCCCGCCCTAATTGGCTCCAACGGCTGCTACAGTCTTTCTCCGCGGAAGGGGCGCCGACGACGCTTGGAAGTGAGCTGCTCCGCCGTGTCAATGCGGAAGGCCAAGTGCGCATCGCTCGCTTGACCATCGAAAAGCTAAAACTGGAGAATGTCCTGGCTCAGGGCTCCCTGCGCAACCTCAAGCTGGAACTGCAGGACGCTCAGGCGGAATGGGCCGGAGGACTGGTTCGGGCGAAGATCAAGGCGAGCTTTTTGCCTCGGCCGAGCTACGACATCGCTGCGGATCTCGACCGCCTCGATCTTGCGAAATTGCCTGGAACAGGGCGCCTGGCGGGCCGCTTGGGTGGCGCTGCTTCGGGGGAATTGCAGTTGAAGACCGGAGGAGTCGGCCGCGAAGAGCTATTGCAGAATCTCGATGGCCACGGAGTCATGAATTTGAAAAAGGTCGAGCTTCGCGGGTGGGACGTCCCTGCGAGCTTGGAGGATGGGGCGACTCATGCAGGGACTTCCCGCTGGCCCGCCGGCGAATGCGCGTTTCTCATCCGCAACCGGAGCCTCGTCGTGCAGTGGCTCGAATTGAATGCTCCGGCCGAGCAGACCTCTGTGCAGGGCACTTTGAGTTTTAGCTCCGACGCGGACCTGAGCGTTACCACGCGCGTGGCCCAAACTGCCAAATCATCTTCAAGAGTGGCTCCAGACAAGGAAAAAGAGCATGTCCTGAAAATCTCCGGGCCGCTTGATGGGCCGCATGTAACCGTGGAAAAATCTCCGGAGCAGCAAATCGTGAATTGACCTTTCGAGCCCAAATCGTTGTCATGCTTAGGATCGACGCAGGATGGGAGGGATGATGAAGCGTTGCGTCTTGGCAGTGGTCTTCTTCGCCTTGGTTTTGTCGGTAAGTGCAAGAGCCCAGAAGTCATTTACTCTCGAACAGGTTCTGAGCGCTCCTTTTCCGTCGGATTTAACCGCAGCAAAAACCGGCAATCGCGTTGCCTGGGCTTTCGACCAGCAGGGCAAACGAAACATCTGGGTGGCGGAGGCCCCGGGATTTGCCGCGCGGCAGCTCACCAAGTATAGCGAAGACGACGGGCAGGAACTTTCCGAACTGCGGTTTTCTGCTGACGGTAAGGCGATCGTGTACGTTCGGGGTGGCGGAAAGAACGCTGCTGGGCAAGTTCCCAATCCCACCAGCAATCCCGCTGGGGCGGAGCAAGCGGTTTGGTCGGTGGCGTGGACCGGAGCAGATCCCAAACGCATAGACGCTGGCCATTCTCCCGACATTTCCTCGAGGGGCACGATCGCCTACGTCAAAGACAACCAAGTCTGGCTCGCTCCTCTCGATGGCTCGGAGAAACCGCAGCAGCTTGTCGCGCGGGGACAGAATTTCGAGCCGCGTTGGTCACCGGACGGAGGCAAACTGGCTTTTGTTTCTGGCCGCGGCGACCATAGCTTCATCGCTCTGTACGATGTTGCCGCAAAATCTGTTCAGTTCATTTCGCCCACTTCGGATTCGGACAGCAATTTTGTATGGTCAGTGGACGGCAAGCGCATCGCTTTTGTGCGCCGCCCAGCGGAGCAGCGCGACGCGCCGCAGAGCTATTTCATCGCCCCCGATAAGCCGCATCCGTGGGCGATCTTGGTCGCCGGTGTGACTACGGGTGCCGCCAAGGAAGTCTGGCACAGCAGCACAACGCCGCAAGGATCTTTTCCTCTCATGGCCGAAGACACCGGCGGTGGCGTTCTCAACTGGGCTGCCGGTAATCAAATCGTGATGGCCTCCGAAGAAGACGGCTGGCAGCACCTGCATGCACTGCCTGCCGATGGCGGCGCCGGTCCGAAACTTCTTACTCCGGGCAACTGTGAGGTCGAGCAGTGGTCTTTCTCTGCGGACAAAAGGACAGTGCTTTTCAACTCGAATTGCGGTGACGTCGACCGCCGCCACTTGTGGAGTGTTTCTGTTATCGGCGGGAATCACGCGCAACTAACCTCAGGGGGGGGAATTGAATGGAGTCCCGTCGCGCTGAGTGATGGCACATCGTATGTGTACGTTGGCTCGCAGGCCACGAGCTCGGCCAGACCTTTGGTTGCCAAACTCACATCTGGCAGTGCGCCGACTCCTTTGGCGCCCGAAACGTGGCCGAAAGACTTTCCTTCCGATAGTTTGGTCACTCCCCAACAAGCAATCTTCAAATCTACTGACGGTCTCGAATTGCATGGCCAACTCTTTGTGCCCGCCAGCCTGAAATCCGGTGAACGCCGCCCCGCGCTGATTTTTCTTCACGGCGGACCGATTCGCCAGATGCTGCTGGGCTGGCATTACATGTACTACTACTCGAATTCCTACGCCATGAATCAGTATCTCGCGAGCCGCGGCTACATCGTTCTCGCGCTCAACTATCGCAGCGGCATCGGCTACGGCCGCGCCTTTCGCGAAGCCCCGGGGCGTGCGGGGCGCGGCGCGACGGAGTATCAAGACGTAGTCGCCGCAGGGAAGTACTTGCAAGGCCGGCCCGATGTCGACGCCAAACATATCGGCCTCTGGGGCGGCAGCTATGGTGGCTATTTGACCGCGCTTGGCCTGGGCCGCAACTCTGATCTCTTCGCTGCCGGTGTTGACCTTCACGGTGTGCACGATTGGCCCACCGACAATTGGGACGGAAAAAACATCCCTGCGGAACTCACCAAATTGGCGCACGATTCTTCTCCCGTGACCGCGGTGAACAATTGGAAGTCTCCCGTCCTTTTCATTCATGGCGACGACGACCGCAATGTGTTTTTCACGCAAACCGTCGACCTCGTGGCGCGCCTCCGCGAACGGAACGTCGAGATCGAGCAGCTCATCTTTCCCGACGAAATTCACGATTTTCTCTTGCACAGGGACTGGCTCGCCGCGTATCGCGCTACGAGCGATTTCTTTGACCGCCACTTTAAGTCGCCGGAAAAATAGATTCTCTTCGCAGCCGAGGCGGCTGTGCGAAAATCTTTGTGGACTGTTGCATCTCGCGCACGATTTGATGAAGCGAAGCATAACTCTCGCTGCTATGGTCACGTTCCTCGGTAGTGCCGCGGCTGTCTCTGGCGGCCAGCGCGCCAGTCTGCTTCCCAGGCTGCAGCCGGGGCAGTCCTTGACTTACCTTGTGCGTTGGCGTGGCGACAAAAAGGTCAAAACCGATAGCAGCTTCGCCGTCCCCATGGCGCCCGCTCCGTCCCAGGTCGACGCGCTCAGGTTGCTTCGAATCGAGATTCTAGACCCGCAACCAGACAACAGCCGATTGAAAGTCCGTGCGCGCGGGCAGTTCCTAGTTCCGGAGGCCGCCGGCAAAGCAGCGAGTCCCGCTGCGCAGAAATCGGGTCTTACTCCGCAACTAGGCAGGACCGCCGGCAAGTCTATCGAGTTCACAATTTCGATCGATGGCTCCGCGGACAAAATCATTGGTCTCGAGGCTCTGAGCCCGGACGAACAACAAATCTGGCAGGCATGGGTGGCACGTTTCGCCGCGGCGTGGACGATTCCTGCGCAACGCGCAAAGATCGGCGACAGATGGAAAGCCGAGCAGCTTGAGCCAGCTGCATCTCCGATCGCCGCGCTTACGTGGCTGCGCGATTCCTCTTACGTCCGGAATGAGCCTTGCCGTGCGGCGCAGCTTTCCGGCGACGCCGAACTTTCTCCTTCCGCCGGCCCAGCCGACACTTGTGCCGTTCTGCTGACTACCGCGAGACTCGTGCAGAATTCATCGCCCAAAGACGCGACCCCCGAAGACTTCAAGCGGCGCGAGCTCAAAACCATGGGCACGGCGAAGGGCACAAACGAAATCATCATCTACATCTCGCTCACGACCGGACTCGTCGTGCGCGCTACTGAAGACGCCAATCAACAAATGGAAGTTGTCGTCGCCAAGGCCGATGGCTCGAATGGCGTGCACTACAGCGTGACCGCCAAGAGTCAGTCGGAAGTCCTGTTGGTTGCCGACACTCCGCCGTCCCATCCCTGACGTGACACACCTCAGGGACTGTTGCGTTCGAACGTGAAATTTCCAGCCGAGGTATAATGTGCGTTTCTGCCACAGCCCGCCAAGGCGGCAGGAGACTCGCTCCATGAAATTCAAGCTCCACAGCAACTACCAGCCCCGTGGCGACCAGCCTGCCGCTATCGATCAGCTTTTCTCGGGGGTGCAAGCTGGCGACAAACACCAGGTTCTTCTCGGCGTCACCGGTTCCGGCAAAACTTTCACCATGGCCAAGGTCATCGAGCAATCGGATCGCCCCGCCCTCGTTCTGGCCCATAACAAAACGCTGGCTGCACAGCTGTACCACGAATTCAAGTCTTTTTTCCCCGAAAACGCCGTCGAATATTTCGTCAGCTACTACGATTACTACCAGCCGGAAGCCTACGTCCCGTCCGCGGATCTTTACATCGACAAAGAAGCCACCATCAACGATGAGCTCGACAAGCTGCGCATGAGCGCGACGCGGTCGCTTTTCGAGCGCCGCGATGTCGTCATCGTCGCCTCCGTCTCTTGCATTTACGGGCTCGGCTCGCCGGAGGCTTACTACGGCATGCTGGTCATGCTCGAAAAAGGCCATCAGACCTCGCGTGAAGCCCTTCTTCGCCGCTTCGTCGACATTCAATACGAGCGCAGCGAAGACCTGCGCCGCGGCTCCTTCCGCGTGCGCGGCGACATGATCGAAATCTATCCCACCTATGAGGATCAGGCTTATCGCATCGAAATGTGGGGCGACCAGATTGACGTGCTGCGCCAGATCGATCCGCTCACCGGAGAAGTGCGCGCGGGCAACGAGGATTTGTCGCGCGTCCCGATCTACCCTAAGACGCATTACGTCATGCCTCAAGGCCAGCGGGATCGCGCCATCGTGGGAATTCAAGAAGAACTCGAATGGTGGAAAAAGGAACTCGAGAAGCAGGCGAAATACGTTGAAGCGCAGCGCGTTGTTCAGCGCACTTTGTTCGACGTCGAAATGATGCGCACCATCGGCTATTGCCACGGGATCGAAAACTACTCGCGACATCTCAGCGGCCGCTTGCCCGGCGAAGCGCCGCCGACTCTGCTCGATTACGTGCCACAGGACTATTTGCTCTTCATCGATGAATCGCACCAAACCGTTCCGCAGGTGCGAGGTATGTTTCATGGCGATCGCTCGCGCAAACAAACGCTCGTGGATTACGGTTTCCGCATGCCCTCCGCGCTCGACAATCGCCCCCTTACCTTCGAGGAATTCGAGCACCGCATGAATCAGGTGATCTATGTTTCCGCAACGCCCGGTCCCTACGAACTGACGCGAGCTGGTGGCGTGGTCGTCGAACAAGTAATTCGCCCAACCGGCCTTGTCGATCCCGACGTGGAAATCCGCCCGGTGAAAGGCCAGGTGGACGACTTGTTGGAAGAAATCCGCGTTCGCGCGGAGAAAAACGAGCGCGTCCTGGTCACCACGTTAACCAAACGAATGGCCGAGGACTTGTCCGAGTATTTCACCGAAGTCGGCGTGCGCTGCCGGTATCTGCATTCCGAAGTGGAAACGCTCGATCGCATCAAGATTTTGCGCGATTTGCGACGCGGCGAATTTGATGTGCTTATCGGAATCAACTTGCTGCGTGAGGGGCTGGACCTGCCCGAAGTTTCTCTCGTTGCCATTCTCGACGCCGACAAGGAAGGCTATCTCCGCAGCGCCACTTCGCTGATTCAAACCATCGGCCGCTGCGCCCGGCACATCGAGGGTCGCGCCATTCTTTATGCCGACCGGCGCACCGATTCGATGAATCAGGCCATCGACGAAACGAATCGCCGTCGCGCCAAGCAGGTCTCTTTCAACAAGGAAAACAATATCACTCCCGTCTCCATCGTGAAGTCAGTGGACATGGAGCTCGCGCGCATCGTGGAAGCGGATTACGTCCCGGTGCCAATCGATGAAGTCGGCCTGGATGCCGCAGCCGCGAACGTCAAGAACGAACAACAGCTTGCAGCACTTCTCCAGCAGCTGGAAAAGCAGATGCGCGAAGCGGCCAAGAAATTCGAATTCGAGCGCGCCGCCCAGTTGCGCGACCGCCTCCGGTCCCTCAAGCAAAAAGATCTCGCCGGCCTCTTCTCGACCGAACGGGCGCCCTCCGCTGTCGAACCCGTAAGCTAAACTACGCCTCGCTTCAACTCCTCCAGCGGATAAAATGTGTCTCGCCATACGATTCCACCCTGCCATAGCGTTACAACTGTCGAACGCAGCAGCATGTAGCAAAACAGCAGCGCCCCCAGCGGATACGTCAGCGCGTACAGGGGCGAGACGCGCATGAAGACGTCCACTCCGACATGAAAGCTCAGTGCGGCAAGGACGGCGATGGCAGAAAGGGCTCGAATCCATCCGCTGGCAAACATCAAGCCAAGGAGCGGCAACACGTTCACCGCAAACATCCCAGCGAATGCCATAATCGCGAACGGCAAGCGATACCCAACCGCTGCGAAGAAGTTTTTTGTTGTCCCTTGGATAAGATTGCCGAGTCCCGCGTGCCAGCGCACGATCACTGCGTCTTCAGACACGGCTACGCCGGAGCGGAATCCTGCTTGCCGGATCATCTTCGCCAGCTTCATGTCGTCAATCACTTCCATGGCCAGCCGCGCGTGCGTGCCGCTGGTCTCATACGCGGCGCGGCTCATCAACTGAAAAGCTCCGACGCCAACATACGCGCGCGAACCAGGGTCGCTTACGCCTCCCGGGTTGTTTCCGAGATGAAACGCCATGCCAAAAAATGTGAGAAGAACCGTTTCCCAGAATCCCGACATCTCCACGTCGGCAAGCAAAGTGAGATGGCTGAGTTTTCGTTGTTTCGCCAGGGTCACCGCGCGCCGCACCGCGTCAGGCCGGAACCTTACGTCTGCATCCGTGAACAGCAGCCATTCGCCCCAGGAAGCTTCGTAGGCCTTTTGCAGAGCGTGCGGCTTGCCCAGCCAACCCGGCGGAAGGTCTTTGACGTGAACAACGTGCAAGCGCGGATGCTCTGCCGCAAACCGGTCAAGGATTCTCCCTGTCGAATCCTGCGAGCGGTCATCCACGGCCACGACATCGAGATTTGGATAGTCGATTGCCACCAGTGTGGCCAATGCGGCGGGCAGTTTTTCTTCTTCATCGCGCGCCGCAAAAAGCATCGAGATTCGCGGGCACTCTGGATCCGCCGCGGGGGAGAAGTCTTTGAGCAAGGGGAGGCGCATGGCGCCGTAGGCAACGCGGAGGCCGTGAGTGAGCCAGAACAGCACGATCAGCGCAAAAAGTACAACGCCGGAAAAATGCATACTAATTGGTGTCAGCGTTACCCGCAGGTTATCCTAGCATGGTATGGAACAGTCCTTGGCCATTGTTGGCGCGGGACGCGTTGGCCGCGCTCTGGGTCGCCGATTGCGGGAAGAGGGCTGGAAGATCGGCGCGATTGTAACGCGGAGCGAAGCCGGTTCGCGGCGAGCAGCCCGATTTATCGGATCGGGCAAGCCGTACGCCGGAATGACGCGTCATCTCCTTGCGTCGTCGATCATTCTGATCGCCACGCCCGATCACGCGATTCCGGACGTAGCGCGCGAACTCGCTCGTATTGGCGGTGAGGAACTGGGTGGGAGAATCGTGCTGCATACGAGCGGGGCGCTGGATGCAACACCGCTTGCACCGCTAAGAGCATGTGGCGCCGCAATTGGGGCGATGCACCCGCTACAAACTTTTACAGGAGTGGGCGTTCCGCCCCTGGAAGGAAGAGTGTTTGCCGTCGAGGGCGACGCGTCGGCGGTGCAGGCAGCGCGGCAGATTGCCAGGACACTCGGAGGTTCGCCTGTGCGCATTGCTGGGCAAAAGAAAACTTTGTATCACGCGGCGGCGGCCATGGCTGCCGGACATGTTCTTGCGCTCGAAGAAGCGGCAACTTTATTGCTCGTCTCACTCGGAATGAAACGCAGCGAGGCCGTGCGCGCCCTCTTGCCACTCACGAGGCAAGTCCTCGACAACTTTCAGCACGTCGGACCTAGCACAGCCTGGACCGGACCGCTGTCGCGCCATGATTACAAGACCGTTGAGGCGCATCTTCGCGCACTGCACGATTCGCAGCCAGAAACTGCGGAGGCCTATGAGGCCCTCAACCGGCTGGCAGCTCGAGTGCTTTCGCAGAACGCCGCAGCGATGAATGCGGAATTGGACAAGCTTTCCGGTGAAATGAAACCAAAGACAAAAGTTCGAGGGGGAACCGCGTGAATCGGATGAACATCGCAATAGAGCACACGAAATTAGCCAACGGGTTGCACGTGGTTGTCGCGCCGGATTCCACGGCGCCTGTTGTGACCGTCGGCGTGTACTACAAGATTGGATTCCGGCTCGAGCCGCAAGGTCGCAGCGGATTCGCGCATCTTTTCGAGCACATGATGTTCCAAGGCTCTGAGAACGCTCCAAAAATGCAGCACATCAAGCTGATCAACTCGAGCGGCGGCCTCCTGAACGGTTCAACCAGCTACGACGTGACCAATTATTACCAGGCTGTGCCTTCGAATGCGCTGGAACGCGTCCTCTGGCTCGAAGCCGACCGCATGCGAGCCCTAAAGGTGGACAACGAGAATCTGAAAAATCAGCGTGATGTTGTAAAGGAGGAAGTCCGCGTCAACGTTATGAATCAGCCTTACGGCGGATTCCCGTGGCTGGACATGCCTCCGGTAGCGTTTCGAAATTGGGCTAACGCGCATAACTTTTATGGCGACTTCGCTGATCTCGACGCCGCCCATCTCGGAGATGTGCAAGCCTTCTTCAAAACCTACTATGTCCCGAATAATGCCGTGCTTCTTCTGTTGGGTGATGTCCAGGCCAAAGAGGGAATGGCCCTGGCACAAAAATATTTTGCTGCTATTCCGGCAGGAGCGCCGCCGGTCTTTGCCGATCCCAGCGAGCCGGAACAAACCGAGGAGCGACGGGGCCACGTCGTGGAAAAATTCGGGACGCTACCCGCCATGGCCATCGGCTACCTGATGCCGAAGCGCCGCACGCCGGATTGGTTCGCCATGGCCCTGCTCGATCAGGCGCTGCATGGCGGGAGGGCGGGAAGGCTCTATCGCGAGCTGGTCCTGGAAAAGCAGGTTGCTGTGGAGGCCGATGGCGGCATCGACGACCCTTTTGGCTATAACGGGCCGACACAGATGACCACGCGTCTTCTGCACAAGCCGGAATTCTCGAGTGATGCGACGCTCGCCGCATTCGATAAGGTAATGAGCGAAGTTCAGGAAAACGGAATTACTGCCGACGAATTGGAGCAGCTCAAGGTGAAGTGGCGCTCCGACTACTACGCCACGCTGGAAGGCGGCCGAGGCGGCTACATGCCGAAGTACGGCTTGATGCACCTGCTTGCGTGCTTCACGCTTTTTGACAATGAGCCGCAGCTGGTGAACACGATCCTTGACGGATTTCTCTCCGTCACGCGCGAAGAAGTTCACGCGTCGGCAACGAAATACTTGCGTCTCGACAGACGCGCGATTGTGTTTCGCGCACCGGCGAACGCCTCCGCAAAGGAGGCTGCGTAAATGGGCACGCGTCCCTTTGAAGCGGCAAACGGCGCGCCCGCCCTCGCTCCGGAGCGCGCGGTAACCTGGCCGAAGCGCACCAAGGCGCGTCTTTCCAACGGCCTTGAAGTCATTCTTGCCGAATCGCACACCATCCCGAAGTTTCACGGTGAGCTCTTCTTTCGCTCCGGCAACGCCGCGTTTGCAGACCGCGCACCGGGCCTGGCAGAAATGACGGCAACGGTCGTTCGAACGGGTACCACCAAACGAGTGAGCCGCAAGATTGAAGAGGACTTGCGGCGCATTGGGGCCGACCTCTCTTCCAACGCCGGGTCGGACACCAGCGCCATCTCTTTCGCCGGGCTTTCTGAGGATGCACAGCCGCTTCTCGCACTGGTAAACGAGTTAGCCTGCGAGGCCTCTTTTCCGGACGCCGAATTCGAACGCGAGCGCCGACAGAGACTCGAGGAAGTAAAACTCGAGCGCACCCAGCCCGGTTTCCTGGCAAGCGAGCGCTTGCGAAGAGTTTTGTTTGGCGCGCACCCGTACGCGCAAGTGTCTCCGAGCGAAGCGCAAGTCGTGGCCTACCAGCGGGAAGACTTGCAGGCGGTCTATCGCGAGTCGTATACACCGGAGAA
Source organism: uncultured Acidobacteriaceae bacterium (assembly GCA_964524045.1). Classification (GTDB taxonomy): domain Bacteria; phylum Acidobacteriota; class Terriglobia; order Acidiferrales; family UBA7541; genus Acidiferrum. Next base: position 27,276 of record CAZGBQ010000031.1, read on the forward strand.
TGGCGTCCTTCTTCTGGTTGGGAATTTCGAGCCTCAGGAAATGCTGAGAACCATCGAAAGAGTCTTTGGCGGCTGGACGGGAAAAAGGCCAGAAGCGAAGTCTTTTGCTGCACCCCCGAGCCCGCGGGGAAGGCGCGTGTATCTCGTGCACGTCCCCGGAGCCGTCCAGACACAAATTCTCGCGGGATGCCATGCCATCACGCGGAAGCATCCCGATTGGGTCAAGCTCGCGCTCACCAACAGCCTCTACGGCGGCGCATTCAATTCGCGGCTGGTCATGAACATTCGCGAGGACAAGGGCTACACATACAGCCCGCGCAGCGGTGTGAGCGCTTTGCACCAGTACGGTTATTTCTCGGTTTCTGCTGCGGTTCGCAACGACGTTGTCGCCGCATCGCTTACGGAGGTTTTCTACGAAATGGACAAGTTGCGGTCCATTCCCGTGCCGGAAGCGGAGCTTGCCGACGCCCAGAACTATTTAAGCGGCGTTTTTTCCATGGGCTTCGCGACGCAAGACGGATTGCTCACGCAATTTTCTACCGTGGCGTTGAACGAACTGCCGGATGACTACCTCGAGACCTATCGGGCAAAAGTCCGCGCCGTCACTGCCGACGATTTGGTCGCCACCGCGCGAAATTATCTCGATTCCGCGAACATGCAGATCGTCGTGGTGGGCGACCGCGCGCAGATCGAATCGCAGGCCGCGCTCTTCGGTGAACTTGAAATCTTCGACGCTCAAGGCAACCGGTTGTAGCCACGTGAAGTGTTATTGATCCAAGTAAGTATCCGCAGCATAATGCAGGCCATGACCAGAAAGGCCGTCTTTCTGCGGACGCTCATTTGTTTCGGCCTGCTTCTTTCCCTTTCCGATATCGCGATTGCAGGCAAAAAGAAGCCGCCGGTGAAGCCCGTCAATATCAATACTGCAAATTCCGAGGAGCTTCAACAGGTGCCGGGGATTGGACCAGCGACGGCGCAAAAAATTCTGCAGATGCGCAAGTCGTACGGGCCGTTCAAGAGCGTTGATGATCTCCTTGCCATTCGCGGGCTTGGGGAGAAGCGCCTCAACAAAATGCGCAAGTACCTGACGGTGGGCAAAGCAAATGCGCCAAAAGCCGAGCCGCCGCCGAATAAGCCAGCTTCCGTTTCAGAAAAGCCGAAAAACGAATCGCTGGAAAAGCCGCAAGAACCATAAGAGAGGTTTCTCTCTTCGCTCGAAATGACAAACGTTAAGCTGGCCCCCATGACGGATTGGTGTGTGCGTGAGTTGGGCAATTCATCAGAGCACCTGGTGAGTGGGCTTGGGAAGCTCGATGCGGAGGGGCACCTGATCGGCAATGCAGATGCCGTAGCCTTCAAGGGCCACGACTTTTTTCGGATGATTGGTGAGAACGCGAATGTCTTTGAGGCCGAGGTCAATCAGGATTTGCGCGCCGATGCCGCTTTCGTGCTGGACCATGCGCTGGCGGGCTGGTTCGCGGTCGAGCTGGCCGCGCTTGTGAAAATGAATCTGCGGCAGCGTGCCGGGCTCCTCGGCAGCGTCGACCGAGAAACCGCGACCGGTGTGGTGCAGGTAGAGGAACACGCCGCGGTCTTCTCTAGCTATGGCTTCCAGCGAGAGCGAAACGAGTTCCCGGCAGTCGCAAGTAGTTGAGCCAAAGACGTCTCCCGTCAAGCAGTGCGAATGGACGCGGACGAGGGCGGGCTTATCACCTTCGAGACTACCGCGCACCAGCGCGATGTGTTGGTCGTGGTCCACGTCGCTTGAGTAGGCGATCATCTTGAACTCGCCGAAGCGCGTGGGAAGAGTTGCTTCGGCAACGCGGCGGACATAGCGCTCGTGCTGCATGCGATAGCGGATCAAGTCCGCGACCGTGAGGATTTTCAGGTTGTGTTCCCTGCAGAACTCGATAAGCTGCGGCACACGGGACATCGTGCCGTCTTCATTCATGATTTCGCAGATGACG
>CAZGBQ010000032.1:0-21362 GCA_964524045.1 uncultured Acidobacteriaceae bacterium
TGGAAATGACCGCTCATCTCGCATTTGCGACGGAAGAAAATCTGCAGCGCGGCCTGCCGCCCTCGGAGGCTCACCGCCAAGCCTTAATCCACTTCGGCGGCCCACAACAAGCAAAAGAACAGCACCGTGAAGCGCGCAGCCTTCCTTTCCTGGAAACCCTGCTCCAGGACACCCGCTTCTCCTTTCGCATGTTGACGAAAAACCCTGGCTTTACGGCTATCGCAGTGATCACCCTCGCCCTTGGCATCGGCGCGACTACCGCCATTTTTAGTGTCGTTTACGGTGTGCTTCTCCGCCCGCTTCCTTACCGGAAGGCGGATGAAATCGTCCGCTTGTGGGAGCAAAACGAGCGCGGTGGTCGAATGAACTTCGCCGACCCCAATTTTGAGGACTTGCGTTCGCAGAATCATTCTCTTCAGGGCGTCGCGGAGTACGCTGCCGGACCGGAAACCGTCACTGGGGCATCCGAACCATCCCGCACTATGACTGCTTCTGTCTCGCGCGACTTCTTTTCTATTATGGAGGTTCAGCCTGTCGCCGGCCGCGCATTCGCGCCGGAAGAACACCAATCTGGCGCTCCCGCTGTCGCTTTGGTTAGCTATTCCTACTGGAAGCAATCCCTCGGCAGCCCGCAGGATCTTTCTTCCCTGCACTTGAAAATTGGCAATCAAGCGGCTTCCGTCATCGGCGTCCTGCCGCCGGGATTTCGATACCCGGACAACACGGACATTTGGCTTCCGCGCGAAATCTCCGAGCGATACCCGAGCCGAACCGCGCACAATTGGAATGTCATTGCCAGGCTGCGCGACAGATCTGGTCTTGCCGGGACTCGCGCCGAACTGGCCGCGATCGCTCAGAGGCTCAAACAACAATATGGCCAGGACACAGCCATGGTCGCCGTCGCCATCGAGCCACTCCAGGTAGCCATCACCGGCAGCGCGCGTCCTGCCCTTGTGATTCTTCTCGCCGCTTCCTCATTCCTGCTCCTGATCGCCCTTGCCAACGTCGTGAATCTAATGCTGGCGCAAGCCGCGGCCCGAGATAGAGAGTTGTCCATCCGCTCCGCTCTCGGCGCCCCGCGCTCAAGGTTGATTCGCCAATTCTTAACGGAATCCTTCTTGCTTTCGCTACTCGGCGGCACCCTTGGCGTCCTGTTAGCTTATTGGGGATTGAATGGATTGCTGGTCCTCGCGCCGGCAACCCTGCCGCGTCTGGAAGATGTCTCCATCAATCCTTACGTGCTTTCGTTCTCGCTTGGAACTGTTTTTCTGGTTTCCATCGCATTGGGGATTCTGACCGCGCTTCGGGCCGTCTCCTCGTGTCCCCAAGGCGGACTAAGTGAGGAAGGGCGGGGGCAGACCGCCACACTCAGTAAGCAAAGACTGGGCCGGCTGCTTTCCGCGGCGCAGCTTGCGACCGCGCTTGTGCTATTGGTTGGGGCGGGCCTCTTGGGCAGAAGCTTGCTGCGCGTCTTATCCGTGAATTCTGGTTTCCGAACTGAACGCATCGTCACGATGGGCTTGGGACTCCCCGAATCTCCTAAGAAGCCGCAGCGCATTGCCTTTTTGAACGAGCTCCTTGCGCAGATTCGTGCGGTACCTGGCGTGGAAGAAGTGGGTGGCTCCAGTATCCTCCCGCTCGCAGGTCCGAATTTCCCTGATGGCTACTACGTGGTGATGAACCCCGGCCAGGTTTCACCACGAATGGAGGATTTGATTCAGCGCTCTCTGACGGGCGATCTGGAAAAGAACCCAACCCTGCTCGCTGAATTCAGCAAGTTCTTTGAGGATCTTTTCCGCGATCAGGCGCACATGGGTGATGCAGACTATTGCGTGGCCACTGAAGGCTTTTTCAAAACGCTGGGTATTCCTCTTCTCCAGGGCCGCCTCTTTGATGACCGCGATTCCATGGACGTACCTCATGTCGCCCTCATTAGCCAGTCCCTCGCAAAAGAAAAATGGCCAAACCAGGATCCCCTCGGCCGCACCATCGAATTCGGCAATATGGACGGCGATCCGCGCCTGCTCACGGTGATTGGTGTGGTTGGCGACATTCGCAACAACAGCTTGGAACTCACTCCGCGTCCCACTATCTATGTCAACTATCGGCAGCGTCCACAGGCTGCCGGGCGCTTCACCGTCCTTATTCGCACCTCCGGCAGGCCGGAGACAGTATTCGCCGTCGCGCGCAAAATTCTCCATGACTTAGATCCCAATGTGCCACCGCAGTTCAGCACTCTGTCACAGGTCTACTCCTCCTCCCTCGAGACCCGGCACTTCAGCCTGACTCTGGTCGGCGTTTTTTCTTTGACCGCGCTCATCCTGGCCATGGCCGGCATCTATGGCGTAATTTCTTACTCCGTTGCCCAGCGGGTTCGTGAAATTGGCGTGCGCATGGCCCTAGGCGCTTCCGCCCGGGAAGTCCTCGGTATGATTTTGAAGCAAGGACTGCTGACTTCGGCAATCGGCGTGGCATTGGGGATTGGCGGATCCTTTGCACTCACCCGCTTCGTTCAGTCTCAGCTTTTCGGTGTGAGTGCCACGGATCCACTGACCTTCTTTGCCGTTGCTATGCTCATGCTCCTGGTTTCGCTGGCCGCGTGTTTGGGTCCAGCCGTCAAAGCCGCGCGGGTGGACCCGATGGTCGCGCTGAGGTATGAATGAAAGGATAGTTGGCTATGGATATTCTACGACCCGACCAATCTCATTCCAAAAGAATCAAACGCATTTTCTACGCAGTTGTTGCAATTCTTCTGACCGGCGGCGTCACGATTGGCGTTTCGCGGCTCCGCCCGGCCGCCCCGACCGTGGACCGGGCCACCGTTTGGACCGACGAAGTCAAGCGCGGCTCCATGCTGCGCGATGTACACGGCCTTGGCACTCTAGTGCCGGAAGAAATTCGTTGGATTCCCGCGCAAACTGATTCGCGCGTCGACCGTAAGGTCTTGAAGCCAGGCGCCGTGGTCAAAGCCAACAGTATTATCCTGGAGCTCAGCGATCCGCAGTTGCAACGCGACCTCCTGGATGCCCAATACCTGCTGAAGGGCGCGGAAGCCGAATATGCCAACCTGAAGGTTCAGGTCAACAGCCAACTGATGAACCAGAAATCTGTCGAAGCCACCGTTCGAAGCGACTATGAGCAGGCAAAAATTCAGCACGAAGTGGACTCTAAGCTAGCAAGAGAAGGGATAGGCTCGGACGTGACCGCGAGGCTCTCCAAGGTTAAGGAGGAGCAGCTCGCGATCCGGGTGCAACTCGAGGGGGAACGGACTCGCGTGGCCGCGGATTCTGCTGCGGCGCAGCTTGTAGCGCAGGAGGCGAAAGTGGAGCAGCAGCGTGCGCTCTATAACCTGAAGCGCAGCCAGTACGACGCCCTCCATGTCCGCGCTGGAATCGACGGCGTCCTCCAAGTCGTCCCGGTGGACGTTGGCCAGCGTGTCACGCCAGGTACAAATCTCGCGCGCGTCGCAGATCCTCGCAAACTGAAGGCGGAGGTCAAGATTGCCGAGACACAAGCAAAGGACATCGCCATCGGTCAAAAGGCTTCTGTGGACACGCGCAATGGCGTTGTTGCCGGCCGCGTTTCGCGCATTGACCCGTCCGTGCAGAATGGCACGGTGACCGTGGATTTGGAAATTACGGATCCTCTCCCTTCCGGCGCGCGCCCCGATTTGAGCGTCGACGGAACCATCGAGCTCGAAAACCTCACGAATGTCCTCTTTGTCGGCCGGCCTGTGAATGGCCAATCCGGCGCGACCATCGGCTTGTTCAAGCTCGTGGGCGATGGTTCGGAGGCCGAGCGCGTCAACGTCAAACTGGGCAAGACTTCGGTGAACAGCGTCGAGATTCTTCAAGGCCTGCAGGCGGGAGATAAAGTAGTTCTTTCCGACATGTCGCAGTGGGACAAATATGACCGTGTCAGACTGCGCTGAAATGATTCTGTAGTCAGGCTACAGGTTTGAGGGTTACTTTCAGTTTTCTTGTATGCTAACGGAGGCAACGTAAATGACCGCGAACGGAACGCTCATCACCATGCAAGGCGTGAACAAAGTCTTCTTGACGGATGATCTCGAGACTCACGCGTTGTCTCAGGTTCATCTACAGATCGACCGCGGCGAGTTCGTCTCCATCGCCGGCCCTTCCGGATGCGGCAAGTCCACCCTTCTGGCCATCCTCGGGCTTCTCGATTCACCCACTTCCGGCGAATACAAATTGAACGGCAAGCCTGTGTCGTCTCTGGGCATCAGCGATCGCACGCGCATTCGCAACCGCGAGATCGGTTTCATCTTTCAGTCGTTCAATCTGATCGGCGACCTCACGGTCTACGAAAATGTCGAGCTCCCGCTCACCTATCGCGGCATGGGCTCCGCGGAGCGTAAGCAAAAGGTGCAGAACGCACTTGAACGCGTGGGCATTACCGCTCGCGCAAAGCACTATCCTGCCCAACTTTCCGGCGGGCAGCAGCAACGTGTGGCCGTGGCGCGTGCGCTCGTCGGCGATCCGCTTATTCTTCTCGCCGATGAGCCTACCGGGAATCTCGATTCCAAGAATGGCGACGCGGTGATGGAGCTTCTTCACGAACTTCACCAGAACGGCGCCACCATCTGCATGGTCACACACGATGCGCGATTTGCCAGCGCCGCCGATCGCACTATTCATCTTTTCGATGGATGCGTTGTCGAAGAATCCGTTAGCAGCGAAAGCGCCGCCGTTTAGGCGCCCACCTTCAGCCGTTCGGAGCAGCGTTCTTCTGGTTGGGCGAGCTCTTTGGCCATGTGGTCAATCTTTCGCGTGCGCCTTACTTTGACTCAAACGTAAAAATCAGACCGAACGCGAGCATTTGCTGTGTTGGGACCAGCGCCGTCACGCCCGGAGACACGATCGCGCCGCGGAAGAATCCGCCTCCCGGTCCGCGCGAATCGTCCACGCGGTATTCCACCCGCGCGATCATGTTCGTCTTCCAATATGGCGCGCGATACTCCAACGTGCTTGTAAAGGCCTTGATCGTCTGCGTCGATCCCGTCCACCGCCCGTCGCGATCCCACGCGACTTCTGGCCGCAGCGTAAAGCTCCACCGCTCCACGATCGCGCGATGAAACGGCAGTTGCGCCGACATCCACAACGCGCGTGGTGTCCCCAGAGTATTCACGCGCTCCGTTCCGATTTGATATTCGAATGCTGTCGTAAAGTGCTCTTTCTTCCACTCTGAGATGCTGTCCGAGAAAAATCGCCAGAATTCCAAAGAAGTGTCTGTTTGGTGCGGCCCGTACAGCAGCGTCTCTTTGAAACTCAGATGGTCGTTCGCGGCGTAGCTGAGCTGCCCGCCAAAACTCGGCACATTGTTGGCATGCGCCAGGTGCCAATACCCGTTTAACACAAACGCTGTCGCTGTAATTCTCTTGCTGAACGGATAGCTGGCGTTCACTCCGAACATCAAGTACGGCGTGTAGTCCGCTCCCCACGGCCGCGTGTACTCGAAATTGTCTTTCGCGTACAGCGAATCGTAGCCAATAAAGCTGCTGAACAGTCCACCCTGGACGGTCAGCCCATTGCCCACCGGCGCCAGATACGAAACATTTGCGAGGCCAAAGTGTCGAAGCGCGTTCGCACCGCCCACATTCGGCGCCGTCGCGGAAAAACCAAAGTTCGCGGAGTCTTTGCCGGCCTGCACTTCCAGCTCTGTACCCCAACGCGAATCCTGCGAGGCCTCCTTTTTCACGCCTGCGCCAGCCATGTTCAGGTCCAGCTCATTCACTCGGAAAGTCGTGCCGCGGTCGCGAAACAAATGGTTCACTGGATGATTGAAGTCCAATAAATACCCAAGGTCGAGAAAGCCGTTGTACTTCCACGCCGATCTCGGCGCCTGCTCCGTTGGAGATGCCTGTTCTGTGGTTTGCGACTGTACTTGTGGTTCCGACTGTACCTGCAGCATTGTGTCTTGTGAATCTGGTATTTTTGTCTCGCACTGCGCTCTCTTCACCACGTTACCATCATCCGCGAAGACGAGTTTCCGAGGCGCCGAAACCCAAACAGCCGCGCCAAACAGCACGGCGAAGGCCAAGCGCAAGAATCTTTTTTTGTGAGTTCTTCCGCGCATTTCCCTCTCTCCTCGAGGCTTCGAGAGTTTCTCATGCGCGGCCTAAGAAATTCGTAAGTGCGCTATAAGTTTGTAGTTAGCGGCACATCTGCGAAGATCGGTCATTCCGAGCGAGGCGAGGGATCTCTCTTCGCACCTCCGCCTCAAGCGACATACCTCACGTTTTAGAAGAATCCGCTTCACGCCGGCCCGGTACTCTGCGCGAAATCTCCAGCGCCACCTTGCGCGCTTCTTCATGGATGAGTCCGTTGGTGGCGAGAATCACCGGCCCGCCAAGCTGGTACTGCTTGCCTTCAAAATCGCTGACTTTTCCGCCTGCTTCCTCGATGAGCAGCACGCCCGCCGCGGTGTCCCATTTGTTGAGGCCGAACTCCCAGAAGCAATCGAACCGCCCTGACGCCACGCAGGCCAGATCGAGCGCAGCGGAGCCGTCGCGGCGAACGCCGTGCGAGCGCTGTGTGAATTCGCCGTAATACTGAAGGTTCGGACTAAGCTTACGGTTGCGCACCGGGAAACCCGTGCAGAGCAGACTTGTCGAGAGCGTTGCGTTTTTCGAGACGGCGATTTTCTTGCCGTTGAAAGTCGCGCCTTCGCCACGCGCCGCAGCGTACAGTTCGTTGTAGAACGGATTGAAAACTGCGGCTGCCAGCACGGTGTCGCGCTGGGCCAGCGCGATAGAAACGCAAAAACACGGGTACCCGTGCGCAAAATTCGTGGTGCCGTCCAGTGGATCAACGTGCCAGCGAAATCCCGAACCCGACGCGCTTTCGTGGCCCGTTCCCTCCTCAGCGGCAATGGCATGGTCAGGAAAATACTTCGTTAGCCGCGCGACAATGGCCTGCTCCGACCGCTTGTCCGCTTGCGTCACGAGATCCACTTCGTCGCCTTTGTAACGTATGTCCAGCGGCCGGGAGAATTCCTCCATTAGGATCTTTCCCGCCTCCTGGGCAATCTCCACTGCCGCTTCCAGATAGTCTTGGGTCATCGATGAGCCGTCCTGCAAAAAGCGTAGCAAAGCCAGAGGAACGGGTCGACTTCCAAGCAGAACCAGAAGTCACGAGCGAGGCTGGTTCTGCTAGTCACAAGTTATCGTTCTTCCCATTTTCCGTTTGCAAAGCTAATGTGGGACGCGCAAGGAGGGATTCCGATGCCTAAGGTCAAAGCCAACAACATCACGATGAACTACGAGCAACAAGGAAGCGGGGAGCTACTGATCCTCATTCCTTTCTTGACCGCCGACAATGCATGCTACGCCTTTCAAGTGGCCGAGTATGCAAAGCACTTTACTTGCATCTCGCTCGATCTGCGCGGAACCGGCGAATCGGACAAGCCCGAAGGCGCTTACACCACGGAGGCTCTTGCCGACGACGTTGCGGCTTTCATGCAGGCTGCGGGGATCCAAAGAGCGCATGTCTCCGGTCTATCCCTGGGCGCAGCGATCGGCATGTGGCTGGCGGCGAAGCATCCTGGCAAGGTTCAATCGTTGTCTCTGCATAGCGCTTGGCCGAAGACCGACCCCTTCCTCAAGTTTGTTATTGAAGGTTTTCAGATCATGGCCAAGGCGTTGAATAGTGTTCCAGAAACGGTCATCCAGGGAATCTTCCCGTGGTGTTTGACGCCCGAACTGTATGCCGCAAAGCCGGATTACATTCAAATGTTAGCAGGCTTTGTGCGGAGCCGGCCCGCACAGCCCGTAGCGGCATTCCTCCAGCAATCCAATGCCGTCATGGCCCACGACGCGGAGGCGCAGCTTGGCCGAATCACCGCGCCGACGCTGATTACCTTCGGCTCCGCCGACCAGCTGACCTCCACTCGTTTTGCAGAACCCTTGCGCAGTGGCATCAAGGGTTCCGAGCTGCTGATCTTTGAAGGGTGTGCGCACGCACCGATTTATGAAAAGGTTGAGGAGTTCAATCAGAAGACATTAGAGTTTCTGCAGCGGCACGCGGGGGCGCGGGCCGCCGCAAACTAGGGCGGGCAAGCCCGGAAAGCGATGGCTACACCCTGCCATCCATACCAGCCCACAGGTTCAGAGTGTTGAGTTCCTCCCGGCCGCTGGACTTTTGGTACAGGAACAGCTGCATGCGATAAACGGCGTAGTGGCACAGCACCAGACTCACTAGCCATGAGCCACGGCTGGCCTTGTGGCCGAACATTTCGATCTCCGCGCGCAAGTCGGCGTCTGAGCAAGATCCCAACAATTCCGCAAACATGGCGGATTGTTTGGCGATCGCGGCCTTTACCTCTTCCAGGTTCCGCGTCTTCGGGTCCGCTTCCCCCGTCCGCCAGGCATAGCGCCAGGCATCCAGATCAAACGGGCCTGATTTAAGGATGGCGCGAAGATGGATGGGGCCCATGATGGTCATGTATTGGAGGTGCTCGAGCAGGCTACGCTGTTTTGGCGTGGGGCGATAGTCGAGCTTCGCGGGATCCACTTTCGAAGCCAAGTGGATCAAAATGCGCACTTCGTTTTGAAGCAAGGCAATAAGCTCGCCTTTTGCGAGGACCATGACAACCTCCGCTTAGAAAGATACGATTTCAAGAGCTCAGAGGTGAAGGCTCTTACCGCGACGAGATTCAGGCGCGCGCGATCGCTCCCGCAGCGCCCGAGGACGCCAGAATTTCCTCCAAGCGATCATAACTCGCGGCCACGCCGCGCTCCATGCCGGACTTGAGGGCCAAATCCCGAATCTCGCGCGATTCAAAAAGCATCGTCGTGGTGAGCGTGGTTTTGCCGTTTTGCTCGACGAGGGTCGTCGTCACTAGCGCTTCGCCAGGCTGACCGTCCATCGCCTCGGTGACCACAATCCTGTCGGGCGGCACAAACTCACGGCACACGCCTCCGTTCCCAAACTGATGTCCGCTGGCGGTATTGCGCCACTCGTAGCGGTAGCGATCGCCCACCTTGAGAGCAACGTTGCAAACCACCATCTCCCAACCCGGAGGGCCGAGCAGCCAGCGCTTCAGCAACTCTGGCTTAGTGTAGGCCTCGAAGACCAATTGGCGCGGTGCGTTGAAGACGCGTGTCATGGCAATCTCGCGCTCGCTGGGTGTGGTTACCTTCAAACTTCCGGTGTCGCTCATAGGGTGTCTCCCTTAGGTTTGGAATGGCGGGATTTCTTGGGCCGTGTCTGTAGCTCTTCGAGGAGGGCGTCGAGGCGCTGGAAATTGCCCTCCCAGATTTTGCGATAGCGCTCGAGCCACCGGGTGGCCTCTGCAAGCCGCCGGGCTTCGAGCCGCCGCGGGCGCCGCTGCGCGTCGCGCCCGCGTGAAATTAGGCCCGCGCGCTCCAGCACTTTGAGGTGCTTGGAGATGGCAGGCTGGCTCATGGTGAAAGGCCGGGCGAGCTGTGTAACGGAGGCCTGCCCGGCTGCGAGGCGGGCGACGATCGCGCGGCGCGTGGGGTCAGCCAGCGCCGCGAATACTACGCTGAGACGGTCAGAAGCATTCATTGCATAACCTGTGAGTTTTACAACCAAAAGGTTATGTAAGAAAGGCGCGTTGTCAAGCACAAAATGATGCAGGACGGTAGCTCGGCAGAATTCGCCCGCTAGCGCAAAATTTCACGGCTTATGGCGCGGGTGGCGAAGCAGGTAGCGAGCCAGCGAGAGAAGCCCGGAGAAGCGATAGCTGGGATCGACGTATCGCTCCAAAACGTAGAACGCGAAATAGTAGAAGCGACAGAAGGACCATACCGCGAGAATAAGCAAGAGGGCAACGCGGAGGGACGGCCGATCGAGGAACAGCAAGGTCACGGAAAGCAAACCGAGGAGCAGGAAGAGCAGCCCCTTCGTTTTGATCAACATTGGATGGGTCAGAACTTTCATGGAGGATAACGGGCGCTTCGATTGGGCGCACGCGTCAACGTTCGGGGGTCGGTTGCGAGGATGATGGCGGTTGCGGCCACCAAGTACAACAGTGCAATGGTGATATGGAAATGAAAGTTTTCGGGGACTGCCCGCACAAGCGTAGCAGCAAAGTTGTGACCAAAGTGTGCCACCATGGCAAGAAACAAACTTCCATTCGTGCTGTTGTAGAGCCAGGCGTAAACAATCGCCGTCGCGATCATGCGAATGTAAGTTGCTGTCACGTCCTCGGCGGACTCCAGGGACAGGCCTCCCGGAGTGATGACCGGCCAGAGATGCCACGTGGCCCAAAAAATGCCGATCACGATGCTCGCAGTAAGGGCACCATAGCGACTCTGCAGGCGCGGCTGGGCAAAACCGCGCCAGCCTATCTCTTCCGCGAATAGAGATCCAAACACCACCCAAAATAGACTGCCGGGACCAAATCCCGAAAGAGAAGGAGCGACCAACCAGTGCTCCGGCCGGGCCCCTCCCCAAACGACGGGTATAGCGTCGGCGATGAGAAACAATGCGATTGGCACTACGGTCGCCAAGGCGTACCAACCTAGACCGACGCGCCAGAGGCGTACCTGACGCAGCACGGAACGAATGCCACCAGCGCCGGGATAGATTCCCGCAACGAGAAGCGCCGCCAGCGTCGGTGAGCAAGACGACACAAGCATCCCCACCATGATGAGTGGAAGATGCGGCGTCGCGGGAGTGATCTTGCTGATGTTGAGGCCCCCAAGGAACAGTGGAAGCCCGCCAATTAGAGTCAGCGCGACGAGAACCACAGCCCAGGCGACCACGCTTCCGACATTCGTTTCCTCAATGGGAATGGTCTGGTCGGGCATGGAGCACGGTGCGCATAAATTGAGATGACGCTTTGAAGTACGCCTTAGAATCGCACGTCGAAGGGGTGGCCGTCGAATTCCACTTTTCGGGAATCCCGGCCGATTCTTATTTCGAGGGGCTTGGGTACCGCCTGGAGCATGCGCGATCCCTCCGCAAGACGAATTGACAGGTGCCGCTGCGCATCCTTCCAAGTCAGGCGAAGCCCCATCCACTCCCCCTTGCGGTAATTGAAGGAGATGCCGTCGTCCTCATAGAGGAGAAACTCGCCGTCGGCACCGGGATAAATGGTGAGCGAGAGCGGCGCGTCTACTTTTTCGGTCACGTATTGTTTGATTGGACCGAGCGGCAAAATGGCTCCTTCGCGGACAAAGAGGGGCAACGTCTCGAGGTCAACGGCACGTTCGACTTCGCGGCCGCCTTCGAAACGTTGGTTGGTCCAAAAGTCGTACCAGCCTCCCCCTGGCAAATAGAGGCGCCGCGACGTGGCGCCTTTTTCGACGACGGGTGCCACGAGCACATCGCGACCCCACAGATACTCGTCCCCACGCTGAACCGCCGCCGGATCACCGGGATAATGTAACCACAGGCTGCGCATCACCGGCATTCCGGTGAGAGCGCCTTCCCGCACGGCGCTGTACAAATACGGCAGCATCCGGTAGCGCAACTCGAGGTATTTGCGGCAAATCGGCTCGACTTGCGCGTTGTGCAATTCGCTGGGGTCGGGGAGAGCAGAGCCTTTGTATCCGCCAATTTCGGTGGGACCGGTTTCACCCATGTTCCAACCCCACGGAAGGCGAAGCTTCCAGGCGCGGCCGTGGCAGCGGAATAGCGTGCAGAAAGCACCGAATTGAAACCAGCGCACGTAGAGTTCCGCAGAAAATTTTTCTGTCGGAACGAAGCCGCCGATGTCCGTGCCCCAGTAAGGAATACCCGTGAGCCCCGTGTTGATGGCAATGGGAACGTGGACCTTAAGCGTTTCCCAGGTCGAGGACACATCGCCAGACCAAAGGAAAGAACCGTAGCGCTGCATGCCGGCGAAACCGTTGCGATGCAGAGCGTAGGGACGTTCGTTGGGGCGGTCAAGCTGCGGCCCTTCCCAATACATGCGGTTGCGGGCGAGACGCGCTTCAAGGTCAAGAGGATCGCCCTCGTCAGGCCACCAACCGTCTACGCCCAGCGCGAAGGTCTTGCGATGCGCGTCCCAAGCGCAGCTGACTTGTTCTTCGTCAAAGGTTTCCGCGGCACACGAATCGTGAACCGTCCCTTTGAGCTGGTCCGCGAGAATCACGGAATGCAGCACAACGTGAAAATGTTCTTTGTGAAGATCGTCAATGGCTTTCTTGGGATCTGGGAAAACGCGCGAATTCCACGAAAACGAGCCATTGGCGGTGTTCCAGCCGGAAGGACAGAATCCAGTGCCAAGATAAATGAATGTGTCGCAGGGGAGCTTCTTCTCACGAAATGTTTTCGCTTCAGCGAGAACTTCTTCGAGGCTCGCAAGAGTGCGGTGCGACTGCTGGTAGCCCAAAGACCAGAGCGGGGGTATCTCCGGATGCCCGGTGAGATTGGCATATTCGGCCATGATCACAGATGGATCGCGCGAAGCCACAATGAAAACGTCCAGAGGCAAGGCGCTCGATGGGTCTTTGGGGATGAACCTACCTTCGGTTCCCGTGAAGTCAAATGTGCCGAAGGGCTGATGGAAGTATAGAGCCCAGCCAGCCGTGCCGATGAGCCAGGGAATGGGCACGCGACCGCCATGCGTGGCAAGCTCGTAGCCGCCCTGGCCGCTGCGCATTTGGTCTTGAGATCCGCGCCGGTCGAATTGCGGCCCGCCTTCGCCGAGCCCCAAAAGCGCAGAGTTTCCGACCAAAAAGGAGACAGCGCCGGTTTCGGAATCGATCGTAAGCTGCTGAACTGTCTCGCGACTTGCGGATTGGACGATGACTCGTGTGGGATCAACAGAGAGCTTTATGTCTTGTTCACCGACGGTGACCATGCGTCTCGACTGGGTTCCGGTGAATTTTGCGGTTGGGGGCCCCCAAGATTCCCTTACAAGGGACCCGTTGCCACGCACGGGTTCCGTCTTGCCTCCATCGATGCCAAATACGGTCAGTCGAAAAGTGTGCGCGCTCGCGGGGGCAATCTGCAGCTCTACTTCACGGCCCGCGATACGAAGGTCGCGCTGGACGGCTCCAGCTTTTTCCGGCCAGAGCAACCCCGTGGCGCACAGAGCTCCGGCTCCCTTCAAGAGGTCGCGGCGGTCGTAGAAATACGTCACGTTCGAGGGTGCCTATAGAAATATGCAAGCGCTTTCAGTCAAGCATGCGAACGAAGTTTATACAATCAGCAGCCGACGGACAACCTCCGGGGCGCTGAGACCTACAGCACTTGCAGGCCTTAGCTGAAGAAGGTGAGCGGAGCTATCAGATCCAGCGAATTTGCTGAGCGTTCTTGCTGATGACGAACACGCGAAGATTATTGGACCGGGGATCCGCGGGAATCATGAAGAATCCGATCTTCTGGGGATTGTAGGCGTCGGTGGTGCCCACGAGCTTCTCGCCGTCGCGAAAAGTAACCTCCGCCTTCCGCCCCTGAACCTGTGTTGTAAATTCATTGGATTCCCGATGGGCGGAATTACCATTGAAATCGCGCGCGAAGAAGATAGCCTTTAAATCTTTCATTTGCACATCGGTACCTTCGTGCTGCTGGATGTCTTTTTCCGGAAAAACCCGGAAGCGGTCTTTGAGCGGTGAGAAGTTATAAATGTGGCCTTTTAGACGGCGGCCATCGAGAAAGGCGACCACGGCTTTGCTTCGTGGGTCCTCGTGATTGGAAGGGGTCATGCTGCCTCTTTCTCCGCGCCGGCTATGGCTTTCCCTGCTTGGCCAGATCCCATCCTTCCATTACCACTGCCCGATAAACCTGTTCGGTGCGGATGGCGTCCTGAATGATGTCCATCAACCTGCTTTTTAACTGTTGCGCGTGGGGGTCGTTGGAATCCAGTTTGCTCGCGCCCTGCGACGACATGGAGTGCACCTGGTCCATAATCTGCTTTAGTTCGATGATGAGCTCGCGTTCGTGAGAGACGTAGCGCTCCTTCCCGGCGTAGAGCTTGTCCTCCCAGTTGCGGCGATTGGGAAAATCCACATCGTGGTCAAGCAGGACCACCTTGGCGAGAGTCACGCGATCCAACTTGTCCAATTTGTCTAGCCCTGCTTGGGCCTCTTGCAATCGAGCTGCGGCTTTGGCCATCGGGTCACCACTGCCCGAGGCTTGCGAGCCGCCGAGGTCCGCAACCGATAGCCCGCCCAAGCCGCTCCTTGAAGGAAGATTGTCGTCGGTGACCACTGTCTTGGCCTTGGCGGCGTTTTTTTCCTTGTCTTTGCGGGTTTGACGCGCGATGTCGGCAAGGGAAGGTTGGGTTTGGGCCTGGTCGGCAGGCTGTTGCGAGGGATCCTGCGCGTAACTGCGCATAGCCGGAGTCAGCAGGCAAAATAAGGCAGCTAGAAATAACATTGCTCGGTACACAATGCCCTCCCGACGGTATGGGGACATGTCCAGGAACGGATTCCCCCGTCAACCATGCTCCCGTCTGGAACCTGAAGAAATCTATAGCCCCGCGGTACTACGTTAGCTAAAGCAGCATCATTCGGAATGGCGGGGTCAACCCAGGCGCTGCGGGGTGGAGAATTACGTGGCTGCGAGCTCGCGTGACTTGATTTCGATGGTGATTTTTGCCGGGTGAAGCAAAGTATTGTGAATCAAGCAGTGATGAACTGAGTCTTCGACCCCTTCCAGGTCTTTCTGAGACAACTCGCAGGGGAATTCGAGGGCGATGCGAAAATTGTCCAAGCGGGCGGGGTCCTTCACCTTGTCTGCTGAGACGCTGACGAGCGTCCCTTGGGACGCTAGGTGGTGTTTCCTGAGATATTGCGCCGCGTAAAAGGCGGCGCAGGAACCTAGAGAGGCAAGCAACAGCTCGGGCGGGGTCATGCCTTCGTCGAAGCCTCCACTTTCGACGGGCTGGTCGCTCACGATAGTGTGCTGGCGGGCACGGATTTCAAATTGTAAGGCGCCAAGATGCTCCACCTGGACTTCCATAATTTCCTCGGTTCTGGCCGCCATGTCCAAGCCTGCGTGTTATGTCAATCACAATTATTACAAGGCGGGAACCTTCTTGCGGTGATGCAGTTCACTCAAGCTAGTGCCGGCGGTCACTGGGCTAACTTATTTCTCTTCAGGTGGTTACACCTTCAGATGGCCACCCTATTGGGGTGCGGTGAGGTAGGACTTGCGGTGGCGAACCTGGTAGTTGCCAGAGGTCACCTTGACCTCAATGGAGCGATAGGTGTTGGCAGGCCCGCGGAGATTGGGATAGTAGGCGAGGCGGTATTGCGTCCGAAGTTCGCGGTCGATGCGGTCAAAAATCGTGGTGAGTTCCAGAGACGTGTCCGGAAAAAACATCGCGCCGCCGGTCGTGTCGGTCATGGTTACGAGCGCGTGTTCGCCGGCTGTGTTGCGGCCATTCTCGTTTCTCACCGGGCGGATGACGATGGTGTAGAGGAGCACATTCGAGCGAACCGCTTCCCTGCGGGCAGAGTCGAAGTCGGATCGGCTGGTGGTTTCGCCGGCGTCGGTGACCAGGATAATGACACGGCGGTGGTCTTCGCCGCGCCGCGCCAGCGAAGTGGACCCCAAAAGCACGGCGTCATAAATGGAAGTACCCGCGCCGTCGGGGATCTTGCGCACCGCCTCCTGGAGCTGCATGACGTTATCGGAGAAGGGCACCCGCTGCCTGACTTCTTCGTCGAAAGAGAAAACCGAAAGCCTGTCGCCCGGGCGGATAACTTGGCGGATGAAATGGGCGGCCGCTTCGCGCTCAAAAGTAATTTCCTTGTGGGCGCTCATACTGGCGTCAATCATCAGAACAAGGTCGAGCGGCTGTGAAGTTTCCGGCTCGAAGATGTCGATTTTTTGCTCGTTGCCTTCGTCAAAAAGCTGGAAGGCTTCGCGGGGCAGGTCGGGTGCTGGCCGATTGTGGTCGTCGAGAACGCTGACAAGAACTGTGACGAGGTTGACGTTGACGCGAATGCGATTGCCCTGGGTGGCCGGGTCTTGAGGCTCTTCGACAGGTGAGGGCGGAGTGGGCTGAACAATTTTGCCAGGTTCGCCTACCGGAGAACCGGAAGTATTGGAGGAAGGAGAGGTTGTGCCGGAGTCCGCGTTCGACGAGGGATTCGAGGTCGTGCTCGAGTTGGTCTTGGACTTACCTTTGGATTTCTGCGCCCATGGAGGGCGATTGGGATTGCTGGGATTATCCTGACTGAGGACTGCCCCGCCTGAGAGCAGCATGGCAAGGACGAGGAGTTGCGCGCCACGGCTGGGAAGTCGCATGGACATTGCACGTTAGGATGCGCGTTTAGCGCGCGGCGTCGCCAAAGGCGCGGGGGGAAGTTCGCCATCCGCCCACACCGCGCCGTCTTCGAAGTACTCCTTTTTCCAGATAGGCACAGTACGCTTGAGGGTATCGATGGCGAATCGGCAGGCGTCGAAAGCATCGGCGCGATGCGCGGCGCTGACGGCAATGAAAACGCTGGTTTCGCCAATCTCCAGCCGGCCGACACGGTGAACGATAGCGACGCGGTGGATAGCGAATTTTTCGTGCATCTCGTCACCGAGAGCGCGCATCTTGGCAAGGGCCATGGATTCGTAAGCTTCATAGTCAAGATACAGCGTCGGGCGATTGTGAAATTGGTTGCGAACGAACCCGTCGAAGGTGACGGTTGCGCCATCCTCGGGGGCGCGAACATGGCGGGCGAGAGCGGCGATGTCGATTGGCGCACGCACTAGTTGAAAAGTGTCATCGTGATTGGTGGTTGCGGTCATGGTTCGGGCCTATCCGCCACTCACCGGCGGAAGGAATGCGACTTCGTCCGCGGAATGAAGCGGTGTATCCCACGCGGTGAATTCCTGATTGCGTGACGGCACGACCGAAGAGCGGTACTTGGCAAGCGCGGGAATTCGTGCTGAATAGTGAGCAAAGAGTTGCTCGATGGTCGAAGCTTCGGCAACATCGAGGGACTCCTCGGTCAGCCCAACGACATCTTTTAGCCGACCGAAGAAAAGGACTCTGACTCGCACAGTCTGTGATACTAGCGGCACATAAGAATTGTAGCGCGAGCGGGGAGAAGCAGCCAGCTGGTCTGTGCGTGGTGATCGGTGACTCTTTAGCGGCTGATTACAGCTTCAGCGAAGAAGAATGTTTTGAAAGATTCGATGGCTTGACCTTGGAAGGCGGGTTGCGTAGCGTTCGAGCAGGTGCGGGTACTTCCCTTCCATTGATGCAATTCGGCGGAGGGCGAGATGAAAATCTTGGTAACTGGCTCGACGGGGCTGGTAGGGACAGCGCTAGTAAGCGCGCTTGCCCGCGAAGGCCACACCGTTTGCCGGATGATGCGCCCACAGAGTGCAGTGGATGGCCGAACGAAACAAGGTTTTGATGTGACATGGAATCCGGCAACCGGGGAATTGGGAGGAGCCGCTGTGGGCGCGGATGCGGTGGTGAATCTTGGCGGAGCTTCGATTGCCGGCGGGAGATGGACCACTCCGAGAAAAGAGTTGTTGCGGTCAAGCCGGATTGATACGACCCGGGCTGTGGTGACTGCCCTGGCAAGGATGAGCACCCGACCGAGAGTGCTGGTGTCGGCGTCCGCGATAGGAATCTATGGCAGCCGCGGCGAGGAAGCGCTGACCGAAGACAGCAAGCTGGGAACAGATTTTTTGGCGGGGCTGGCGCGGGAATGGGAAGCGGAGGCCCTGAAAGCGGAAGCGCTTGGTATTCGTGTGGTGCTGGCGCGGCTCGGAATCATCCTGGCAAAGCATGGTGGCGCGCTTGCAAAAATGCTCCTACCTTTCAAGCTTGGAGTAGGAGGGAAGCTCGGTTCCGGCAAGCAATGGATGTCCTGGATAACGCTAGAGGATGTGACCGCGATTATTCGATTCGCGATCGAAAACAACGCAGTAAGAGGCGCGATCAACGTTGTGGCGCCTGAGCCTGTGCAAAATGCGGACTTCACCAGAGTGCTTGCGAATGCACTCCACCGGCCAGCGCTCTTCCCTGCTCCGGCATTCGCGCTGCGGCTCGCGTTGGGAGAAATGGCAGACGCGCTGCTGCTATCCAGCCAGCGCGTCGTCCCGCAAAAGCTGCAGCGGCTCCGCTACACTTTTGCTTTTTCGGAATTACCAGCCGCACTGAAAGCGATCCTGGCTTGAGTTCGGCGGAACCCCACCCTACTTCTGCACATTTAGAGTCACGGAAACACGCATGGTGTGACCATTCAGCGGATCTGTGGAGAGCACGGTCTCGGACGTCTGGCCGTCCTTGAGAAGCAAGCTTTCGTTGGTTCGAAATTGCCGGATCAGCGGCAGGCCATTCGGCTCAGCGACCAATCTCTCTCCTTCGGGCGATTTATTAGGATAGAGCGCCGAGCGGTCCATCGTCAAAGCGACCAGGAAGCGGGCGTCTTCTTCTGTTTTGACGCGGCAGTCGATATTTGATCCCACATCAAGGTACGAGGTTTTCTGGTCTTTGCCATCGGTTTCAATGGGGATCCGAATGCCCATTCGAACGCTCGTGCCGTCGATGCCGCGTTCGTTCGCGAGCACGGAAAACACGTACGGCATGCTGGAGATTTTCTTCTCACCGTCATACTCGGCAAAGACCAGTTGCACTTTGACGGGTATCGATGGCTTGGGCTTTTCTTGCGGCTTGTCTTGCGCGAACAAGGGCTGCACGGTCAGGCCAAGCGCGCTAATCAAACAGAAGCAGATCCATTTCTTCATCAGTTCCTCCAAGTGATTTGAGCAAGTCTTGCTTCGGCGGTCTTGATGGAAATCATTGCGAATTCCCCTCCGCTAAGGGCTTGACGTCAAGCTCGGGGATTTGGATCAGAGAAACTTCGAGGAGCGCCACTGCACTCGGGTTTGTGTCGCCTGCGATCAGGGGCGCTCGCTTGCGAGAACTCCACTGTCGCGCGTAACTGGCCAACAAAAGTTCCTGGTCATGCGAGACAAGAACCTCCGGCGCGGACCTGGCGCTCAGCGGTAGTTCCGGAGACCGAGAACTCCTGGCGACGGCGCGTGGCCGCGGCGAGAGCGAACCGCTCTTTCCCGATGGCGTAGAGACTAACGGCCCTTTCGCCAAGCCTGCGATTTTGGGAGTGCCTGGCTGGTTCGTGACTGCCTCTATGGGATGTACGGTGAAGCGGTTCTGCCGAATAGCGAAAGCGAAGAAAAGGAGAGCCGACACAAAGGCTGCGCTGACTACCACCGTCCAACCAAGATTCCAGTGCGGCTGTGCGGACGCGATCTCGTCCAACCCGAGGCGGACGCGCGGGAGCAAAGACGGTGGAACTTCAGTGTTCACCGCAGAGTGCAGGCTCGAGTCAATCCCGGCAAAGAGAGCTTGTTCTTCGGCAAAGCTCGCACTGCAGGAAGCGCATTCGACAAGGTGCGCACGCAACTCTCCCAACGGCTCGGCGCCCGCGGCTGCAGCATCGATTAGCGCGTTTTTATAGTGTTCGCATGGCATCGCAGCTTCTCCGCTAATTTCTTTCGAGCGATGAAAATCCGAGACTTGACGGTGCCGATCGGCGCTCCAACCATGTCAGCGATTTCTTCGACTGTGTAGCCCTCCATCGCGGAAAGCAGAAGCACAAGGCGCAGTTTCTCGGGCAGCTCCTCGAGGGCGCGCTCGAGGTGGCCCTGGAACTGCTTCGAAACGGCGAAATCTTCCGCGGTGACTGGCGGCGGAAGATGCGCCGGCTCCGACCAGAGCGCGTCCCGATGTTCGCGGCGCTTTACGGCACGCAACCGGTCGAGCGCAAGCCGAAACGAAATTCGAACGAGCCACCCGCGGAAGCGGCCACGGTCGCGCAGGCGTTCAAAGCCCTTGTACGCCCGGAGCAGCGCTTCCTGGGCCACATCTTCAGCGTCAGCGTCGTTGCGCAAGACTCCGCGTGCGACGCGATAGGCCAGGGGTCCACATTCGGCGAGGCGGTCTTCGAATTCCTGCCGGGCATCCGCCTGAGCCGCCTCGCGCACCAACTCGCTCCTTGCTGTGCTGACTGGTTGGATCAGAACCAGCTCCTGCATAGGATCCCTTCTAGCTGCGCACGACCGTCAGCTGCCTGGAACAAGGACAGGACCGTCCGGTTCTCGTACAACTACCAGACGCCGTGGCGGCGAATTTGGTTCACTCGGAATAAGCGTTTGCGGGACACACCAAAATTTGCCGACAAAGACTAGATTCCCAATTGACCCAAAAGCTCTTCGAGATTGGATGCGTCGACGACTACTTCCCGAGGGGGCTCTCCAGAGGAGCTGGCCTGGACTGCGCCTTGATCGAACGCCTGAAAGAGGCGCATTTTGGCAACCGCGTATTCTTCCGAGCTCGAGAGCGAGCGGCCGTTTTGGGCGGCCCAGCCCTCCAGCGCGGATTGATGGACAAAGATCTTGAAGGGAAAAGCGGACTGCCGGTCGATGGAGACGACATACGTGAACTCGCCGCCAAGACTGCTGCCGCGCTTCCCGCGATTGCCCTCGTAGAAATAATACTGATACACGAAACCGTCTGCAGCGGAGTAGGTCTTGACGCGGCGAACAGCATCGGGGCGAGCCATGGACGGATTATTGGGGGTGGCAAGAGCGAAGTCAACGCAGGAATCGGTGAATGACCTCGTGCCGAATCGGAACAGACTCCCACGTTGCGAGTACCAAATCAGGACTAATCTCTCTTCAAAATGCTTTCTAAACCAGTCCTGTACGTTGATCGCCTAAGCGACGGGATTGATTTCCGAGTCGCAAAGTATTTATTTCTCGCGGCTTTTGGGCCGAAGAATGGCAGCTCGCTTTGAATTCAGTCTAACCACAATTTCATCTTGTTCGCTGGCCCTTCGCCTGCTTTGCGCAGGGCATGCTTCCCTTTCCGCAAAGTTCTGAAGAACCCCTCAAAGTGCGGCTTGTTCTTGTCGCAGTTTTGGGCACTGCGGTTTGGATGCTGGGCTGCGGCGTGGGAACCGGAGGAGTGGGCCCGCCGCCACCACCGCCTTCTATCACGGTAACCGTTTCGCCGCCGAGCGGGAGTGTTCTGCTCGGAAACCATCTGACGTTCACTGCCACCGTGACAAACACCTCGGACACTAGCGTGAGCTGGAGTGTGAACGACATCATTGGTGGAAATCCGAGCGTGGGAACAATTGCAGCCACTGGCGATTTCACCGCGCCCGCCGACTTGCCAGCCCCCGCAACCGTGCAAATTACGGCGACCAGCCATGCTGATGCAACAAGATCCGGCTCTGCAGTGGTGACGATTACAAGCGACGTCGGGCTCACTTTGACTCCAAATACCGCAAGCGTCGAGTTGGGCGCGACGCAGCCCTTTCAAGTGAGCGTAACAAGCGCCGGTCATCCCGATACCGCCACGCGCTGGAGCTTGTCTGGTGGTGCGTGTCCAAACGCGTGCGGGACCGTGGACTCCAGCGGGCGGTTTACTGCGCCGGGAAT
>CAZGBQ010000032.1:21462-29211 GCA_964524045.1 uncultured Acidobacteriaceae bacterium
GGCTCTTCCTGTGGAGTCTTAAGCGCGATAACCACGCAGACGGCCAGCGGGAATTCCATCGCCAATTCCGCGACCTACACGGCCCCGGCGACGGCGCCGACTCCCAACACAGTGACCGTTACAGTGGCGCCTCAAGCGAACCCGTCCAAACAAGCTCAGGCAACGATGGCTATCCAAGCCGGTGTCAGCGTGAGCGTGTCGCCTCCCACGTACACGCTGGCTGCCAATCACCGCGTGACCCTGACTGTGCAAGCGAATGGAACTGCAAACACCGGAGTGAGTTGGACCGTAAACGGCGTTCCCGGAGGAAGCAGTGTTCTGGGACAGGTCTGCGCCTTCGGTTTGAGCCCCTGCCAGATCGTAACCAACTCGACGGCATCGCAAGTGGACTATCTCGCTCCCGGTGCGATCCCGTTGCCTAACCCAGTGAGCGTCACGGCCGTAAGCGCGGCCGATTCCACAAAGAGCGCCAGCACGCAAATTACGGTTATCAATCACGTGCTGGTCTCCGTGCAGCCGGCCACGGTCACGCTCGCACCGTTGGCAGTCCAGGGATTTCAGGCGGCGGTACTCGGGACTAGCAACCAAAGCGTCGTTTGGCAAGTACAAGGAACAGCCTGCTCCACTGCAGGAGCGTGCGGAACGCTGGACTCCAGCGGAAATTTCACTGCTCCGTCCGCTGCTCCTTCGCCGAATGCGATTCAGGTGGTGGCCATCAGTTCCGACGACCCTACGCAATCAGGCTCGGCGAACGTAAGCCTCTCGACCGGAGCAAACATCCTCACGTTGCACCCCTCAAGCGTGTATGCGGGCGCCGCGCAGGGCTTTACGTTGCGCGTGGACGGAAGTGGATTTGTGCCGTCGAGCCCTGGGCCGAGCTCGACGATGCTCATTGCTGGAACGGCGAGAACAACCACCTGCGTGTCCGCATTGGAGTGCACCGCACCTGTGACTGCCGCGGACGTATCGATTGCTGGCAGCGTTTCCATACAAGTGCAAAACCCGAATGGCGCTTCTTCCAACGTAGTGTCCCTCGTCGCGGCTACGCCAAATCCATCCGACAAAATAATTGCCCTGAGCAGCTCCATGCCTGCTGCGACAGGGGAAGACATTATCGTTGTGGACCCGACCACCGCGGGAATTTCTCAGCCGGGCAGCGACTTCGACTTGAATGTGGCGGCGCTTGGCCTCTTTTCCACGGCGAACAATTCCTGCACGCTCGGTGGGAATCCCATTCCACTTCTCAGGCCCGCAAGCGGGACATCGACGGCGGATATCTGTCTGTTTTCGCAGAGTGGATTCGACACCAGCATGACGTACACCGTGTCCGGCCCGGGCGACGTCGCCGTGATTTCGAAACAACCCGCGGGTCTGGGCATCATCCACCTTACTTTGCAAGTTCCAGCGAGCGCCCTACCGGGCGCACGAACGCTGTTCATTCAGAACACGAATCTGGACAAGACCGCAGCAAGCGGCGCGATGGAGGTGCGTTGAAATGAGCTTTGTCGAGCGGCGGAGGTTTCTCTGGGCTTTGTTGCTGGTGGCCTTAGCGCTCCTCGCGGTGGTGGCCAACGCGACGACACTGGCGCGCATGCGCTTCGAAGACCTGGCGCGGCAAGCCACTGCGGTAGCGCGGTTGCGCTGCCTGAGTGCGTCGAGCTCCTGGGAGGGCGGTGAGATTTGGACAGACACGCGCTTTGCCGTCGTCGAGCAAGCGAAGGGATCCCTCCGCGCAATCGTGACCGTGCGCACGCTCGGAGGATCGATTGCTAATCTCCATTCTCGAGTCGAGGACGCTCCAGCGTTTCGTCCGGGCGAGGAAGCGTACCTATTTCTCTGGGGGCGCGAAGGAGAGCCGCTGCGGGTGCTGGGCTGGTCGCAGGGAACGTTTCGCATCGCCCGCGAAGCAGGGACTGGAATCGAGACGGTCACGCAGGACTCCGCCACGGCATCCGTCTTCGACCAGCAGACGCGCCAGTTCGTTCACCCAGGCGTCCGCAATTTGCCCGTGACCGTTTTTCAAAAAAAGCTTCGCAAAGCACTGGAAGAAAACTAGTGTTGGGAATTTAACGCGGCGGACGCGGAGAACGCAGTGCGTAAAGTGCGAAACCAGGAGGGGAACCACCATGAGGAATAAGGCAAAGCGGCTCAGCGCCTGGATTCTGGCGCTGATTTATGGATTCTCGTTCGCGCCTGCGACGCAAGCGTATTCATTCAACATGATTGTTCCGGATGTCCGGCAGCCAACGTCGATTTCCGGCGGTGCTGCTTGCCCGGTCCGCGCACACCAATTGACCGGGCCAGGAACCCTCGCAGCCCAGTGGAGTACAGCGCTGAATACAAGTCCAGTCACAATCCTCACGCAAAATCAAACTACGAGCGCGCGGCTGACAGAGATCGAGCAGACCGTCACGCAATCACTGGGCGTGTGGACCGGTGTGAGCGGAACGTTACTGCTTCCAGGGACGTTGTCTCCGTTGTCGCGCACATCCACACAGCATGCGTGCGGTGCAGACGGCCTGAACACGATTTGCTTCGATCAGGCGGACATAGCATTTACGCCCGGCGTGCTGGCGTTTACGCGAGTGATCACTGCGGACATCCTCGGAATTCAAGTGGGCAGCAGCGCCGTGTCCAGCGAGTTAGGCCAAATCCTCGACGCAGACATCTACTTTAATCCCACCGACCCGAACACAACCTTTGCCACTCCCCAAGCTCTTTCATTGGCTCCCAAAGCTTACGACCTGGAATCCGTCCTGACGCACGAGCTCGGGCATTTCCTCGGTTTCAGCCACTCGGCGGTATGGGGCGCGATGATGTTTCCTTACGCTCCTGCGCCGGGAACCATCAGCGGCGCGCGCCCGACCACGTCGCAGCCGGATGCTCCTCTTACGGACGATGATCGGACAGGGTTGCGCGTTTTATATCCCGATCCGGCGGACACCCTGCATCAGGGCTCGATCAGCGGAAGGATTACTCCGGCAAATTTGCTGGCCTTGCCGCTGTTTCCGCCGAAAGTCACGGGAGTCTTTGGCTCGCACGTCGTCGCTGTGGACAATGTAACCAGCGCAGTAATCGGCGCAATCCTGGGAGGATGGAGCTGCAGCGCCCCAGGTCCTGCGCAATTCGACGGCGCCTATCAAATCTCCGGATTGGCGGTAGGAAGGAGTTACACGGTCTATGCTGAAGCCCTCAACGGGGCAGCCGATCCTTCCCAATTCGCCAACGCGATTTCCTCGCTTTGCCGGAATTCGATGACCGACGCCGGTTGGCCGCCGTTGCAAGCGTGCGTGGTTCCTATGGTCGACATTAGTTTTACGACGCGGACCAGACCCGGCCCGTAACACGACGAGCGTTGAGGGCCCGGACTCTTTCTTGTAGAAGGCGACCTAAGGTCGATTCTCTCTTCTCTCAAAGTACACACGCAAGTCCACGCAAATACGTAGCAGCCACTCAGGTCAAGTGGCAACTGCCGGCAGTCATGAAGTCAAACAGAACAAGTGTTGCCACTTGCGAGCGTTGACCATATTCGATTGGGACAGGGAAATTGAGAGACATGCTAATGTAAGCAAGTTACGCCGAAATGGCTGAATAATTCCTCCGCGCGCGCTGCAGGCGATCTTTAGCGCAAAATTGTTCGCCGATTAATGTATGAAGACGCCCTTCAAAACTGCCCTGACGTTTATTGGAGCCGTTATGCTCCTGTTGCTTTTTGCGCGAAGCGCCCGAGCGCAGCGTGTGCGCGGAGAGCTGCGCATTGAAGTTCACGACGCGCAAGGAGCGACGCTCGCGCCATCCGGAGAACTGGCAAGCGGTGCAAACCAGTTTCTACGAACGTTCCTGGTTAGCGCGGACGGACACTATGTGGCGCAGGACTTACCCTTCGGAGTCTACCGGCTGACTCTGCGCGCTGAGGGATTCGCCCCCTGGAGCGACCTGGTAGAAATTCGCTCGGAGGTCCCCATCCACTTGACGGTGACAATGGGCGTAGCGCCGCTGACGACTCAGGTGCAGGTCAGCGACTCGGCAACGCTTGTCGATCCTTATCGCACGGGCACGCTCTATACCGTAGGCCGCCAGTCCATCGGCGAGCAAGCCACGGCACAGCCCGGGCGGGAATTGCTGGACTTGGTCGCGGATCAACCCGGCTGGCTGCTGGAAGCAAATGGCGTGCTGCATCCCCGTGGCTCGGAGTATGACGTTCAATATGTCGTAGACGGCCTGCCCATGACCCAAAATCGGTCGCCGGCTTTCGCGCCTTCCTTCGACCCCGACGAAGTGGAGTCTCTGCGCGTGATTACTGCAAATTTTCCAGCCGAATATGGAAGGAAGTTGGGCGGCATCGTCGAATTGACCACCCAGAAAGATGTTCCCGCCGGGCTACACGGGCAGTTCGACGCGAGCGGAGGCAGTTTCTCGACCGCGAATGGCTCCGGTGGCGTCTCCTTCGTTCGGGGAGAAAGCCGCTTTTCCGCGAACGTAGACGGACTTCATACGGCGCGGTATCTCGACCCGCCAGTTCTCCAGAACTTCACCAACCGCGGAAATGCCGTAGGTTTCTCCAGCTCGTACGAAAGGGATTTTTCCGGCGGGAATCGCCTGCGAGTCACCGTGACACACAACGCGGTGCGTTTTCTCGTGCCCAATGAGTTGGTGCAGCAACAGGCCGGCCAGCGGCAGGACATTGCGGATGTGGAGACAAGCGGACAAGTTTTTTTTCAGCATCCAGTATCACAAAACTTGTTCCTGAGCCTTTTGGGCAGCGTGCGCGATGCGAGCGCAACCCTGCGGTCGAATGCTGCGGCAACGCCGGTAATTGTTTCGCAGGACCGTGGCTATCGTGAAGGATATCTGCGCGCGGACCTCGCAGGACATCGTGGGCACCACGATTGGAAAACCGGCGTCGATGGCATCTTCAGCCCGGTTCGCGAAACTCTGCAATACAACATTACGAATCCCGCCCTTTTCGACCCGGGGACACTACTGCAATTTCAGTTTGCCGATCGCCGCTGGGACGTCGAGCCGTCAGCCTATGTCCAAGACCAGCTCCGGCTCGGCCGCTGGAACCTAAGCGCAGGCCTGCGCTTTGATCACTACGGTTTTGTCGTGCGCGAATCGGCCTGGAGCCCGCGCGTAGGGCTTTCCCGTTTTTTCCCGTCGCTAAATCTACTGCTGCACGCTTCCTACGACCGCGTTTTTCAGACTCCCGCCGTGGAAAATCTGTTGCTCGCCAGCTCATCGCAGCTCGATGCCATCAGTCCCTCCGTTTTGCGCCTGCCGGTCCGGCCAGCTCGCGCGAATTTCTACGAAGGCGGATTGACAAAGTCTTTATTCGGAAGGCTCCGGCTGGACGCCACGGTGTTCCGGCGCTCCCTTCGCAATTATCCGGATGATGATGTGCTGCTGGACACCGGGATTGGTTTCCCCATCGCATTTGCAAGAGCCAGCATTTATGGCGAGGAGTTGCGCCTGGAAGCGCCGCGCTGGGGCAGATTCTCCGGTTTCTTGAGCTATGCCAACCAAGCCGGGATCGGCCAGGGACCGATCACCGGCGGACTCTTCATCGGAAGCGACGCGGCCAATCTGCTGACGAATACCAGCAAATTCGCCGTGACGCAGGACCAGCGAAACACCTTTCGCGCGCGCGTTCGATTCGAAGCGCCACGCCATGTCTGGCTGGCCATGGGCGCGCAGTATGGCAGCGGCTTGCCGGCGGACACCGGCGGGGCCGACCCCAGCTTCTTGCTGGCGCAGTACGGCCCGGCGATCTTCAATCAGGTGGATTTGGTCCGCGGGCGAGTTCGCCCGAATCTTTCCCTAGACGCTGCAGGCGGGGCGGAACTCTACCGCAGAGAACAACGCAGCGCCGTCTTTCAAATTCAGGTTTCAAATCTGGCCGATCGCGTCAACGTCATCAACTTCGCGAGTCTTTTTTCCGGGACGGCGGTTGCATCGCCACGCAGTGTTTCCGCGCGATTGCGCTTGACCTTCTAGTTCCGCAGATGGACGCATGAAAACGCGTTCGTAGGGGCGCCGCCTGCTGCGCCCCATCTCGCTAGCCGGAGTAATCTCCGCTACGTTTCTGCGGAACTGCGGGAATTCAAGCACAACGCGTTTGAACACGCGTCCTTGCTCACGCCGTCTTCCCTGCTCCCGCAATCTGCCGTTGCACCTGCTCCCGAAACTCCAAAGGATGATAGATTTTTGAGAACACTTCGGGCGTGCCGCCTGTGCCGCGCACGATCACCGTGCCATATCCGAGCAATCTTCCCCAGGCCGGCTCTTCTACCGCGACGCTCTCAATCCTCGAAAGAAGAATTTCGATGGTCCGGCGATCCACGATGCCGGTCTTGACGATCACTCTCTTGTTGGTGACTGCCATCTCCGTTGCGTTTCGCTTCAGTATCCCAACGAAGAATAGCCCTCCGCCTATAACAAAACAGGCTAAAGCAAAGAGATAAACCGCAGTCGGGATGGACGATCCCTTCGCTTTCGTGCCAAGCACGGCCCAGCCAATCACAATTCCAATCGCGAGCAAGTCCAGCAGAACGGCCAGCGCCGCGTGCCCCAACATGACGATCCAATGTAGCTTGGTCTGGTATTGCACCGACTCGCCTGGAATCAGATGTTTTTCAACGTAGCTCAAGGCCGCTCCTGAATCGCACAAAGCTAGCGATGCGCGGAAGCAGAAGAATACCGTTGCTCGTGCTCTCAATCCAGCACAACCAGGAAGACCCGGATTACCGCGAGGTTCACGGTAGCGCTAGTGGAAATCCGACCGATTCACATCGTCTGAAGTAGTCGGATGCAGTCGTGGTTAGCTGCTCGCTCACCGGGGCTTCGGCTTACTTTTGCCCTTACTCTTGAGATGGACATTGAGCGCTACTGCGGCGCGGATAAGATTCTTCAAGGCCGTTTCATTGACCTTTTCGCCTTCGTGGATGTCGATAGCGCGCCTAATATTCCCTTCGAGGCTGGAGTTGAAAAGACGTGAAGGATCCTTCAACGCAGCTCCCTTGGCAAATGTCATCTTGACGGCGCTCTTGTACGTCTCTCCTGTGCAGACGATGCCATTGTGCGACCAGACGGGAGTCCCCCACTTCCACTCTTCGACGATCTCAGGGTCTGCCTTGTGTATGATTGAGCGCACTTTCGCGAGCGTCTTCCCGCGCCAGCCCCCAAGTTCCTTGATCCTCTCGTCGATGCATGCAGAGGCAGGTTCCACCGCCACAGGTTTCTTCATGTATGGCTCCAATCTTTGCGCCTAATTCAGCTGCGCCCAGCGTAACTTGCAACGGCCGTGAGTGTCAGGCCGATCCTTTCGAAATAAGCCGTCGAACGACATGGCCTTTCCACATCCACAATCCCGAAAGGAGCAACACAGGAAGAAAGCCATACCGAACGGAGTGGGCGTAACTCGGAGTGTCCGAAGGTGAATCATAAATGTAACCGAGTATCGGAATGCCACAGATGATGTGAGTCCAGCGGAAAATCGAACGTTTGGTGACCTCGTGCATGATTGCTTTGTCCTCCACTTATCGGCGATACCGCGTCATTTCCTCTCGCTTGGCTTTGAGATTGTGGCGGCAATATCATGTCCGTCTGACGACATTCAAGTACCACAAACCCGAGTACCACAAACCAATGAACGGCCATGACCACAAGACTTCGCGATGCGCGGGTGCTGGCGTGCAACATTTAGACCCTGAGCGAGCCACGGAATCCCCTCGCGGCATAGTAAGATTCCGC